>DASUYO010000306.1:0-17632 GCA_036377375.1 Pyrinomonadaceae bacterium
TGGGCCAAGCGCACAAACCGCATCAGTGACGACAAATCTTTACAGAGAGTGAGCGACTGCTGGAGTCTCAATTCGACGTCGTTAAAGAGCTTGGAGGCATCGAGGCTGGGATTGAAGATTTGCAAGAGAGTGATGGTGGACTGCTGGAAACAGTTCGTTAATAAACCGTGCGCGTGAAGAATTTTGCCGTAAACGATGGGGATTGACTGTTCGGTCACGCCCCGAAGCAGTTCGCGCTCGAAAATACGGCGCAAATCGTGAGTAATTCCGTAAGAAATACCTTCCAAGACCTCGAGCAGACGCTCGTTTCCAGCGGCGACTTTGATGGCTCTCGCATCGATAAAATCGGTGAGGGATCGAGCTTCAAATTCGAGGACTTCGAGCAGTGAGAGGCTCTCGAGAAGCGTGTCGAGCTTTTGCAGATTGTTCTCGATGCGGGTGAGCCAGTCGAAGAAACGCAGCATCTCGCTGAGGATTGTCTGTGAGATTTCTCCCAGTTCGGGTTGGGCAATGTGGTTGAGGACAGTATTGATTTGGTGGTGAAGATTTGCCTGAACGTCGCGTTGAGCCTGCGTCTGCGAGTCAGCCGGAAGGGCATCGCTCAGCAAAGGCAACTGCGGTTCAGGTTCATGAATAATGTAGGGGAGGGATGCGGCCATGGGGGAACCTCCACCCTCCCGGCGGCAACCCCCGTGCCATGGGACCAACTACGCACTAATACTCGCCTCTTAACGCCTAGTCACCGTATAATCCAATCATGAAAATAAAGGTGATTGTGCATTCTGCAGAAGAAGGCGGATTCTGGGCTGAAGTTCCTGCGATTCCAGGATGTGCAACGCAGGGAGAAACATTCGAAGAATTGCTTCAGAACCTCTATGAAGCTGTGGAAGGATGCTTGTCAGTCGACGTTTCGCGCATCCCAACCACCGCACAGGACCGAGTGTTAGAGATAGTGGTTTGATTACTCTGTGACGAGCAGGCTAAACCCTCACATAACATGAAATCAATTTCTGGGAAGGACCTCACGAAGATTCTCGAACGCAACGGATGGACGCTTTTGCGTGTGCAAGGCAGCCATTATATCTATGGCAAATCCGGTAGTGAGGTTCGGTTGTCAGTGCCAGTCCACCGAAATCAAGCACTAAAGGCTGGACTCTGTCGGCACCTGATGAAAATGGCTGGGCTCACAGAAAAAGATCTTTAGTGTCACATCTGTCCTTACAAGTTTTCTACGATGAAGTCGAGCATCATCTGCCGCAGGTGCTTCAGGAGCAGCGGATCGGTCACGCCGTGCCGTGACTTGGGATAGAGCATCAACTGAAACTGCTTCCCTGCTTTCTGCAACTCATAAACAAACTGCATCGTGTTCTGCGTATGCACGTTGTCGTCGATTGCGCCGTGAATCAGTAACAACTTCCCATGCAGATTCTTCGCCGCGTTCACGGGAGAGCTCTTCTTGTAGCCCTCGGGATTGTTTTGCGGGGTCTGCATGTAACGCTCGGTGTAAATGCTGTCGTAATCGCGCCAGTCAGCAACCGTGCCGCCCGCGATGCCGATCTTGAACAACTGGCTGTGCGTGAGCGCATAGCTCGTCATAAAACCACCGTAGCTCCAACCCCACATACCCATACGTGAGCCGTCAACGTAAGACTGGCTTTTCAACCACGTCACACCATCTTCCAGGTCACGCAGCTCCAGCTCACCGAAGTTCTTGTAGACGGGCCAGGTTGACTCCAGTCCCTTGCCGCTTGCAGTGCGATTGTCGCAAACCCAGATGATGTAACCCTTCTGGGCCAACAACTGATGAAACATGTAAGTAGTCGAGCCCCAACTGTTTTTAACTTGCGGCGCATGTGGTCCACTGTAAGTGAAACTCATTACCGGATACTTCTTGCGTGGATCGAAGTCAGGCGGCTTGATCATCATCGCTTCCATCACGAAGCCGTCACGCGTCTTGACGTGCAACAGCTCGGCGGTTCCGAGTTTGTACTGCCTGAGCACATCAACTTTATTTTCATCGATGACGCGCACGAGTTTGCCGGATGTGTCAAACAAGCGAGTTTGCGATGGTGTGTTCAGATCGCTCCAGACATCGACGAAGTAGTTGTTGGCCGGACTGAGTTCGACACGATGTGTGCCTTCTGTTTGCGTCAGGCGTGTCAGGCCAGTGCCGTCGAGCTTAATGCGGTAAGCGTGCGGAGCAATGGGACTGTGCTCGGTCGAGGTGAAGTAGATGAAGCCGTTGTCCTCATCGACACCTTGAATAGAAGTTATTTCCCACTTGCCGTCAGTAATCTGGCGCAGGAGTTTTCCATCCGCGGAATAGTGATAGAGATGTTCCCAGCCGCTGCGCTCGCTGGCCCAGATGAATGAACCATCTTTCAGCCAGATCGGATTCTCGTTGATCGCAACCCAAGCCTTCGAAGTCTCATGAATGATGTTTGTTGACTTGCCATCACGCGCGTCGGCGAAGTTCACATCGAGAAACCTCTGTTCGCGATTCTGTGCCTGGTAAACAACCTTCTTGCCGTCAGGCGTCCACGTCACACGAGAGATCAGAAGATCTTCAGGCTGGTATTTGAACGTATCGATCCAGCGAATATCGCCGCCCGCAGCATTCACCACAACCAACTTCACTATCGGATTCGGATCGCCTGCCTTTGGATAAGGCGTGACTTCGACGTTCTGGTCGTAAGGAATCTGATCGACTACCGTGAACTCCGGAACAGGGTTTTCATCAAATCGCAGGAACGCAATGGTCGTTGAATCAGGACTCCACCAATACGCACCGTAATTACCTCGCCCGTAAAGTTCTTCCTGATACACCCAATCCAAACGCCCGTTGAGAATCTTTGCACTGCCGTCGCGCGTCAGGGCACGCTCGCGACGCTGCATGCCGAGATCTTCGACGTACAGGTTGTTCTCACGCACAAAGCTGATCATGCGGCCGTCAGGACTAAACTCTTCGCCGACTTCCTCTTCGGGATTGCTGGTGAGACGAATCGCGCGGTCGCTGCCAAACTCGTAATAAAAGAGATCGTTGGCAAAGTTGATTAAGACTGCTGTTTCAGTGGGATTGAGATTGTACTCGCCGCGATTGGCGAGTTGTCGCGCATCCTCTGCGCTTACACCGGGAAGCGCATCAAACGCAGCCTGCATTTTTGCAGTATCAAAGAAGGGCACGGCTTCACCCGTTGCTGCATCCACCTTTTGCAGACGTGGCACGTCACGACGCGAGGCTTCATTGGTGATCAGATAATGCTTGCCGTCGTTGAGCCAGCGAACGGTGGGTTTCGAGCCGTCAAAGTTGACTTTCTTGGCGGGATCGAAGATGTCGTCGATGGTGAGGAGTTTGTTCTGTGCTTTTAACGACTGTGTGACTAGAGCTACGAAAACGGTTGCAAGCAGAAGCGCTGTAGATCGGGTCATATTCTTCATTGTGCTCTTGGAGTCATTCTCTTGATGAGAGGCGTCAACACCGCAAGTATGATTGCTGCGAACAAAGTGATTCCGGCAAAGATGCCAAAGCCCCGCACCATCACGGAAGTGTCGTTGCCTTTAAACAGTCTCCCCGCCAATCCTGCGATATAGCTACCGATGGAAATCGAAAGGAACCACACGCCCAGCATCAGTCCGACCATTCTGGCTGGAGCCAATTTCGTCACCGTGCTGAGACCGATGGGACTCAAACAAAGCTCACCTATCGTTTGCAGGAAATAGACGACAATAAGCCACATCGCACTGACGCGTCCGTTGGCGGCCAGGGTAGACGCAAAAGTAATCACGACGAAAGCGATGCCGGCAAAGAACAACCCGATAGTGAACTTGCCCGGACTGGACGGCTGCCTGTCTCCGAGTTTTAGCCAGACGGCGCCGATGATCGGCGCAAAGATAATCACGAAGAGCGCGGGAACAGCTTGAAACCAACTCGAAGGATACTGCCAGCCGAGAAAAGTAGTTTGAGTGAACCTATCCGCGAAGAGGGTCAAGCTGGACCCTGCTTGTTCGTACGTCATCCAAAATAGTATTGAGAAAATAAACAGGATGAAGATCACCAGCACTCGCTTGAGCTCGTCGCCATTCAGTAGCCGTGTGATTCCCGTCAGGTAGCCGGCAAAGAAACCCACCACACCGGGAAACAATGCTGACAGCTTGCTTCCGCCGACGTAAAATCCCAATCCTGCTCCAGCAATACCGCCGACAATCGCGAGACTCAGCGTGACATAATCAACGCCGGCGCTTGACTCTGCCTGATCTTTTACCGCCTCTGGCCTATTTCCCACGCCAGTCAACTTCTTTCGACCAAGGAGATACTGAATGACACCGAGTGTCATCCCGACGCCGGCCGCGGCAAACCCCCAGTGCCAGGCTGAATTGGGATCGAAGCCCATCGAAGACAGAAAATTCCGGAACGACTGCTTCTGTGCCAGAAAACCAACGACGATTGGTGACAGAAACGCCCCGAGATTAATCCCCATGTAAAAGATCGAAAAACCTGCATCACGTCGCTTGTCTTCCTCAGAATAGAGTTGGCCCACCATTGCACTGATGTTTGGCTTCAAGAGTCCTGTTCCACACGCAATCAGGATGAGACCCGCGTAGAACGTGGCCAGGGAGTTGATGGCCATTGAGTAATGGCCGCACGCGATGATGATGCCGCCGAGCAAAACTGCTCGACGTGCGCCAACCACTCTATCTGCCAGCCAGCCGCCGATGAGCGGCAGATACCAAACCGAGGAGACGTACGTGGCGTAGATCAGACTTGCATATCCTTCGTCGAACGCCAGTCCTCCTTCTGCCAACGCCTTCGTCATGTAGAGCATTAAGATCGCTCGCATGCCGTAATAGGAAAACCGCTCCCACATCTCGGTGAAAAAGAGTGTGGAAAGGCCGGCAGGATGTCCGAAGAAACTACGATCGTAGTCGGGAGTAGCAGGTGTGCTCATAGGCCCATTCAGCCAAAGGTGAGGAAGGCTGTCAAGGCCGGGGATAAGACAGATCTGTGTAAATCGATTTACACAGATCCGTGTTATCCGGGGCTCGGCTTTACTTTAGTCGGCGTGGAGCTGAAAAACTTCGGCAGCTTCAGCGGGCGGCAACACTGGATGGTAGATCTTTCCGTAACGCTTAGAAATGATCTTCACATAATTCTGCGTCTCGTTGTACGGCGGTATGCCGTCGTATTTATCGACCGAACCCTCACCTGCGTTGAAGCCCGCGAGTGCGAGTTCAACGTTGCCTGAGAAACGTTTCAACAACCAGCTCAAATACTTCGTTCCCGCAGTGACATTCTCGACCGGATCTTCCGGATGCTCGCAACCAAAACGCTTCGCCGTCGCCGGCATCAACTGCATCAGCCCCTGAGCGCCCGCGTGCGAATGTGCATGAATGTCATACTTCGACTCCTGCCAGATAACCGCATGTATGAAACGCGGATCGACGCCTTGATTCTCGCCGGCTTCAAAGATGATGCGGTCCAACTCCGGATCGCCCGAAGTGGGAATGTCTGCTGGAATGTGAAAGGTTCCAGGACTGGCAGCCACGGTGGGCGCTAACACGTGACTGAACAAAAAGCCAGTCAGGTTACTGAACAGGAAAAGCGAGATCAGGGCGAAGGGTGCAAACTTGAAGGAACGAAAATGGGGTAACCTGCGGGGAAACTTCATTCAGTAAGATCTCCAAATTAACGATGACCATAGCGCCACCAGGTATTCGATTTTGCGCAGATTCGGGGGACTGCACCGGACTCGCGTAGTCAAGATTCGCAGCAGCAAAGCTGTAACGAATGACCGCGAATCAGATGGATCAACTACGAGGTCGGTTGCCTTTTCGTTTCAATTTTTGTGCTTGTAAGTTATTGGAAATGCTGTACTTGTTTGTTTCACTCGGTTCAGTCATTCTGAGAGAGCATATCAGCGTGACATAAAAAACAAGACACTCGCGCGGAGATCAGTCCCAATTTTGAAACTTGACACGGAGGGTCCTGAAGCGTATAAGCAGCCATGTAAAACGTGGTGAGTTAAGGCGACTTGCGGCCACGCAAAACAAACGGCTAAACAGCTCGGGCGCTTATTCAGAACCCGAAAAACTTCAACGGATTTGAAGTCCCGCGTTGTTTAGCGCGGGACTTTTTCGTTGCTCAATTTGATATAACCAGATGCAACCATTTCAGGAAATTCTCTCCAGCGATCGCATCCTCGTGTTTGACGGCGCGATGGGTACGATGCTCTACGCCAAAGGTGTTTACATCAATCGCTGTTATGACGAGCTGAATCTCAGCAACCCCGATCTGGTGCGTGAGATTCACACCGAATACATACGCGCCGGCGCCGACGTGATCGAGACAAATACGTTCGGCGCCACTGCTCACAAACTACAGCAGTACAGTCTCGACAGCAGCCTCCACGAGATCAACGCCCGCGCAGCGAAGATCGCGCGCGAGGCTGCCAGGGACCGCGCGTACGTTGCCGGTGCCATTGGTCCACTGGGCCTGCGCATCGAGCCGTATGGTCCAACCTCGTTTGCGGAAGCGCGCGAGATGTTCAAAGCACAGGCGACAGGATTGCTTGAAGGTGGTGTCGATCTCTTCTGTCTGGAAACTTTTTCTGATGTTTCCGAGATACGCCAGGCGATAGCTGCTGTTAAGGAACTCTGCGATCTGCCAATCATCACGCAGATGACCATCTTGACTGACGGCAACACGATGTTTGGCACCACTCCGGAACTGTTTACGGAACGTCTCGACGCGTGGGGAGCGGACGTCATCGGCCTCAATTGCGGAGTAGGACCGGCGATCATTCTTAACGCGTTGGAAAAGATGCGCGAGGTCACGAAGAAGAAGCTGTCGGCACAGCCAAATGCGGGATTGCCGCGCGACGTGCAAGGGCGGCAGTTTTACATGTGCTCGCCTGAGTACATGTCGAAGTTTGCGAAGCGATTTATTCAATCGGGCGCGAAATTTATCGGCGGCTGCTGTGGGACGACTCCGGCCCATATCAAGCTGATTTCCGATTCTGTGCGCGCAGCTTCACCACGAACACCGCGCGCGGTTTTTAGCAGCGCCGCCACGGTGACGGTCGAAACAATGCCGCCGGACATTCACGTTGTTCCACCTGAAGAACGTTCCAATTGGGGACGAAAGATCGCGAGCGGAGAGTTTGTTACATCGGTTGAGGTGCTGCCGCCGAAAGGCGTCGACGCGAAGAAGACGCTCGACTCGATTCGACTGCTCAAAGACGCAGGTGTTGACGGTGTGAACATTCCCGATGGCGCGCGTGCGCAATCACGCATGAGCGCGATTGCGACTGCCGTGCTCGTAGAACAACAGATCGGGATCGAATCCGTGCTGCATTATTGCTGTCGCGATCGGAACCTGCTCGGCATGATGTCCGATCTTCTCGGAGCGGCTGCGCTGGGTCTGCGTAACATACTTGTTATCACAGGCGATCCACCGAAGATGGGACCATACCCTGATGCGACGGCCGTATTTGATATCGACTCGATCGGCCTGACGAACATGGTGAACAAGCTGAATCATGGTTTGGATCTCGGAAATAATCCGATCGGTGAGCCGACTGCGTTCTGTATCGGTGTGGGCGTAAATCCCGGAGCGATCAATCTTGATGAGGAGATCAAACGTTTCGAGTGGAAGGTCGAAGCAGGAGCGCAGTACGCGATCACGCAGCCGGTGTTTGATACTGGTCAACTGCGTCAATTTCTCAAGCGTATCGAGCACGTGCGCATTCCGATTATTGCGGGTATCTGGCCGCTTGTGTCGTACAGGAACGCGGAGTTTCTGCACAACGAGGTGCCGGGCGTGCGTGTGACACCGTCGATCATGGACCGGATGCGCGCGGCTTCAAACATCAGCAAGGAAGCGGCACGAGAGGAGGGCCTGAAGATCGCACGCGAGTCGCTGTTGGAGGTGTGCGACGAGATTCAGGGCGTGCAGGTGTCGGCGCCGTTTGGGAATGTGAAGTACGCCTTGGAGGTGTTTCATGCCCTACCGGAATTTAGCCGCAGATAAACGCAGATGAACGCAGATCATGATCTGCGTTCATCTGCGTTTATCTGCGGCTAGAATATTCCGTAATGCCGGTTCGAGTGTGGGCCAGTTGAATAGATATCCTTTGTCCTCCAGGACACTCGGCTCAACTTTCTGACTTGAAAGCAAGAGCGCGTCCGCCATCTCACCGAACGCCAGCCGAGCTCCAAACACAGGCACCGGAAATAATGTCGGCCTCGAGAGAACGCGACCAAGAGTTTTCGTGAACTCTGCATTTGTGACCGGATTAGGTGCGACAAAATTCACTGGCCCATGTATCGACTTGTCAGCTATTAAAAACTTCAATCCATTAACGACATCGTCGAGTGCAATCCAGCTCATCCATTGCTTCCCATCACCAACTCGCCCGCCGATGCCCATGCGAAAAGGAGTCAGCATCTTTGCCAGTGCACCTCCATGCGTGTCGAGAATGATCCCGAAGCGTGTGTAGATGGTCCTGATTCCCTTCTCTGCGGCAGGCGCGGCGGCCTTCTCCCACTCGACGCACACACTCGACAGAAAATCGTTGCCGGGCGCGCTGTTCTCTGTCAGTAGTTCGTCCCCGCGATCGCCGTAGTAACCAATCGCCGAAGCACTCAGAAAGAGCGAGGGAGGGCGTGACAGATGTGCGAGACTGTCGCTCAATAGCGTGGTTCCCTTCACACGGCTATCGCGGATGGCCTGCTTCTTCTCCGCGGTCCAACGACTGGAAGCAATGCTCTCGCCTGCCAGGTGAATCACAACATTGAAGCGTTCGAGGTGTTCTGTGTCGATGCGTGACTGGTTCGGGTCCCATTCGATTTCCATTGCGCCAAACGAGCGCTCGCCACGCACGAGTCGCACGACTTCATGCGCGTCGTCTGTCAGCGAGCGGACCAGTGCTTTGCCGACCAGCCCATGCGAACCACTCACGAGGATCTTCATTTGGAGTTCTCGGCGGTGAGAATACCACCATAGTGAGATTGTGCTTGAAATTTTTGAAACGAGGTGTAGAATGCGCAGCTAAATTTTAAGTAAGGAGCAACCTCACTATGCTTCGTCTCACAATCCTTTTCCTCATCACCATTTTAATTCTCATTCTCTTTTGTTTGCCGCGAGCGGATTCGTTTGCGAGTTTGACGCGGATTACAAACACGTCCGAGTACGCGCTCAATTTGAATCCGACGCTCAGCGATGACGGTCAGACAGTTGTCTTTGAATCGACCGCTGATCTGGCGGGCACGGGTGATAGTGCTTCGTTTCACGCGATACGCACCGACCTTGCCGGGCCGGTGCCGGCGTTCGTTGAGATTGGCAGCACGCGCGCGGTGTGTCCGTCTGTCTCGGGCGATGGGAAACTAATCGTGTTTGCATCGACAGAAGATCTCGTTGGCAGGAATGCGGATCGAAACTCCGAGATTTTCCTGTTTGACGGTTTGAAGTTAAATCAGTTGACGCAAATAGAGCCTGCGTCGAGCGCGTCGAGACTTGAAGACGGCAGTTTTCAGCCGTCGATTACCAATGATGGCCGCACGGTCGTGTTCTCATCGAAGAGAAACCTCTTTCTTTACGACACGGTGAACCAACGATACACGCAGTTGACGAATGAGAGTGCTGGACATGCGGCGGTTAATCCGAAGATCAGTGGAGATGGATCACGTGTGTATTACAGGAGGAGGGATTTAACCACGGATGCCGCGGATCTTTTACTGATTGACGTAGAAACAGGAACGAGTCGAGTTCTGGCGGCAAACGTTGCGAATTTAGCGATGACAGAAGGTCGCGCGGTCAGCAACGATGGAATGCGCCTCGTCTATTCGGCATCGACCGGGGTGAATGAGACGCAGGTATTTCTTTTTGAGGGTCGCGACAATTCGATCCGGCAGGTAACACAGTTAGGATCGAGATCAGTCGACGTAAAGCTTCAGCCGACGATTAGCGGTGACGGTAGACGCGTAGCGTTTGCGACGAGACGGCGAGTGACGAATGCGAGCGACGGTGGAGTCGAGCTCTACGTCTTTGACCTGCCAAGCGGACAAGTGCAACAGATCACGAATGCACCCGCCGCAGCGACTGCCGAAGTGATCTCGTCGCTGAATTTCGACGGCAGCCTCGTCGGGTTCAGCTTTCCGCGAATTCTGTCCGGACCGGTAAGCGATGACGATTTCAGAAACAACAGCGAGATCTACCTGGCTTCCGTAGCGCCTCGGGCAGTGGGTGTAGCGAGTGTCGTTAATGCAGCAGCCCAGGGTCATGAGCCGGAGCCGCCGCAGATAGCACCTGGAAGCATCGCGAGTATTCGTGGTAACGCGCTCGCTCTGAAAACAGAAACTGGCGATGAACTCCCGTTCACTCTTGCTGGAACATCGGTGACAGTGAATGGTCAGGCGGCGCGGCTGTTTTATGTTTCGGCAACTGAAGTCGTGTTTGTTGTGCCCGATCAAGTATCAACAGGTCCCGCAGAGTTTCTTGTGACCAATGCGGATGGTTTATCGTCGAAGGCTCAGGCACAGATTGCTGCTGGTGCGCCCGGCGTGTTCACTACAACAGCCGACGGCCGCGGCGAAGCGATCGTGCTGAATGCCGACACCCTCATGCGTGCGCCATTCGATCCTTCGAGCAGAGAGCTGAGACTGTCGATCTTTGCAACCGGCGCGTCGCGAGCGAAGACTATTTCTGTCATGATTAATGGAAAGAGCGCGCTGGTGGAAACGGTTGCGCCTGCGCGGCTCTTGGGAATCGACGAAGTTCATGTGCTCGTACCGTCGGAGTTACGCGGTGCAGGCATGTCTACGTTGATCGTGACTGCCGACGGTGTACAAAGCAATCCTGTTTCGATCGTGCTCGGTGGAATCAAACCGGCACCATCGCCAACGCCGACTCCTTCACCAACACCGAACCCCACACCTGATTCATCACCACGAATCGTGATCAGTCAGATCTTTGGCGGCGGCGGAAACTCAGGTGCACCTTTCCGTAATGATTTCATTGAGATATTCAACGCCGGAAGTTCCACAGTTACTCTGAATGGCTGGTCGGTGCAGTACGCGAGCGCGACAGCAACAACATGGTCAGTTACACCTTTGCCATCCGTGACGCTCTCACCGGGACAGTACTATCTCATTCAAGAGAGCTCCGGCGGCAGCAACGGAGTCGCTTTGCCGGTGCCGGATGCTACAGGAACGATCGCTATGGCCGCCGGCTCGGGCAAAGTAGCACTCGTGAAAAATTCGACAGCGTTGAGCAGTGCATGTCCGAACGATCCAAACATCATCGATTTTCTCGGATACGGCAGCACAGCCAGTTGCTTCAGAGGCTCCGCGCCTGCTGCTGCGCCGAGCAACACTAATGCACTGCTGCGTGCAGGAAACGGTTGCACAGACACACGAAACAACGTCGCTGATTTCTCTGTCGCGCCACCTACTCCGCGAAACACAAGTTTTTTGCCACGGATTTGCGCGGATCCGTGAGATCCGTGGTATAGACTCACGCATGCACTCGCTCACGGATGCAGTCGCTTCGCTGCAAAAGCATTTCGGCTTCGAAGACTTTCGCGAAGGCCAGCGCGAAGTAATTGGATCGATCCTGGACGGCAAAGACGCGGTCGTCGTGATGCCGACCGGCAGCGGCAAGTCTCTCTGTTACCAACTACCGGCAATGATTCTAGACGGAGCGACTCTCGTGGTGTCGCCGTTAATAGCTCTGATGAAAGACCAAGTGGACGCACTGCGCGCACGCGGTCTGCCGGCCACATTCATCAATAGCTCGATCAGCGACTCGGAACAGCACGCACGCATCGAAGCGCTCAAGCGACGCGAGCACAAACTCGTCTATATCGCGCCCGAACGCTTTCGCAGCAGTCGCTTCAACTCCGTCCTGCAACAGATCCCCATCTCGCTCTTCGCAGTCGACGAAGCACACTGCATTTCAACCTGGGGTCACGATTTTCGTCCTGACTATCTGCGACTCAGAAGTGTGATCAATTCATTGGGTAAAGTGCAGACTCTTGCGCTGACAGCCACGGCCACGCCTTACGTTCGCTCGGACATCATTCAACAGTTAGGTCTGAAACAACCGCAAACCTTTGTCAGCGGTTTCGACCGGCCGAATCTCTCGATCGAGGTGATCCACACCGAGAGGGAGCGTGAAAAGATCGCACTTATTAAAAAGCTAGCACGAGAGATCGACGGCTCGGGAATCATTTATGCAGCAACGAGAAAAGCTGTGGAGCAGGTTGGGAGTAAATTGAAAGCAGTCGATCTTGGGGTGTCGGAGTACCACGCGGGCATGAGCGACGCGGCGCGAATCCGCGCGCAGGACGACTTCATGACCGGCCGCACGCAGATGATCGTCGCCACGAACGCATTCGGAATGGGCATCGATAAACCTGACATTCGCTTCGTGGTCCACTATCAAATGCCCGGCTCCATCGAAGCGTACTATCAGGAGATCGGACGCGCCGGCCGCGATGGGCTGCCGTCAACCTGCGTTCTGCTCTTTAACTACGCCGACAAAAACACGCACGACTTCTTTATCGAAGGCTCGTATCCTGACATCAATGTCATCAAGCAGGTTTACGATGCACTGGCCGGCACAGAACTGCGAAGAATCGAGTTGTCGACGGCAGAGATCGCGCGTCGCACAGGCGAACGGAATGAGATGGCGGTGCAGTCTGCGCTGTACGTGCTCGAGCGCGCCGGACACATCCAGCGAACTGCGGCCGCGGTGAATCGCGGCGGGCGTGGCGCACAGCAGGGCCGCAGCATCCTGATGCTTGACAGCGTTCCGGCAGCGACGCTGCGCGTCAATCCCGGAGATGTGTCGCGTCGCGGCGAGCTTGAGCGCCGGAAGCTGCGCGCGATGATCGACTTCTGTTACACGGACCGTTGTTATCGTGCGCACATTCTTAACTACTTCGGCGATCGCAAAAGCGAACGGCTGTGCGGTACGTGTGGAAACTGCAAACCAAAGACCGTCACGCCCGATGCTCCCTCGCTGCTCGACTCATCTGCACGCCCGCTCACTGCGGATGAGTTACTGCGGGTACGAAAAATCCTCGCGTGCGCGAAGCGAATGAATGGCCGTTTCGGAAAGAAGATGTTGATTTCAACGCTGCGAGGATCGGTCGCTAAGCAGGTGCTGACTGCACGTCTGAACGAATTATCTACTTACGGATTGCTGAAGGACATGGCAAGCGACGAGCTCGAGGTTTACATCGATGCACTTATCGAAGCGCGCTGCCTGAGAGTTAAAGGTGGCGCGTATCCTACAATCTCGACCACAGAACTCGGTGATCGCGTAATGCGCGAACAAGAGCAGATCACGCTTTCTATAAAATCCGTGTAATCCGCTTACTTGATTACGCCCGGCAACGGACTCGACGCACTCGCATACAACCGCTTCGGCATTCGCCCCGCGAGATAAGCCAACCGACCCGCCTCAATCGCCAGCTTCATCGCTCTCCCCATCTGCGCGGGATCTTCAGCTTCCGCGATCGCGGTGTTCATCAACACACCATCAGCACCAAGCTCCATCGCGATTGCCGCATCGCTTGCTGTCCCCACTCCCGCGTCAACGATGATCGTCGCGTTCGACAACTGTTCACGCATGATGCGGATGTTTGCAGGATTCTGAACGCCCAATCCGGATCCGATCGGTGCAGCCAGCGGCATGATCGCCGCACAACCTGCGTCGACCAACTTCTTGGCCATGATCAGATCGTCGTTGAAGTACGGCAGCACCACGAATCCTTCCTTGACGAGAATGCGCGCAGCCTCGAGCGTCTGCTCGTTATCGGGAAACAAGGTCGTCTGGTCACCGATCACTTCAAGCTTCACTAAGTCTGTTTGTAAAGCTTCACGCGCGAGGCGAGCAGTTCTGACTGCGTCCTCGGCTGTGTAGCAACCGGCGGTATTCGGAAGGATTTGCAGTGCCGGATTGAGGTAATCGAGAAATGACTCGCTACTGCGGTCGAGCGGCACGCGTCGCACTGCTACCGTGACCATCTCAGCGCCGGAAGCGTCGTGCGCATTCCGCATTTGATCATAGCTGCGATATTTACCAGTGCCGATAATGAGCCGCGATGAAAACTCTCTGCCTGCAATGATCAACTTGTCTTTTGGTGATGCTGCTGTAGCTGCTGTCGACATTTACCCTCCGCCGACGAAGTGAACAATCTCGATCCGGTCTTCGTCGCTTAGAATAGTACCGCTCCAATCGTTACGACGCACGACCTCACGGTTGAGCTCAACGGCAATTCGCGTCGCGGGTAGATCAAGTTCTGTGATTAGTTCCGCTAACGAAGGCGCGCCTAAAAGCTCCCTCGCCTCGCCATTAATAAAAACTTTCATTACCCACAAAAAAGCACAAAAAGCACAAAAAAGCTAATCAACTCTTTTGTGACTTTTGTGTCTCTTTGCGGCTAATTATGCGGGGTGAATGATACGACGCAGCTCGGCGGCATCATCTTTCGCCACAGCGCGCACGAGTACGGCAGCTCTACCGGAAGTAAACTGTGGAATCTCTGTCGAGACGCTCGCCACTCCATCACTCTCAGTCTTCAAACTATAAATCAGCGGCCGAAACGTCGTGCCAAGTACTTTAACTGAAACGGCAACGTTGGCGAGTGGATTCTCATAGCCATTGGTCCGGTTGTTCACCAGAACTCGCAACGTATAACGCTCGCCTGAGTAGAATTCATCGTCATCCAGAAGTGTAATAACAAGGCCATCCTCCAGAACGGGCTCAATCACCGGCTCCTCTTCTGGTTGCGGTTCTTCAACAACAGGCTCAGGTGGTGGTGGCGTCGTCTCGCCCGGCTCGTATCGCGGCTCCAGTCCCGGTTCCATTGTCGCCGCGAGTTCTTCGTCGGCTGCGGTGGGTGCCGGTGTCCACTCCTGTGTCATCGGCCAGTATTCGATTTCGAACGGCTCTTCCACCGTCGCCGGCGGCGCTGTTTCCACCTCGGCCTCCGCTTCCTGTGTACGCGTCTCCTTCGTGCGACTGCTCATCTTCTTCAAATCGTCAATGCGCCCGGAATGGATTGCCGCACAGATCAAACGGTGTTGGCGTTTCAGCCGTTCAGCCAGAACTTCATCGCTGAAACCTTCGGCAATGAGATCTTCATAAGGAGAGCGCTTGCTGGCGAGAATGGTGCCGCCTGCGTACACGAGCGACAGAATGATAGGTGTGTCGAGCCCCTTGTCCTCCGTCTGCACGTGATACATGACGCCGTTGTGCTCGATGTCGGTGTTGAATCCGGTAATCACTGGTCGAGGACTAACTCTCCAAAGATGTTTCAGACTGAAGCACAAGTCAACCGGGAGGCGGCTCGCAACCCACTCGGAGGTGGGTTTTGCTGAACGGTAACACAAGCATTTTTTCACGGTCAATCAGCTTTTTTCCGAGGCTGATCCGGCCCGGAGACGTTGCTTGACACCCTTGATCAGTTCGACTAGCATCAGCTTGTACAATGATTCTCAATCTCGTGGATCGAGTGTCACTGACCGCACAAGGGTGTTTCGGAAGCGAAACAGTCTGCGGCAGATGAGGTGCGCCCTGGATGCCGTTTAGGCTTTACGACTACTTGCCCATTCTGCTGATGTTCATCGTCGCGGGAGGCTTCGCGGTGGGCAACGTTCTCCTTTCCCAGTTCGTCGGACAACGTAAGCGAACAAGAACGAAGCTGATGCCTTACGAGTGTGGTAAGGACCCGGTAGGCTCCGCGCGAGAGCGTTTCTCGGTGAAGTTCTACCTGATCGCGATGATCTTCATCCTGTTCGATATTGAAGTGATTTTCCTTGTGCCTTGGGCGGCGGTTTTCAAGGCGCTTGCGGCGCAGGGATCGGGGATGCGCACCTTTGTTTATCTCGAGATGATGATCTTCGTAGGGCTGCTGTTTGTTGGCTACATCTACATCGTGAAGAAGGGCGCATTTGATTGGGGTGAGAAAGCGCGACGCGAAGCAGAAGCCGAAGCACGAGCTTTGGCTGACTTCGAAGCGCGAAGAAAGATCGGCAAGACGCGTACAGCGGCATAGGAAGTTTGCGCGCACAGCAGCGTAGGAAGTTTCGAAATGGGTCTCGAAAATATTATCGCCGAAGCCTTGCCAGAGGTGTTGACCACGCGGCTCGACTCGCTGATCAACTGGGCGCGCAAGTCGTCGCTCTGGCCGGCCACATTTGGATTAGCTTGTTGCGCGATCGAGATGATGAATGCGACTTCGTCTCGAAACGATCTCGCGCGTTTTGGCTCGGAGGTGTTTCGCGCCAGCCCGCGACAGGCAGACGTGATGATCGTCTCCGGACGCGTCTCGAGAAAGATGGCGCCGGTGTTGCGACGAATTTACGATCAGATGCCCGAGCCGAAGTGGGTCATCTCTATGGGCGCTTGCGCCACCTCGGGCGGTGTTTTTGATAACTACGCAATCGTTCAGGGCGTCGACAAGATCGTTCCCGTTGATGTCTACATTCCCGGTTGCCCGCCACGGCCGGAAATGTTGATTCACGCCGTGATGATGCTCCAGGACAAAGTGATGAAAGAGAGCGTTCGCGATCGCAGGGACATACCCGAAGAGGAAGCACGAGAAGCCGTTGTGCCAGGGACTCTGCCCGTAACCGACGGATCGACTGCGCGGCAGAACACGCTGCCGGAATCGCGACCTTATACGATCGCTTCCAGACACGAACGGCGTCGTTCTTCGTAGAGAGTAGAGCATCGACCGCGGATGACATCAGGCCCCGAAAACATCGAACAGACGCCAGAACAATCCCCGAGTTCGCAAAGCACGCCGTCACCATTAGTGACGGCGTTACAGCATGAACATCCGGAATGGATGGGCGAGGTCATTATCGCCTTCGGCGAGACGACGATCATCGTTCCGCGCGAACATCTCGTCGATCTGTGTTCTTTTCTGAAGACGTGGCCTGAAGGACGTTTCGATTTTCTTTCGGATATTTGTGGCGCGGATCGCGGCGTCGAAGAAGAGCCTCGCTTCGAAGTCAATTACCACCTTTTTTCAACGACTAAATACCATCGCATCAGATTAAAGGTAGTGCTGAACGAGGAAGATACTCACGTTCCGACAGTCACCGGTGTGTGGCGGACTGCGAATTGGCATGAACGTGAGACGTTTGATCTGTTTGGAGTGATTTTCGACGGTCATCCGGATCTGCGTCGAATCTTGTTGCCGGACGATTGGCAAGGCCATGCATTACGAAAGGATTTCCCCTTACGCGGCTACGAACCATATAGCTTGAAATGAGCTCAGCAACGCTTCCACCACAATTCGAAATCGTCGATCAGCCGCTTGATACGCAGATGACGATCTCGATGGGCCCGCAACACCCGTCGACGCACGGCGTGCTGCGGCTCGAGCTCGTGCTGGATGGTGAAATGGTCGTGAAGGCTACGCCGGACATCGGTTATCTCCACACCGGAATGGAGAAGCTTTTTGAGTACAAGAAATATCAGCAGGGCATCGTCATCACTGATCGCATGGATTACCTCAATCCGCTCGGCAACAATCTTGCTTACTGCATGGCCGCGGAGAAGCTGCTCGGTCTCGAGATCCCGGAGCGCGCACAGACGATTCGCGTGTTGATGTGTGAG
>DASUYO010000307.1:0-5525 GCA_036377375.1 Pyrinomonadaceae bacterium
TGGACCAGAGGGTAGCCACAAAAAGGCACAAAAAGCACAAATCATTCATTAATTGTTTTGTGTTTTTTGTGCCTTTTTGTGGCTCGAATTGTAGAATTAGTGGAGTTTCGAAGCACCCTTTTTGACGAGCTGGCTAAGTTCGATAACCGACGAAATATCTCGCCTGAGATTGTGCAACTGGCCGATAGTGGCGACTCTGGGATCCTTGAAGAACTGATTTGTAACGAAGCTCGTTACCGAAGTATTGAGCGCTCCGACAGAAGCCTTGAGTTGCGGGGCATCCGTTGCGACAGCGGGCTCCGCCTCGGGTTTGTCACTCTTCCAGTCAGGTATGGCTAGATTGGTCTTTAGTCGCTTCGCGCGCTTATTAATATCATCTGCCAGTGAAGAAATTCTTTTATAGGCCGAAGGATCCAGCTTCGAGTTCACCTTGATCATTTCGCGGTTTGCCGTCTGGAGACCCTCGAAATCTTCAAGGATCTGCTTCACGACTAGCTTCCGCTCATCTTCCGATGACCGGTTCGACGTCATGGATGGATCACTTAAGAGCCGCAGCCTTATCTCACGGTTTTCCAGATCAGCTTCCCGGATGTCCGTCGTTTCCCTTCTTTCGGCTGTGGGGCCGGTTTTATCAGGTAGCTGCGCGAAGGTTGTGGCAGGGACAAATAAAAGCGAACCCACGAATACGCCAGGCAATAGTTTCAACATATGTCGCATGCTATGCATATCCGACCTCCAGTTTCCAACCGCCGTTAAGAACAGAGGGCGGTCATTTTATTGACCGCCCCCCGAATTTTCAAGGTTTACCCGTTGAATTAAAAGTCTAGTCGTATTGCCAGCTGAATCACTCGAGGAGTGCCAACTGTACTTGTCGACCGACCAAACTGTGAGCTAGCGATGTTGTTGGACGGCAATCCAAAGTTCGGGTGATTGAGCAGATTGAAGGCGTTCGCCTGTAGCTGTAGCGCCGTTCGCTCAGTCACATGAAACTTCTTGTGAACACCGAAATCGATGTTGGTGAAGTTCGGACCGGACAATATATTGCGGCCCGACGTGCCGTTGCACCACCAACGTGTGTTGCTGATGACGACACCATTGCCTGCACCGCACGCGGCAGCAGGTCCGAGTTGAGCAACTCTGGTGTTCATGCCTACAAAGTCACTCGTATTGAAGAAGCCGTCCGCAGGGCTTTGATTCCTTATGTACGCAGCTTCGTAGGTACTACCGATAAATACAGCCCGGTCGGTGAAGTATCCATCGGCGTTAGGATCCTGGCTACTGTGAAAGACTGAAAAAGGTACGCCTGATTGCAGTTGAACGACACCTGACATTACCCAGCCACCCAAAAAGCGATTACTCTTCAGGAATGGAACTTCATAAGTGAAGCCGCTGACAAATCGGTGCCGAATATCAAAGTCTGCACGGCCCCGATCAAGGCGGATGTTGGTGTTGTCCGTGGGACGTGTTCCAGTGCGATTGTTGAAGGCGTCGCTGACTTCATCGATCGCATGGGCGAGAGTGTAGTGAGTGTTGAACTGCAATCCGTGCCATGCGCGATTCCGCACGATGAACTGCCCCCCGTGGTAGGACGAGCCGAACGCGTTAGTGCGGAAGTTATCGCCTCCGAGTTTTGGATTAATTCGTCGGCTGGATCCGCCACGGCCCCGGCCATTGAAAGTATTGATATCAATGAGACCGGTTAGAGAGTGACCCATAGTCCTTATGTAATTCGCCTCGAACAGGAAGTCGCGTGCGAACTCATACTGTACGCCCAGATTAAATTGCTGGATGTACGGTGTGACAAGGTTCTCATCCATGTGCCGTGGTGAAGGAACAGGATTGAACAATGGATTATTGAACAATGCGGTGTTGGCGGCCGTGAATGGAACACCGTAGATGCCCGGTGTCGATAAAGGTCCAGCAGGCACGCCGGCACCACCGCCAAATGCGCCTACTGTCGCGAACGCGAAGAAGGGAGCATTGAAGCGGATGTTTTCGAACAGGTTATTCCAGATGCGGTCGTACGAAATTGCACCGCCGCCACGAATAACCAGTTTCTGAGTGCCCAAAACATCCCATGCAAAACCCGCGCGTGGAGCGAAGTTATTCATATCTTTCTTCCAGATCTCATGGTCTTTCTGCTGGAAGCTGCCCCGCGCTACTTTAGCGGCCAATGGACTAGTGGTTGGGAAGAATGGGTTCGCCGAAGGGCTCGGAACTGGCGTACTCGCATCGCCGAAGTAGAAGTTTGAGTCGATACCGGGCCGGAAGTTATGCGGCGGACCGAAATACTCCCAGCGCAGGCCGAGATTAAGAGTGAAATTACGTCTCACCTTCCAGTCATCCTGAAAGTACGCTGCCCACTCGTTCGAGCGATAACCTCGATAGTATTCGGGCAGGGTGCCGGTCTGCGGGTTGATCGATGCTTGTGCGACCGTGAAACCACCGAACGTGGGCTCGCCGAAGACGGCGAGGTCTGCTTCGTCGCCGAAGAACCCGTCAGTCAGGAGCTCCTCAACGCCGTGCGGTAAGATCAACCCATTCTTAATTGCTTCAAAGGCTGACCCATTGCGGATGCGTCTGTATTCCACTCCCGTACGGAAGCTGTGAGATCCGCGAACCATCGAAACGTGGTCCTGATATTGGAACTGATTGTCGGTGAAGAATTGCGGCAGGTTGCTGGTGCAGCCGAAACTAACGCCCAGTGGATCGATTCCTGTAGCAACGGATGGCAGGCCGTCCGTGCCTGGACACTGTGCAAAGTCGCGAACGTGGCGAAGATAGCTACCTTTAGCTTCATTGATCACGGTCGGACTAAAGTCGTGAGTCCAGGTTAAGCCGGCTAGAATCGAACGGCCCGGAGAAAGGAATGGCACCCCAATTGTGGCATCACCACCGCCGATCGTGTCACCATTATCCGAGTCTTCCAGCAGGAATGTACCCGTGAAGCGGTTGCGCTGGCTCATGATGTGGTCCACTTTGGCGGTGATCCGGGTGGCGTTGAGAAAACTGTTGTTGATTTTAGTCACGTCGCCGTACACCGGAACCGGGTAAACAAGGCCATCTGTGAACAATCCCGCGCCAACATTGGAAAAACCCGACGTGGCTAGCGGGATGGGATTTGCGGCTTGTAGCTTCTGGAAGTTTGCTCCCAAGTTCCGAGAGTTACTGAAAGCGCCCGGGCAGGGTGCACCCAAATTTTGCACGCAAAATCCACCCGGGTTTGTTTCCTGAAACGTTGCAAAGGCTCCCGTCCGGACGAAATCAAGGAACTGTTGAGTGGTACTAACGGCAGTTAGCGGTGCTCCCTGACGCAAGCGGTGAAACTCCACGGTTCCAAAGCCAAATGTTTTGTCTTTCCTGATCGGCCCGCCAAAAGAACCGCCGAACTGATTTCTCACCAGTGAATCCTTGACACCTTCCTTATTTGAGAAGAAATCGTTCGCGGCGAGCTTTTGGACTCGGTTGTATTCGAAGAGCGAGCCGTGTAGCTCGTTACTGCCTGAGCGGAGCACGGTGTCGGTCACGAACCCTCCGGCTTTACCATATTGCGCCGAATAGTTGCTCGTAATGACTCGATACTCCTGGATGGCATCAGGAGAGATGCTGGTAATGCCTCCGGCAACCAGTGCACCGCGACCTCCCTGACCCTGATCGTTGTTGTCGAAACCCTCGACGAGAAAATTACCCATGCCACCGCGAGCGCCGTTCACAGCCGCTCCTCGCGTGCTGCCGGCAAACGCATCCGGTACAGCACCGGGTAGAATGTTGAGAAATTCGTTAGTGTCGCGATTCTCAAGCGGGTAGTTTTCCCAGACATTTCGGTTTAGCAGGGCGGAGACACTGGATTCGCTGGGTTGAGCGAGCTGTTCACCGCCTGACTGGACCGTTACCGTTTCTGTCGGCGCACCTATCTCGAGCTTTATGTCGCGTGTTACGGTTTGGCCAACTGTGAGGACGACGTTTTCGACCTGGGCTGACTTAAATCCCGAAGCCTCAACGCTAATCTTGTAAGTACCTACCGGCAGGGTTGGAAACCGATAGTTGCCGTCATTAGTAGTCTGCGTATCGGTGGAAACATTCGTTCCGACGTTAACAGCCTTGACGGTCGCACCGGCGACTACTGCTCCATTCGGATCAGTCACGGCGCCTGTGAGTGTGGCGTTACCTTGAGCGTAGACTTGCTTCGCAGCCAGCCCAAGGATTATGGCCACCGCCAAGATAAAGAATTTTCGCATCACTTAACCTCCTGAAATAATGAGTTAGCAAGGAAGACCCGAAGTACAGCTCGGGGAGAATTTCGTTTAGGCAACTACCGGACCCGCAATTTGGTTAGCTTGAAAACGGCGCTGTTTGCCCGAATTTTTGGAGATCTAAGACTTCGGGCAGATCCACTTTACCTCATTCTTATGCAGAAATCTGAATTATTTCCAAAAATGTGCAATTGGGCGGGTGAAAGCCGGGTCGGCGATCACGAGTTATGTAGCGCCGTTAATTAGAGAAACCATCAAGGCACCTTTACCGTTAATCGGACCTCCTCGCGTCTGATCTTATGATTTTTGTGCCTTTTTGCGACTAATTCCTGTCAAAACCCCAAAATACGTTTGACAGTTTCATCCGGTTGACTAAAATCATCGTTTTGTTAGTCTGTTCAGACACTAATATAAGGACCAACTGATGAGTACTAACCCTCGAGACGTCAACTCCGGAACCAGTGCACCTCCTTTCCGTATCGCGCCGCAGTTACACCAGATCCTTTACCAGCGGCCGGGTCGAGAAAAGCTCGAAGCGAAGCCCGAAGAGGTGCTGCCTGAGCCACCTTACCCGCAACACCCGAACGCCAAAGAAATGACTAATAGGGAATACCTGAAGTTGAATGGCGTGCGCACGTGGAAGACATGGGGCGCGCCGTATTTCAAATCCCGGTTCCCGCAACATAGAAACGAACTGCGTCCGATCATTCCGTATCTGTTCACCGACTGGAAATGCAATCTCGATTGTCACTACTGTTGGTCATACGACAACAAGGTGAAGGGAATGACCGAGGACGTGGCGAAGCGTTCGATTGATTGGTTGCACTCGATTGGTTCGCGCGTGTTGGCATTGATGGGTGGCGAGCCTCTGCTGCGGCCCAAGTTCATTCACAAGATCGTTTATTACAGTGCGCAGAAAGGCATCTTTGTTTACCTGCCCACTAATGGACGGTTGATGAAACCGGAAGTGATCGATTGGCTCGGTGATGCTGGTCTCGCGACGGTGAACCTGGCTGTCGATTCGGTGAAAGAACGGAAGTCGTTGCCGAAGGCGCTCGACCCGATTCGACCTTACTTCGACTATCTCGTTAAGAAGCAGAAAGTCTACGGTTACACTGTGATGTTCAACATCAACATCTGTCATAACAACATGGACGATGTTAAGGAACTCACTGAGATTGCTCGTGCTAACGGAATCGCTACCGACTATCACATCAACGAGACTCCGATGACTGAGCAGGATCACTTCAAGCATCTTTCGGAGAATGAGAC
>DASUYO010000308.1:0-3099 GCA_036377375.1 Pyrinomonadaceae bacterium
CATGCGGCGAAGACTTTGTTTGCGACGCACTATCACGAGCTCACGGAATTGGCGGAGCGTCTGCCTGGCGCGCAGAATTATCAGATCACTGCGACAGAGCGCGAAGGTGAAGTCGTGTTTCTGCACCGGCTCGAGCGTGGAAGAGCGTCGAAGTCATATGGCATCGAGGTCGCGCGATTGGCGGGTTTGCCGCCGGCAGTTCTGGCGAACGCGCGCGAAGTGCTGGCACGGCTTGAGCGCTACGAGCTGGATGTGTTTGCGGAGGACGAGCGTGGCGGACTTAGTAAAGCCGCGGGCCGGAAGGCTGCGGCGCAGGCATCGCTATTCGATCTCGCGAATCAGAGGGTGATCGAGGAGATCCGCGCAGCATCCGCGACGATCAGCGACGAAGAAGCGAAAGAATTGTTGTTGCGTGTAAAGGAACGTTTAATGTGAGCCGCAGATGAACGCAAATTAACGCAGATCAGATCAGCGTTTATCTGCGTTCATCTGCGGCTTATCTTTCACACTGAACCAATCGCCGCGTCCGTCATTCGTCCTTAGCATCCTCAACATCTCGTCATACGTGAAGGGGCGCGCCCCTCTTCTTCCGAAGACGGAGATCTGGTTGCCGCTCTCATCGACAGCGCGATCGCGGTCGAGTGGTTTTGAAATAGCGAGGGCTTCGCCCTTCGTCTTGAAGGTCGCGATCAAGACAGGCCTGGGTCTTGGACTGAAGCCTGCATACTCGGGCATTGTCTCCGGCGACGTCAGCTGCAAGATACGCATTCCATTCTTTCCATCGGCGACGTACGCAAACAGGCTCGCATTCGTCATCGCCACTTTCACCTGATGCACGTCATTTAGCTTGCCCTCAGCGTTGTACATTTGATCCAATCGCGGGTGTTCGGGCTGTTCTACGTCGACGATTGCAATTCCGTCTTTGCCGTTAGCGACGTACGCATAAGTGCGCGCAACGTAAACATCATGTGCATCGGCGAGTGAAACAAAGGCACCGTCAACAACTCGCGCCTGTTCCGGCGTCGTCACGTTGACAACCTTCAATCCTTCGTCATCCACGACAAACGCATACCGAAACTGAATCGCCACTGCCTTCGGATGTTTCAGACTAATGCGACCGACAATTCGCGGATTCAGCGGATCGTTGATGCTCACGATCACGAGGCCCTGTGCGGTCGTGATGTAGGCATAATTTCCCGCAATCACGATGTTGTTGGCGTCGTTGAGCGCACCGCCGGGATTGAATGTGAGCGCACGCTTCAGGTAGTTGTTTAGCGGATCGCCGTCGAGCAGCCTCGCCGCATTGACAAGTATCAATCCTTCGTACTTATCGACGACATAGAGGTACGCGTAAAGCGGATGAATCGGCTGCTCTTCGTTTACGGGCAGCTTCGTGCGCCCTGGATCAACCGCCAGTGTCGTCGGCGCTGCGACAGCAGTCGCGTATTTCGTCTTCACCCAAAACTTCTGCCCGAACCGCGAGACCGGCGCAGTAACAATCCTTTCCGAAAATCCTTTTTGATCGATCTGCGCCACGTCGTAAACACGCAGTCCGCCCTCACCCGCCGCCACGTAAGCGTATTCACCACGCAACTGCACTTGCAGCACACGCGGATTCCCAACGTGCTCGTAAAACGTCTTCAACTCACTACCGCCACGAACAAAGCGCGCGTAGTTCTCCGGATACGCGATTTTGTGAAGCGTACTGCCGAACACGGCCTGCGGCTCGCTCTGCTCAGTCGCGACGACAACCTCCAGCGCATCGTCCGCGGCAATGTAAACGTATCGACCCATGAAGTTGACGAAGTTAGTTCCCTGCAACAGCAACTGCGCCAGCCACGCATTGTTGTTGTTCTTCTCGGAGACATGGCAGTCGCTGCATGTCTTCGTCTCTTTCGAGCGAACCGTGTGCGGCACGTGTGTGTTGAAAGTCTGGCCTGCGAAACCTTCCGACGAAGTTGTCTGCTGCTGCGAATAGATCCACTCGCGATTCTGATTTTGCGAGCTCACGAGTATCGCTGACGAGGAGCGCACGGGTGCAACGCGGTTTCCAGTCACAGTTCCATCGCGGCCAAGCATGAAGATATCATCGCGCAGCACCTGAAAGTTGTACTGCGTGAAATTGCGCGTGTCGCCGCCTTCGTTGTGACGATTGGGCATCTTGCGATTCGCCTGCATCGAGAGGTGACAGCCAAAACAGCTCGTCACCCAAGATGAGTGACAGGAAACACACGTCATGTTCGAATCGCGATGGGCCAGTTGGTTGCTGTCCGATGGAACGTCACCCCACGTCGCATTATCTTTGCGAAGAGTTTTCGCGTAACGAGATTGTTCGTTGTAATCGCGAGTGCCCGGCGTGACTGTGTCGAGCGTCTGCGGCACACGCCACCAACGTCCCGGCACGACCATCGAGTTCTGCATAATGTCCCCGGCCTTGAGATCAATGTCGACACCTTTCTCGTCTTTTCGTTTTCGATCTCGCGTGACGCGTTGAAAGAGCGGAATGCGCGTGCCTTCAGCATCACGCACGCGAATGCGCGTCAGTTCCTGGCCGGTGAGCGGCTGGTTCTGTGACTTGCGTCGCTCCGCGGTTGTGCCAGTGACGGCTGCGGCGGCTGGGCCCGAAGTAAAGAGCGTCGCTTTTTGCTTGATCGTGCCGTGGCAATCTTCGCATGCGATCTCGATTGCCGCGCGCGGTTCGTTGTAGAGATTGCCGTCGCCGTGTGAGTCCTGGCGGAAGTGACAATCGACACAGTGCATCCCACGCTCGGCATGAATATCGTTGAGATGAACTGCCTCGCTGAATTTTGCCGGATCATCAGGAGACACGATGTGGTTATTTGCATCCAGCAGATTTCCTTTGCGATCGCGTTTGAAAACCTCGCGAAACATCCAGCCATGGCCGTGGAAGTCTGCAAACTGTGTGTTGCGCAGCAGTGCATTGAACGCAGGCGTGCCCGTATCTTTCAGAAAATCGAAGTTGGACCATAAGCCACGCATGCTCGCGGCTTCAGGATTGCGATTCAGTTTTTCCTGTTCTTCGTCCTGACTGGGATCGTACTGTGTCGCAGGATACATCTTCGTGCCGTCGCTCTCGTT
>DASUYO010000309.1:0-4053 GCA_036377375.1 Pyrinomonadaceae bacterium
TGGTTCCTGTAGCTTTTTTCCGATGACTCGTTCCCTGTTCACTCAGGAACCGTAGCTCATCGTTCTTTTGCCCTATAGTCGTTGGGGAGACGGAAAATCGACAGCTATTGGAAAATTTTTTATTTCAACTGCCGAATCCGCTCTTGCAGGAATTGCCGCTCCGGTTCCTGTTGGGTCAGCGTCAGAGCTTTCTCATAAGAGGCCCGCGCCTCCGCCGTCCTGCCGAGCCTGCGGTACATCTCGGCACGGGCGGAATGCGCCAGGTAGTAATTTGCCAATTCGCCATGTTCCAACACCGCGTCGATCTGCTCCAGACCGGCCTCTGGACCATCGCGCATGGCAATCGCCACGGCACGATTTAGCTGTACAACCGGCGAAGGTTGAATTCGCAGCAATTGGTTATACAGCGCGACGATCTGCCGCCAGTCGGTCGCAGCGATCGATTCCGCCTCAGCATGCACGGCCGCGATCGCAGCTTGCAGTGTGTATGAGCCGAAGTGGCGGGACTTCAGGGCTTTCTCCACCAGTGCCACTCCCTCCGCGATCTGTTCTCGGTTCCAGAGCGAGCGATCCTGGTTCTCGAGCAAAATCAGCTCGCCGGTCGGAGAGGTCCTCGCAGCACGCCGGGATTCCTGTAGCAACATCAGGGAAAGCAGCCCGATGACTTCCGGCTCTGGATGGAGTTCGGTCAGCAGCCGTCCCAGTCGAATGGCTTCGCCGGTTAGTTCGGCCCGCGTTACCTCCGCTCCCGCCGCAGCCGAGTAACCCTCGTTAAAGACGAGATAGATGACCTGAAGCACCGCGTCCACTCGCTCCGGCAATTCCTCCGGCGTCGGCACCTCGTAGGGAATAGGTGTCTCCCGAATCTTTACCTTCGCGCGCACGATGCGTTGAGCAAGCGTTGCCGGTGTTACCAGAAACGCCCGGGCAATCTCCTCCGTTGTCAGGCCACAGAGTTCGCGAAGAGTGAGCGCAACTTGTCCTTCCGCAGGCAGAGCGGGATGGCAACAAGTGAAGATCAGACGGAGGCGATCATCTTCGATCTCTTCATCTTCGACCGGAGCGTCGTTGGCGCGCGATTCGAGGTGGGCAATAAGATCTCTCTGTGCTCCATCGAAGCGCGCGCGCCAGCGCATATTGTCGATGGCCTTGAAGCGAGCGGTTGAAATCAGCCAGGGGCGCGGCTTGTCCGGAATACCAGTCTGAGGCCACGACTCCAGAGCGACGGCGAATGCCTCATGCATAGCCTCTTCGGCGAGGTCCAGATCTCCGAGGAGGCGCACGAGCGTCGCCAGAACCCGGCCCGATTCCGACCGGTAAAGATTCTCAATGGTTCTGCTGAGTTGTTCGGGTACAGGCTGCGGCATCTACGCCAAACTAGCAAACGGAGTGGCTCGACAACAACTGCGGCGCGGGGTGCGAGATCGGGTTCCGGAAAGGCGATACTCAGGAGACGCGAAGGTTGGGTTTACTTTTTGAGAATTTCGAAGCGGCACCGCGGAGAATGCTCACGATTGCAACGCTCGTGGACCTTTGTCCCAATTATCTCAGAGAGAAGTGTTTCTGCGAGTGTGCACACTTCCGGATGTTCAGCGACTGCCGTTGCCAGTGGGCATCTTTCGCTACGAATGAAAAACTTTCCGTTCTCCTTCTCAACGTGTGGGGCTCCGCCCATGGCCTCCAGGGCATTGACTGCGTCACCAATGCGCTTCTCTAACTTAGTTTTGTGATCGGAGCCTTGAGCACTCGCTAACGATCGGCCCACCTCTCGCAGCACTTCTTTGAGAGCCATGGGCGTGAGTCGTAGTTTCAGCACTGCGATGAGTTGATTAAGCAACGCATCGTAAGCTTTTGGAAAGAGATGCTCCGCCTCTTCAGTCAACTCGTAGGCGAAATGTGGTTTTCGTATGCCACGCTGTATCCCACCTTGCTTGACCAGTCCGTCGCGTTCCAAAGAAAGCAGATGAGCCCGCACGGCATTGTCTGTCAATTCGAGCTCTTCTGCTAACTGATTCACGGTTTTCGTGCCGCCCCTCAAGAGCGTAACTATCCGCCCTCGCGTAGTCTCGAAAAACCTTTTATCCAGACCTGTTCTCGCCATTCCAGCTGCGAGTTTCGCACATTTTGAGCAAAAACACAATAAGTCAATATAGTCCTTGACTTATTTGTTGGAAGGTGTATGCTTCGGTCAAAGAACGTCGCACGTCGCGGCAGTCAGAAATCTAAAGTTAGGAGCTGAAGAACCATGGAACACATATTTGACACGCCAACTCGACTCACTTCCCAAACGGATACCGACACTTCCACACCGGCTTACGAGGCCTATCGAATACTTCACTTCGCATTTATCGTCGCGCCAATCGTTGCCGGATTGGATAAGTTTTTCAATCTACTCGTTAATTGGGAGCAGTACTTACCACCCTTCGTCAACAAGATGATCGGGGGGCACGGTCACGAGTTGATGCTGGCCGTAGGCGTCATTGAGATTGTCGCAGGCCTGGGCGTTGCGTTGAAACCGAAAATATTTGCATACGTCGTTTCAGTATGGCTCTTGTTGATTGTAGTGAACCTTCTGATGATTCCCGGATATTACGACGTCGCTCTGCGTGACTTTGGTTTAGCTTTGGGTGCTCTTGCCCTTGCACGTCTGAGTCATGAGTTTGGACCAGGAGAATGTGTTTTTACTCCGGAGCTATGACGACTCTGATGCCATCATAGCTGCCGCTGACAGAGAAACACGCGTGGTTGTAATTGGTGCAAGTTTCATCGGAATGGAAGTCGCGGGCAGCTTAACGGAACGTGGATGCAAAGTCACAGTGGTGGCGCCGGATGCAGTGCCATTTGATAGGACTCTCGGCACTGAAATCGGGCGGTTGTTCCAGCAGCTTCATGAATCAAACGGAGTCGATTTTTAGGCTCGGTACGTCCGAGGAACCGTAACCGCACGCGACTTCCTTGCCTTTTACATAAAGGATACGCGCGTGTTGGCGGCCGCCGGCATGAATCGTGATCAGGAGATCGCCGCGATCGAAGAATTGCTGAGACTGAATCAAATGCCCGCCGTAGAGCAACTCACTAATCCATCTATGAATTCTCTGGAGCACCTTAAGGCTGCAAAATGTTTAGCAACGCGTTCCGCAACCTCTCACCGAAGTTAGTCAACTAGTCAGAACAGAGCGCCAACGGCGCGAGATATAAAAGCCAGGGGCAAGCGCGAAGCGAAGCGGAGCGCGTCGCCCCTGGTTACAGTGAGACCACAACTAAGCGGCCTGAAAGGCCGAAATATACGAAGTATTCCGCCCTCTTCAGGGCTGGAATTGAACTTTGATTATCTTCCAGGGGCGACGCGCTCCACTTCGCTTCGCGCTTGCCCCTGGCTTTCATATCCCGCGCCGTTGGCGCTGTAATTCGTATGTTTGCTGTCGGCATCATCATCGGCGTGCTGACTTTCCTGATGTCGGTCATCATCGCGCTGGCATTGCTCTCGCTTATTAGAAGGAGCATCATCAGTAAATCTACTTTGTTGTAAAGAGAGCACAAAATGAGCAGACCAGTTCGCATTCTCGGCATCGCCGGCAGCCTCCGGCGTGACTCTTACAACCGCGCTGCTTTGCGCGCCGCGACCGAACTCGCTCCTGAAGGCGCGAGCGTTGACATCTTCGAGCTTGACGGCATTCCGGGCTTTAATCAGGACGAAGAGCAGAACCCGCCCGCCAAAGTCGTGGACTGGACCAGGCGAATCAGCTAATCGCCAATGAACTTAAAATCTTATTCAAGGAGAACTGGCATGAGTAGCGCAAACCAGAACGACGCGATGATCCCGAACAGCGACAATTCCATTTGGCACAAGCGCGTCAGGCGACTAATTCTTTATGTGGTGGTGCTGCTCGTCGTTTTTCTGGCGGGACTCGTCCCGATGTGGTTGAAGTCTCGGACGTACGCACATGAGCGCGATGCCCTGCAAGCCTCTCTGCAAGTCAGCAAGTTGCAGAACATGCTGGCAAACTCCGCGATTGACGCGCGGCGGGGCGAGTATGAACCCGCGCGACAGGC
>DASUYO010000310.1:0-12701 GCA_036377375.1 Pyrinomonadaceae bacterium
CTCGGCAACTTCCTCGTGACCTGAATCGACAGCCATTATCAATGCCGTATTCCCGAGCGAGTCCTTCGCCGTTAGCAGACGCGGATCTTGTTCGAGCAGTTTTTTGACCAACTGAAGATCGCCCACCCTCGCTGCCTTCAGTATGTCCATGACGGCGGTAGCAAACGCGTCGTCGCGTGAAGGCCGCTGCTCTCTCAAGCTATCCTGAAATGCATCAAACAACATCCCGCGCAGACGCTTGCGTGCGCTGAAGAGTCGTTTTTTTATCGCAGTGACCGGCGTATCGAGGAACTCGCCGATTTCGCGTTGCGAATATCCGCTAATGTAGTAAAGCGTAGTCGCAGCACGCTCGTGTTCGGGCAGTGAATCGAGCGCTTCCCACAGTCTTTCTTTCATCTCGCGTTGTTCGAAGTTTGTCGCATGGTCCTGCATCTCCGAAGCACGATCCTCGATTGAGTCGATCGGAATCATCGCCACACTCTTGCGACGCAGGATTCGGTCGCACTGTTTAAAGACAATGCGTCTAAACCATCCAGGAAAAGCGACAGGTTCTCGCAAGTTCGCGAGATCGCGGTAAGCTTCAAGAAATGCCTCTTGCGCGGCATCCTCTGCCGACTGGAAGTCGCCCAGGACAGCGTAGCCATAGCCCACCGCCATATCTTGAAAACGACGCACGATTTCCGCATAGGCATCCGCATCCCCATTGCGTGTTCGCAGAATTAGCGACTGCAAGCTGTCCATACGTACGGGTATTTTTTGTGCCTTTTGTGCCTTTTTGCGGCGTTTAATACCTTTCGGGCAAAAGCTGCTCTACCTTAAAGTCCCAAACCAAGAGCAAAAGGTTACCGAAGCTTTGGCCTGCTCATACAGCCATAGTAAAAAAACTTTCCAGTAGAGCAGACCTGTCCTTTCCATCCATCTTTCTTCAGTCGTTTCTCGAGAACCTTCGGCTCGTAGAACACCTTCACGATGCGGAATTCACGCCCATCATTCAATTTGCGCTCAGCCGTTCCGGATCGATCAAGCGCGGTATGGTTCAGCGCGGTTGATGTTTGCTCAAACAGACTATCGATGAAAAATGCATTCCCGTCAGGCTTCAAAGCCTGCTGAACTGTTTTCCAAAAGGCCGCGAAGCGTTGCGGCGGAATATGTGACAGCCAAAATGAAAAGAAAACGACATCAAACAAACTGTCCGGCTCCCATGAAAAAATGTTCACTTCGCGATGTTCGACGTTGCTTGCGCGGACTTGCTCGCGATTGATCTCGAGCGCCTCCGGCGCAGCATCCACGGCCAACAAGTGGCCTGCCCAACGCGCAAGATACCTGGTCCATCTGCCCGTTCCACACGCAAGTTCCAGCACCTGTTTCCCGGTGACTACAGGTTCCAGTGCCCGTTCAATCATCGCTACCTCTGAAAACCATTCCGCGCGATGCGCTGCGCCGCGATCGTATCGGCCGGTTCTCATAAACCATTCATCGTATTCAGGCGCGCGAGCGCGATAATAAGTAAGTTGCTCGTCAAGAATCTTCTTGTCATTCATTTTTTCTACTCCTGGTTATGAGGCCACGTTATGAAAGCAGCCTCGAGGTAATCGAACGCCGAGCCGTCCAGACAGACCGCACCCACATGTGGCGCAGCCAGCAGACGACGCTGTTTACCTCAGGCCTTTTATGCCGTTAGTTGTGTCGCGGTTGAAGATTAGTCCGCGATTGGTGCCGCTTGGTCGCTGACCTCCGATTGATCTCACCGGAGCGGAACCCTAGGCACAAGCTGTTGCAAGTGTGGCTCGATTGTTACGACTGGTCAAGTACGTCTACCCGGAAAAACCTGTGGCATCGGGCACTGATGGCATCGTAGCACCATCACCAATTACAGTGGTCCATTCGCGCACTCGCCACTTTGTTACAAGTCCGCTTGTGACGTACGGATCGGTTTTGGCAAATTCCTCCGCAGCCTGAGCTGTAGGTCCACGGAAAACCAGCATCGCGCCGTCGACAGGGTCGGTAAGGGCGCCTGCGAGTATGAGCTTGCCGGCTGCATGTGACGTGCGCACGTTAGCGAGATGTTCAGCCCGATACGGCGTTCGCTTCTCCGCAAAGTTACCGACGATGTCATAGAAAAGAACGAAATGCATTGGACTCTCCTTAATGTTTCGCGGTAGCGGTAATTCGGACGCGCTCCGTCCATCCGTAAGCATCAGTCTCACGGCCGGTCATTATGTTTACCAAACGTTCGCGAACGTGCGGACCAACGGTTCGTTTCTCAACTTCGGGAAGAATCACGTCTCGGTCTTTGTAATGGATACGCTTGATGTGTGAAACAGTCGCGGCCGTGCCTGTGCCAAAGCACTCCTTGAGAGTTGCGTTAGCGTGACTTTCAAAAAGTTCATCAACAGAGAATTTTCGTTCCTCGACTGTAAGGTTCATTTCACGCAGCAGCGTGAGAACGCTGTCGCGGATCATCCCGCCGAGGATAGTTCCAGTCAGCGGTGGTGTGATCACTCGATCGTCGAACACAAAGAAGATGTTCATTACTCCGCATTCTTCGATAAAGCGGTGCTCGATTCCGTCCAGCCACACTACGTGGTGAAACGATGCAGCTCGGGCATTCTGCTCCGCGAGTAGGGTTGGAGCATAGTTACCGGCCGGCTTAACGTCGCCCGTGCCTCCGGGAAAGGCGCGCACAAACTCATCTGTAATCACCACCTCGAGCGGAGCATTAAAGTATGCGCCGACGGGACACGTGAAGATAACGAACAAAAATTTTTCGGCCGGCTTTACGCGAATCGATTCATCGATTGAAAAGAAAGTCGGGCGAATGTAGAGCGATCCTTCAGCGGCACTCGGAACCCATCGGTGATCAACTTCCAGGAGTGTACGCAATCCCTGAACGAAAAAATCCTCGGGCAAGTGTGGCATGGCGAGTCTGGCGCTCGAACGGTTGAGCCGTTGGGCGTTATCTCGCGGACGAAATATGAGAATGTCCCCTGATGGCGAACGGTGAGCCTTTAGACCTTCGAATACAGAGATTCCGTATTGCAGAGCGCTGATGTTCGGATGAAGCAAGAGCGGACCGTACGGCTTAATCGTCGGGTCGTTCCATTTTCCGTCGGGAAATTCTGCGACGAGCATGTGGTCGCTGAAGACAGTGCCGAACGGCAGGTTTGAAAAATCAACGCTTCCAATCCTTGAGTGTTCGCTTCGTTGAACTGAGAACCGAACCGACATATTATTTCTCTCCGCGAAATAGTTGACAGAATCAACTATTATGGTGCAAATGTCAACTATTGACATGCATGAGGAACAAGGGTTTACGATTGGCGACTATGAAGACGAACCATAAGGTAGATGCCGTTCGGCACTTCAACCGTTTTTACACGCGGCAGATCGGGGTGTTGCGAGAAGGCTGGGCCGACACTGACTTCTCTCTTACCGAAGTGCGCGTGCTCTACGAGCTGGCACACCACGATGACTTGACAGCGGCGAAGCTGGGAAAGGATTTGGGATTAGATCGCGGATACCTGAGCCGGATCCTACAGGGTTTTGCAAAGCGCGGACTGATCAAAAAGACACGTTCTACGGCCGATGCGCGACAGAGTCATCTCGCTCTTACTGCTAAAGGTCGAAAAGTATTTGCTCCTCTTAATACACGTTCTCAGGAAGATGTGGGAGCGATGCTGAGTCAGCTTCCGACGAAAGATCAGGAACGACTGATTCAAGCCATGACGACAATAGAGCGGTTGATAAGTCATAAACCTGATCCGAAAGTGCCATATGTTATACGGCCTCATCACCCTGGCGATATGGGTTGGATCGTGCATCGTCATGGAGTTTTGTATTCGGAGGAGTACGGCTGGGATGAGAACTTCGAGGCTCTCGTCGCGCAAATTACAGCGAATTTTATCAAGAACTTCGACCCGAAACGTGAAAGATGTTGGATTGTAGAAAGAGAAGGCGAGATCGTGGGGTCAGTGTTACTGGTGAAGAAATCGAAGACTGTTGGTCAACTTCGTCTCTTGCTTGTTGAGCCGACGGCGCGCGGCCTGGGTATCGGCAAGCGGCTGGTCGACGAATGCATCCGGTTTGCGAGACAGAAAGGCTACCGAAAAATTGTCTTGTGGACCAATGACGGGTTGCACACGGCGCGTCATCTTTACGAAGAAGCCGGCTTCAAACTGGTCCAAGAGGAAAGACACCACAGCTATGGCCATGATCTTGTAGGACAATATTGGGAGTTAAAACTGTCTTAATAGATTTACAAAGATGCCGAATCTCCAATCTACGATCCAAATACGGAGGGCTACTTCACAAGATGCTGCTTCCGTAGCTTCACTTCTTGAAAAGGCGTTTGCCGAATACCGTGAGCTCTATACCGAGAAAGGTTACGCTGCAACGGTCATTACGGCTGATGAAGTTAAAGTCCGTTTGGCCGAAGGACCAATGTGGGTAGCGATCGACAACGCGCAGATTGTAGGAACCGTGTCGGCCATCGCTAAAGACGGGGCGCTTTATGTTCGTGGGATGGGAATCGCTCCCGATGCCAGAGGCAAACATTTAGGAGAACTGCTTTTGAAGCATGTAGAAACGTTCGCAGTTACTAACAATCATAAAAAGCTGACTCTCAGCACGACGCCATTCCTGTTGCGCGCGATCACACTGTATGAGCACTTCGGGTTTATACGCAATGAGGAAGCGACACCCGACTTGTTTGGAACGCCGCTCTTCACCATGTTCAAGAACTTGTCTTCGTGAGAGTTTGTATTGACTTAACTCAACCCAACGTGGTATTAGTTCGTGCCGCGAATTAAATCGCGATCAATTAGAATCAACGAAACCAGCCTGCGGTGAAGAAGGGCTTCACGTTTGCGAAGAATCGATCTGTCTAACTTTCAGGTCGCTACGAGCGAAACCGCGCGCGATATCAATCGACGCATCGTTCTCAATCTGATCCGAACGCACCAGCCGATCTCTCGAGCTGACCTGGCGCGCCATTCCGGCTTGCAGCGGAGCACTGTCTCCGTGATTGCCGAGCAGTTAATCAAGGAGCGATGGATTACCGAAGGCGCAAACGGACACACGCCGAGAGGGCGACGGCCAACTTTCCTTCACCTGAATAAGGAGCGGGTTGGAATCATCGGAATAAATGTCCGTCCCATCACTACCACGCTCGCTTTGGCTGATCTTGATGCTAACTTTCTGGCGCAGGATTCTTTACCGACTCCGCAGGATCCAAAGCAGTTTGTAGCAGCGCTGGTTCCGCGCGTTCGCACCCTTTTGGGGACGCGACCGGAATTAACGTGTGAGGGAATTGGCGTGAGCCTTCCCGGCCGCGTGGACCTCGCGAGTAAGCGGCTGGTTTTCGCACCCAACCTCGGCTGGAAAGATTTCGACCTTAAGACACCGCTCGAGAAGGCTACTCGGCTGCCGGTCGAATTGGAAAACGCGGCAAATTCCTGCGCGTTATCAGAGATCTGCTTTGGCCGTCGAGCTGAAGGTCTGCGCAATCTGGTAATCGTTACGGTATCGGAAGGAATCGGCTGCGGGTTGATATTAAATCATCAACTGGTCCAGGGCTCGACCGGTACAGCCGGCGAGTTTGGCCACGCGGCGCTGGTTCAGGACGGGCTCGAATGCAGTTGCGGGAATTGCGGATGTTGGGAGATGTATGCATCCAACTCCGCGGCGATTCGTTATTACTCGCAGGCTACTTCGAAGACGCGCGGAAGCAAACGCGTTCCCGAAATCACTGAAAAAACGATTAGTTTTGACCATCTCTTGCGACTTGCCGAGCAGGGCGACACCAAAGCAATTGAAGCTTTGCGACAGATGGCAAAGTATCTCGGGTTGGGGCTCGCTCCGCTCGTTGCCGGCCTTGCGCCGGACATGATCGTCATTGTTGGCGAGGTAACACGTGCCTGGCACCAGGTTGGACCCATCATCAAGGAGACCGTCAAGCAGCACTCCTTCACGCGTGCGGAAACCCAGATTGTGCCGAGCGATCCAATAACTCAGCCACGCTTACGCGGAACGATTGCTCTCGTTTTGTTGAAACACTTCGGCGCTCCCGCGATCGCCTGAGCGTCTTCTTTTTAGCGCATTTTGTTGTGCTCGCGAACTAATTGGCCAAGACGACCGAAGAAGAGGAGCTATAGAGTCATGTTTACCTTTACTGCCTTTCCAAAGCGAACCAAACGCAACGCACATCTTCGCTATCTGCTACTCTTGATTTTTTCAGTTCTGCTTGTGCCCGCTGTCACGTGGGCGCAGCCGGTCTTTCGCTTCCGGCAAACCCAGGCACGACAACGTTCCCAAAGGATCCGAGGCGCAAGGAAATACACTCGTTCAACTTCTTCATCGAGCGTGAGCTGCCGTGGAGATTTGTAGGGCAGGTCGGTTATGTTGGCACGCGCGCAGTCGATCAGATGGTGCGCCGAACCTGCTCGCGGGCGGGAGCGCGCACCAAATCGACTCGTGACGATCAAAGGACGTAAGCATGACGGCTTTAATCGTGAAGAGATGATGCAGAGCTACGCGGCGATTCGAGAGTTTCTTCGTAAACAGGGTTTATTATGAGCCGCAAAAAGGCACAAAAGGCGCAAAAAATAGTTCTGCACTCTTTTGTGCTTTTTGTGCTTTTTTGTGGCTGCGTCAAGGCTGATGAGGGGTATCGTTTGTGGCTGCGATATGAGCAGCTTCCGTCGCGCACGTTGGATAAATACCGGCAGAGCATTAAATCAATTGCGATTCAAGGTAACTCCGCAACGTTCGATGCTATTCGTAGTGAACTTACTCAGGGATGCGCTGGATTGCTCGGAACACCTCTCGCAGTTGGGGATCGCGACGACGCTTCGGTTGTTGTTGGCCTTCCTCAAACTTCCGCTCTGATTCGGAAACTGCAATGGGATGCTGAGTTGAAGAGTCTTGGTCCGGAAGGCTTTCGGATTCGCACGATAACAAGCGGTAATCGAGACGTAATTGTCATCGCCTCAACAACAGGCATCGGAACACTGTATGGCGCGTTTCACTTTCTCCGTCTGCTGCAAACTGAACAGCCAATCGATCGATTGCAAATAGATGAGCGACCGGCATTGAAGCTGCGGCTACTTAATCACTGGGACAATATTAATGGAAGTATTGAACGAGGATATGCCGGAAAGTCCTTGTGGGATTGGAATGAGGTGCTCGGCAACACTATCCGGCTGCGCGACTATGCTCGAGCTAATGCTTCAATCGGCATCAACGGATCAGTCTTGAATAACGTCAATGCGAATTCTGAGTTCCTGACTGCAAAATATTTACACAAGGTTGAAGCAATCGCTGATGTTTTCCGCCCCTATGGAATTCGCGTCTACCTCTCCGCTCGTTTCTCAGCGCCGATGGATTTGGGCAAGTTGCCAACTGCCGATCCGCTTGACCCGGCCGTGATTGATTGGTGGAAGCAAAAGGCCGATGAGATCTATAGGATTATCCCAGACTTCGGCGGGTTTCTGGTCAAGGCAAACAGTGAAGGGCAGCCTGGTCCACGAACCTACAATCGCACTCACGCTGACGGCGCAAACATGCTGGGGCGTGCGCTGGCACCGCATAATGGCATCGTGATGTGGCGTGCGTTCGTCTACGACGTGAAGCCCGGTTACGACCGTGCCGGAGCGGCGTACGAGAATCTCAAGCCCTTCGATGGGAAATTTGCGTCAAACGTGCTGCTCCAGGTGAAGAATGGACCAATAGATTTCCAACCACGAGAACCGTTTCATCCACTCTTCGGCGCCATGCCTCCCACGCAGGTAATGCCGGAGTTCCAGATTACTCAAGAGTATCTTGGCTTCTCTAATCATTTTGTTTTTCTCGCAACGATGTGGCGTGAGTTTCTTGAGTCGGATACGTATGCGCACGGACCGGGGTCGACCGTAGCGAAAGTGATAGATGGAACATTGTATGGACAACGGCTGACCGGGATTGCAGGGGTTGCTAATACGGGCTCTGATCAGAACTGGACCGGGCACGATCTCCTACAGGCAAATTGGTATGCGTTCGGCCGCCTGGCCTGGAATTCGCGTTTTTCGCCGGAGCAGATTGCGAATGAATGGACCAGGATGACGCTCACACATGACGACGACGCGGCATCGACAATCGTGCGAATGATGCTTCAGTCACATGAGGCTGCTGTAAATTACATGACGCCGCTTGGTCTTCATCACTTGATGTGGGGCGGACATCATTACGGTCCGGCGCCGTGGTGGGATAAGGAACCGCGTGAGGACTGGAACCCGGTCTATTATCACAAAGCGGACGCGTTCGGGATTGGATTCGATCGGACGAAGACTGGTAGCAACACAGTGAGCCAGTATCATGACCCTGTGCAACAGCAGTTCTCAGATCTGCGGCAGTGTCCGGAAAAGTTTCTGCTTTGGTTTCATCATGTCTCGTGGGATTACAAGATGAAGTCCGGGCGGACGCTCTGGGACGAATTGGCTTTGCACTATCAAAGCGGCGTCGATTGGGTAAGAGCGACTCGGGCCACGTGGAAGAAGCTGGCGGGCGCGATCGATCCTGAAAGACATGCTGCGATCAGCAGGAAGTTGGCGATACAGGAGCGTGATGCGGTTTGGTGGCGCGATGCGTGTCTGCTCTACTTTCAGACATTTGCAAAACGGCCGCTGCCGCGTGGAGTCGAGCATGCCGCGAAGCCGTTGACTGAATACAAAGCGAAAGCGTTGGAGTGGGAAGTTTTTTAGCCATAGATTTCACGGATGAAAATCACGGATTTACGGGCCACGACGGTTACTGTTCCACGTGTGCCGTTCGCTTCTTATCTGTTCTTTCGGTACCCGAATTTACGAAGTGGAGAGGGCGAAGTTAGAACTGTTGAACAGCTTATCGAATCAGCGCAAGCGCTGCATGCTCATTATCATCATTTGACTGATGACATTATTCAGGGTGGCAAGCTGAAGTATGAAAACGGCGCTATTGCCGTGCCATCTTTACCGGGACTAGGTGTTAAGCTGGATCGCGACAAGCTTGCTGAATACCGGGATTTGTATCTGCGCCTCGGCTCGTATCCTTACGATCAGGATCCGTTGAGGCCTGGTTGGACGCCGACAATACCAAACGATCGTTGGGCCGATCCGCTGGATGCGAGAGTGCCAGAGATTTAGAAACTTATGGTGATATCTACTGAGAGTCGCGCTGAATTGCTTACCGATGTGGAAGAGCTACGCGCGGAAGTTGAGCTGGTGGTCAACTCAACTCCAGTGATGGATGTGCACACGCATCTCTTTCCTGCCGAGTTCAACGCATTGTGTCTTTATGGAATCGATGAGCTGCTGACCTATCACTACCTGATCGCCGAAATGTTTCGCTCGGCGAGAATTTCGTACGAACAGTTTTGGGCGATGTTTAAAAAGGACCAGGCCAATCTCGTCTGGAAGACGTTATTCGTGGAAAACACGCCCACATCCGAAGCAACGCAGGGAATCATTTCAGTGCTGGATGCATTTGGTCTCGATACGCGCGCTTCAAATCTGAACGAGACGCGCGCGTTCTTCAACTCCCAAAATCTGACTGCACACATCGATCAGGTGTTTGAGATCACACGGGTGAGTGGCGTAGTAATGACAAACGATCCTTTGGATGAAGCAGAAAGTGACATCTGGAAAACCGGCATCGGTGCGGACGAGCGTTTTAAGTCATCGTTAAGATTGGACTGCCTGCTGAACGATTGGGAAGGAGCCATGCGCGCACTCTCGCGACAGGGCGTTCACGTTAGTTGGCATCTTCCCGAGGGAAGCATAACGGCGATCCGGCTCTTTTTGGACCAGTGGATTCAGCGGCTGAATCCAGTCTACATGGCGGTCTCGTTACCGGCGGATTTCGAATTTCCAAGTGACGACATCCGCGACCGATTGCTGCGCGAGGTGGTCCTGCCGGCAGCGAAAGAACACGGTCTTCCACTTACGTTAATGGTTGGCGTGCGTCGCGGGGTAAACCCTGACTTGAGAGAAGCGGGTGATGCACTCGGTCGGGCCGATGTGACGGCAATCGAAAGGCTTTGTGCGGAGTATCCCGAGCTAAAGTTTTTAGTGACATTTCTTTCGCGCGAGAACCAGCACCAGTTATGTGTGGCAGCGCGGAAGTTCAGTAACCTGATGCCGTTTGGCTGTTGGTGGTTTCTAAACAATCCGTCGATTGTGTCGGAGATCACGCGTGAACGAATTGAGTTGCTGGGCCAAAGCTTTATTCCGCAACATTCCGACGCGCGTGTGCTCGAACAGTTGATCTACAAATGGAAACACGCGCGCGGGCAAATTGCAGATGCGCTCTATGATTCTTATAAGCAACTGTTGAATCATGGACGTGCGGTTACTCCCGAGGAGATTTCCAGAGATGTCAAGCGCATGTTCTCAGGGAATTTCAACGAGTGGGTAGATCGGCGCTTATCTGCGTAATCAGCGGCTCCTTTAACTAAGCAAAGAAGGTGGTCACTCCTTGAGGCGAACTGTTGCATTCAGTATCTGTCTTGCGATCATCACTGCATTTTGGTTCCCTATCGCCCACATGAACTCTCAGGAGAAGGTTCCGGATTACAAGAATCCGCGTCTACCGGTTGAGCGTCGTGTCGCCGATCTGCTTGCGCGCATGACGCTCGAGGAAAAAGTCGCACAGTTGACCTGTCTTTGGGGAAATCGACCTGAAGTTGGACCACCCGGCGACTATAAAACCGACCGTGGCGAATTCTCGCCGGCGAAGGCCGCGGAGGTCATGAAATACGGCATTGGTCAGATTGCACGCCAGCGAGAACAAAAAGGTCCGCGTGAAGGCGCGATGTTCGCTAACGCCGTGCAGAAGTGGCTACGGGAGAATACGCGGCTCGGCATCCCGGCGATTCTTCACGACGAAATACTTCACGGTCACATGGCGAAAGGCAGTACGAGCTTTCCTCAGCCAATCGCACTCGCGACCACATGGGATCCCGAGTTCATTTCGAAAGTCTTCACGGTCGGAGCGCTGGAGACGCGTGCGCGCGGAAGTCAGCAGGTGCTTGGGCCAAATTTGGATCTCGGCCGCGATCCGCGCTGGGGCCGCACCGAAGAGACCTATGGCGAAGATCCGTATTTAACCTCGCGCATGGCGGTCGCTATTGTGAAAGCTTTGCAGGGACCAGGACCCGGCGTTGATGAAAATCACGTCATCGCGACTGCGAAACATTTCACCGCGCACGGGCAGCCCGAGAGTGGCACCAACATTGGACCAGTCTTCTTTTCAGAACGGACATTGCGCGAATACTTTTTGCCCAGCTTCAAGGCGGCGGTGACTGAAGCGGGCATCATGAGCGTGATGCCTTCGTACAACGAGATCGACGGCGTGCCGTCTCACGCAAATCGCTGGTTACTTCAAAAGCTGCTGCGCCAGGAGTGGGGTTTCAGCGGTCATGTAGTTTCTGACTATTACGCAATTCCGCAGCTGGTGGATCTGCATCACCTCGCGCCGGACAAAACCGTAGCCGCGAAGCTCGCGATTGAAGCAGGTGTAGATACTGAACTTCCCGACCCCGATGCATTCCAGACGCTTTTGCAGTCGGTAAGGGACGGCTTCGTTTCAGAGGCGACACTCAATCAGGCGGTCGCGCGAAACCTACGGGCCAAGTTTTTGCTCGGATTATTTGAGAACCCTTACGTTGATGTTGAACGTGCGGTGCGGGTCACGAACTCGAGTGAGCATAGAGCGTTGGCGGCTGAAGCGGCGCGGAGATCGATTACGCTGTTGAAAAACGAGAACAACTTGCTGCCGTTGAATATGGGTGCGTTGAAATCGATTGCTGTTATTGGTCCGAATGCCGCGCGAGTTCATCTGGGCGGCTACAGCGATGATCCCGGACGCGGCATCAGTGTGCTTCAGGGAATAAAAGACAAGGCGGGCGATCGAGTCAAAGTCACTTATGCCGAAGGCTGCAAGATAACGAAAGAGGGCGGCGACTGGTTTGCTGATACGGCGCACCTTAACGATGCGGCTGACGATCAGAAGCTGATTGCGGAAGCTGTGGAAGTTGCAAAAGCAGCGGACGTTGCGCTGCTCGTTCTCGGCGGCAATGAGGACACGAACAAAGAGGGATGGGCCGACACGCATCTTGGCGATCGCGACAGTCTCGACCTGGTGGGTCGCCAGAATGATCTCGTCAAGGCTGTTCTCGAGACTGGCAAACCGACTATCGTGTTACTCATCAATAGTGGACCACTCTCGATTAACTACATCGCGGAGAATGTACCGGCAATTCTTGAAGGCTTCTATCTCGGACAGGAGACCGGTGTTGGTGTCGCAGACGTTCTGTTTGGTGAGTACAATCCCGCAGGCAAACTCACCATCACCTTCCCCCGTTCGGCGGGCCAGTTGCCGCTCTACTACAACCGCAAAGCGACAGCGCGTCGAGGTTACGTATTCGCGAATAAGGAACCGTTATTTCCGTTCGGCTTTGGTTTGAGCTACACAACGTTTGCTTACTCCAATCTGAAGATTAATCGCGCAACGATCGGGCCTACGGAGAATGCCACGGTCAGTGTTACTGTCACGAACACAGGCAAACGCGCGGGCGATGAGATCGTGCAACTCTACATTCACGACCTGATCAGCTCGATCACACGGCCGATCATGGAGCTTAAAGACTTCAAGCGCATCTCGCTGGCGCCGGGCGAAAGCAAAACAGTTGA
>DASUYO010000311.1:0-4084 GCA_036377375.1 Pyrinomonadaceae bacterium
GTTGTACTGCGTAGCCCATTTCTCACCTTTTTCCGGGTGGCCCGTCACGACAGCGGTAAGCTGACACAGTTTGGTTTCAGCCAGGGCTGGCGCTAATTGATTGCTTGCATAGTTTCCCAAGCCGAGCATCGCGATACCTAGTTTTCGTCCCTTGTTCTGGGCCAGCAGTTCGCCGATGTAGCCCGGTGTCAGTGCCAGACCTGCAGTAGTGATTGAGAAACCGCGAAGAAAATCTCGTCTGGAAAGAAGTGGACTTGGTTTAGTCATGATTGTTGAACGTCGAAAGGTTGACCGGTTCGCGTAGATTTGAAGTGTGAGGAAGTTACAACTCAGTTGATGAGCTGGTCAATAGGACAAGCTCCTGTTTCGTTTCCTTTATCGACAGATTACACAGATTTATAAGTCAACCTGCTTCCGTATAGGACCAAAGAGATCTGTTATTCTAACGATGATTTCGAAAACTCTTCGCAAATTCCCCGGAGGTTGCCAGCTACCGCCATGACAGAACAGCCTTCCTCGGCTCACGTTAGCTTGATGGATCGCTATGAAGTGTCGGATTTCTTCGATGAGATGTTTTTGCCAACCGGTGAGCCCCGGAATCATTATCGACTCTTGCATGCCCGACTGGCCGACATGGTCGCTGAATCTTTCGATGAGAGACGCGGCTACGCAGACGTTTCGTTCCTTTATCAGGGCATAACCTTCACTGTTTATAGTCAGAAAGCCGAGGGTATCGAGCGGATTTTTCCATTCGATCTAATTCCACGCATCATCCCAGCTTCGGAGTGGGCCCTTGTAGAAAAGGGTTTGACTCAACGAGTAACAGCTCTCAATCAGTTTCTTTACGACATCTACCACGAGCAGCGAATTCTCCAAGACAAGATCATTGCACCGGAAATGATCTTTGAAGCGAAACACTTTCGTCGCGAGATGATCGGGGTCAATGTCCCGAAGAACATCTATGCCCATGTTATCGGTACTGATCTGGTGCGTGACGACAATGGAAACTACTTTGTACTGGAGGACAACCTGCGCTCGCCCTCGGGCGTAAGTTACATGCTTGAAAACCGCCAGGCAATGAAGCGCACGTTCGCAACCTTGTTTCAAAGCTATGGCGTCAGGGCCATCGAACATTATCCCCAGGAATTGCTAAACACATTGCGCTCAGTTGCGCCGCACGACAATCCCGACCCTGTTGTAGTTCTGTTAACGCCGGGGATTTACAACTCAGCATATTTCGAACATGCCTTCCTTGCGCGCCAGATGGGTATTGAGATAGTCGAAGGTCGGGATTTGGTGGCGCACGACAATCGTGTCTACACCAGAACAACCAAGGGACTTCAGCCGGTCGATGTCATATATCGACGAATCGATGACAACTTTCTCGATCCACTTTCTTTCGATTCGACGAGCATGTTGGGGTGTGCCGGACTGTTCAATGCGTGGCGCGCTGGAAATGTTACGTTGGCAAATGCTGTCGGTACCGGAGTCGCCGACGACAAGGCAGTTTATGCTTATGTCCCGGCAATGATCCGTTACTACCTTAGTGAAGAGCCAATACTCCAAAACGTTCCCACCTACCTGGCAATAAATGACAAAGAGAGAGACTTCATTCTCAACAATCTGGAGCAGCTGGTCGTTAAATCTGTGAACGAAAGTGGGGGCTATGGGATGTTGGTTGGGCCACATGCTTCTCAGGAAGAACGAGAAACGTTTCGTAACCTAATCATCTCAAACCCGCGCAACTTCATTGCTCAACCAATTGTCAGACTGAGCCGGCATCCAACCTACCTGGACGGGCAGCTTTATGGCTGTCACATTGATCTGCGTCCTTATATTCTCTGTGGTGAGAAGATAACAATTGTACCCGGAGGTCTGACGCGTGTAGCGTTGCGCGCCGGATCTCTGGTGGTCAACTCCTCCCAGGGAGGTGGAAGTAAAGACACCTGGGTCTTGAACGATTAATCAACTAATGCTTTCACGAGTAGCCGATACCCTTTATTGGATGTCGCGGTATATAGAACGTGCTGAAGACATAACACGGATCTTGACCGTCAACTTCAACACTCTTCTTGATGCCAGGGTCCAGGATTCAGAGGATTCGTGGCGCCGGATCATAGATATAACCGGCGATAGACCGCTCTTTGCCGAACACTTCGGGGAATTCAATGCGAAGGACGTGAGTGGTTTTTTGCTCTGGCATCCTGCCAATCCGAATGCGGTTACTACATGCATACGACTTGCTCGAGAAAACGCGCGCAGCGTTCGCGAGCAAATCAGTAGCGAAATGTGGGAACACCTGAATCGTCTCTATTTCCTCGTGAGAGATATCAAGCAGGAACTCAGCAACCGCGGACCTTACGACTTCTTCGATCAGATAAGGCATGGTTCTCAAGCGTTTCAAGGCATAACCAACGAGACGATGGCGCATGGAGAAGCATACGAGTTCATTCAACTCGGCAAGCACCTGGAACGAGCAGACAAAACAGTCCGCATAATCGATGTGAAATATTCCTCCGTAAACGGTTTGAGCGATGGTACTGAGGTTTCGCGGCAGTTGCTGGCGATGTTGCGTTCCTGTAGTGCCTTCGAAGCATTCCGAAAGTCTCCGGGGTCGCAGCTTCAGCCTGCACCCGTAACTGAGTTTCTATTGTTGAGTAAGGAATTTCCGCGCGCCGTATATTATTGCCTGCAACGAGCACTGCGGTCAGTCAATCTCATTTCAGGCGATGCTGCAACACCTCGGCATTTAGCGGCTCCGCAACGGGCTTTAGGGCGGGTCTGTTCAGAGTTGGGCTACCTTGAACTTAACGAACTACTGAACCAAAACATGCGTCCGTACCTTGATAGCTTGCTTTATCGTTTGAACGAAGTCGGAATTGAAATAACCAGAACCTATTTCAATACCCAACTTATTCTGCCGGCTCAATCAGCCGCCGCCCAGCGTGCGCAGCAACAACAGTAGCGTATGAAACTTCGTATCGAGCACACGACGACATTCACCTATCAGGAGTCAATTAGCGAGCGATACACAGAGATGCGCTTGCGTCCTTTGGATGGCTCAGGACAGCGGTGCTTGCGGTTCAAGTTGTTCACGGAACCAGCCGGTGAAGTGATGCAGTATACCGACCGCTATGGAAATGCGGTCCACCATTTTGACACTCTGCAATCGCATGATCGAGTGATCGTCAGGGCAAGCAGCGATGTCCATCTGAGTCAAACTTTCGCCGATTATCACCGCGACCTCTCGCCCTTAGAGAAGTTCGATTACCTTGCACAGGGACTTTACACAACAGCAAACGACGAGATACGTTCCCTTGCTTCCAGCAACGTTCAGGGTGATGCGACTACCACTATCCTCGCGTTAATGCATGCGTTACGTGATTCCGTCCAATACGAAACTGGAATCACTGACGTAAAAACAACTGCTGCTGAAGCACTGAGTCTGAGAAGAGGTGTGTGCCAGGATTTTGCTCACATCATGCTGGCAGCGTGCCGTTCCATCGACATTCCAGCGAGGTACGTTAGTGGGTATCTCTACAACCCGCAGGCAAACGTGTCGCTGGGAATGAATGACAATGCCGCATCGCACGCCTGGATTGACGCTTTTGTGAATAACAGTGCCTGGCTCTCGGTCGACCCTACCCACAACTGTTTGCAGAACACGAATTATGTTCGGCTCGCTGTCGGTCGCGATTATTCAGATGTGCCACCGACGCGCGGCATATACAAGGGACAGGCACAAGAGTCTTTGACCGTTAGGGTTGTCGTAAATGCGCTCTGACGTAAGAGAACAGCGTGATAAAACAAATTGCTCACCTTAAGGTCGGTCTCGTATTCGGCTTTCTGTTAACGGCCCTGGCGTTTGATACACCATCCAGCGCAGCGCAAGGCGTGGTGAAGACTCAGCCGGTCAGAATTGCCGACGGGGAGTCGCGCATCAAGTGGTGGCGTGACGCGCGCTTTGGCATGTTTATTCACTGGGGGCTGTACGCCATACCTGGGCGCGGCGAGTGGGTGCAGTGGAACGAACAGATTGCTGTCAAAGAGTATGCAAAGCTCGCTGACCAGTTCAAACCGTCTA
>DASUYO010000312.1:0-3103 GCA_036377375.1 Pyrinomonadaceae bacterium
TTTGCGAATCCTGCCACGATCAAACGGCGACTCGAAATGTTGACGACGTCACTTCAGCTTGACTACACGCGCACTCTCAAGTGGTCCTATGCGCAGGCAGTACTTTCCGCTATCTGGGAGATTGAGGATGGACATCAGGCAAACGCTGGACTTCTCCTAGCGCGCCAACTTCAAGCGAGCAAGCTAAAGCTTGAACTCTAAACTATCCGTGAACTCCTCTCAGGCGCCATCGATGGAGGGGTAAAAGTTCAGAGTTCAGCCTTTAGGCTGCGGTTACAAGATTAGGCGCAGGGAGGTGTCGGACATTCTGAGTCATGTAAAGTCGCGGTCTGCTCGCGACCGAAGCTGGTAATTAGGACCACCGAACCGATGATCACAGCAGCGGCCACTAACATTCGTAAAGTGATCGGCTCGCTCACAATTAACCAACCTAAAAACACCGCCACCACCGGATTCACATACCCATAAGTCGCTGCGTGCGCGGGAGCGACATTGTTAAGCAGCCAGCTATATGCCGTGAATCCGATTAGCGAGCCAAACACCAGCAAGTAAAGAAATGCGGCAATCGAGGTCCATGACGCGTGACCTAAATTGAGGTGCTTGAAGTCGCCCGTGAACAACGCGAGCAAAAAAAGCAAGCTGCCTCCAGCGAGCATTTGCATTCCGGCCGCCATGGACGTCGAGGCTTGGATCGGTCGTCGATTCGAATAGACGGAACCTCCCGCCCACGCAAACGCCGCCACCAGTACAATTCCTCCGCCAACCAAACTCAAAGATGAATTACCGTCACCTCGACTAAGTCCACCACTCACAAGTAACGTAACGCCTGCCAGTCCAATCAGCACTCCGAGCAGCACTTTGGAGTTTGGCCGCTTGCGACTCAAGGCCCAACCCAACATCACCACCCATAACGGCTCCGTCGCAACCAGTAACGCCGTCAAACCTGTGGGAATATATTCCTCCGCCCAGGTCACGCCACCATTGCCGCAAAATAACAGCAGCGCACCCACGATGAAGGCTCTGCGCCATGATGTAACTGAGCGGGAGACACGTTCGCCTTTAAGGATGGCCCAGACGATAAGGATCGTTCCCGCTAACGTGAAGCGCGTCCCTGCCATCAGGAAAGGAGGCAACGTGTCGATAGCGAGGCGGATGGCGAGATAGGTTGAGCCCCACAGCAAATAAACGGCAGCAAACGCAAGGACAATTAGGAGAGCGGACGGTCGGGATTTTGTCATCTGTAAGCGCTACAGCTTAACAGAGACTGGGCCACAAAGAGCTTTCGTTATGGGCGGCGGCGGTTGTCCGGTTTGGGAGGTGGTTGGTTGTTGTTCCGCGGCGGTCTCTGATCTTTCCGGTCGTTTGTAATCACCTTCACAGGTTCTTTTGGCGGTCGCTTATCCTGGTCTTTGCGCTGCGCAAATGCTCCGACAGACGCTACGCCGAGCATCGCTATGACCAGAAGTTCTCGCATTAGCTTAATCATTTCAACCGTTTCTCCTCGTGCAAGTTTCCTGCGCAGGAGGGAGAAAGAGATGCGCTCACCGAGGAGGCAGCAAGACAGGTGCCACATGCTTTTGCGCGAAAAGTCTAGCAAAATGCGGGGAAATTCGCACGGTTTCGAACTTAGCCGCACCTTATCGTGCAACACCAAAAAGACCAAATAGCCACAAAAAGGCACAAAAGTCACATATGGTTTATTGATCCAGAGACGCCCACATGAAAAAACATTTTGTGCCTTTTTGCGGCTTACCGGCGGACGGTGACGCTGAGCGTGCCGATATTGCCGCTGGTGTCAAATACGCGCAGCGAGATTGTGTGCTCGCCGGGTCCAACAGCATTGAACTCGACTGAATAAACCTCGTGTCCGCTATCTGCGATGCCGTCGTCCGGAAACACTGGAACCCACGCGCCGCCATCAAAGCTGGCGTCGGCTTTTTTCACTTTGCCGGTCGCGTCATCCGCCGAAAAAACCACTCGCACCGCATCTCTCGTCAACTGCGGCTGGCCCACTTCCTTCACGACGGGCGGCGTGTTGTCGATGTCAATCGGCTCACTCAACCTCTCGCCCGTCAGCTTCTGTCCCGGCGGATTGTCAGGCGCATCCGATGCGACGACTTTAATGATGTACCTGCCATCCGCGAGCGTTGCACCGTCGATCGTGTAAAAGTTATCGCGCAGTTTGTCCTTCAACAATCTGAACGTCTGCTCATTCAGCGCACGGTAATAAATCGAGTACTCGAGCGTATCGGAATTGCGATCTTCAGCCTGCCATTGAAACGATCGCGCACCTCGCTGATAGAAACGCCTCGGCGGTACCTGCGCGACTGGTCCAAATAACGATGGATCCAAACCCGACGACTCCACGTTTGGGTCGATGGCCACCTGCGCGATCTGCTGCAAGCCGATTCCAATCGGCAACACCGTGATCGAGAGCACCTCCGGCGCAATGTTTCGCGGAAGATAGGCCACACTCACATCTTCGACCGAGGATGGTGCGCCGGATGATCCGGAGGCACGCAGTGTCGCGCGCCACTGAATGAAGCGCGCGCGCGGACTCGAGATCTGATTGCCTTCAGGACTTCGATATGCAGTGCTCCAGTCACTCCACGTCGCATCAGGACGCTCGCCATTCCCGGTTCGTGTTTGAACCTCAACAACTCCAGCGCCACGCCACCAGATTCGACCCCACGATGCAGTCAACTTTGCATCTCTGACCGGCGACTCAAACGTTCCGTCGTTCACCAGCTCGTTGTTGAATCGAAAGAGTTTTCCCTGATTGCTGGAGGCGGCATAGACCTGGTTGTTCCGAACGAGCAACGACGAGATCTGTCCTTCAGGAGACTGCAACAGAAGCGTATCGCGACCGTCATTTGTGACGGAGTAGACGCGTCCTTTGTCAGCCGTGCCGATCAGCACACTGCCGGACTGGAGTGCCGGTGCAATCGCAAAAGCGGTGACCGTTGGCGAGCTCCAGACGACGTCAGTAGCGCCGTCCGGCAGAATACGAAATACCGCGCTGCGCGCATTTGACACGTCGTTTCGACTGCGTGCTTGAGGCGGTTGACCCTGCACTGGCGCACCAGTCTCGTCAATGGCTGTG
>DASUYO010000313.1:0-18842 GCA_036377375.1 Pyrinomonadaceae bacterium
TACGCCCTTTCAGGGCTAAGGTCATTTTTTCGTTCCAAAAACCAGGGGCGACGCGCTTCGCGCTTGCCCTGGCTATTATATTCCGCGCCTTTGGCGCTGCTTCTGAGACAAAGCAATGAAAACTATGACTACTCGACCGCAGCGCGTCTTCTCGCTGACGCTACTCGCTGTTCTCTTTTTTCTGGTTGAGCACGGAGCAAGTGCACAAACACTCTACAGAGTCACGATCCAGCAGGGTGTGAGTGTGAAGATGAGAGATGGTGTGTCGCTCATTGCGGATATTTATCGTCCGGTGAGTGATGAGAAGTTTCCGGTCCTGCTGGAACGCACACCTTATAACCGGAGCGGTAACACACGCACGGCAAGCGAACTCGCGTCGCATGGATACATCGTCGTCTTGCAGGACACACGCGGCCGATTTGCATCTGGCGGAGAGTTTTATCCGTTTCGCATTGAAAGTGCGGATGGCTTTGACACCGTTGAATGGGCTGCAAAGTTGGACCAGTCGAATGGACGAGTCGGAATGTTCGGTGGCTCATACGTCGGAGCAACGCAGATGCTTGCAGCGATGTCGGTGCCTCCTCATCTCGTCGCGATCTTTCCTTACGTGACGGCGTCCGAGTATTACGACGGCTGGACCTATCAAAATGGCGCTTTGATGCAGTGGTTCAGTAGTTCGTGGACCTCAGGTCTGGCGATTGATACTTTGCGGCGGCAGGCAGAGACCGCTCAGGCGCCTCAAGAATGGGTCAACACGCTGCCGCTTCAGGATTATGCGATTCTCAAGACGCCGCAGACGTCTTTGCTTGCGCCGTATTTTCGCGACTGGCTATCGCATGAGCGAGACGACGCGTATTGGCAGCAGTGGCGCGTTTCCGATCATTACTCTCAAATGACTGTTATGGGATTGCACGGAGGTGGTTGGCACGATCTATTTCTGAAAGGGTCAATCAAAAACTACACCGGCTTACATCATGATGCCGCCACCGCAGAGGCTCGCGCGGGCCAGCGATTGATTGTGGGTCCCTGGGCTCATGCGCCCACTTCGCCCGCAGGAAAGATCGGTGACGTCGTATTTGGTAAAGATGCAGTGCTGGACATCACGGCTACCGCACTCAAGTGGTTCGACTACTCCCTTAAGGGAATCAAAAATGAGTATTCGACCGGCGCTCCAGTTCGTCTCTTCATCATGGGCGAGAACGTCTGGCGCGATGAACAGGAGTTTCCGCTGGCACGTACTCGCTACACTAAGTACTACCTCCACTCGACGAAAGGAGCCAACAGCATCATCGGCGATGGTTTGTTGAGCGTGACGCTGCCAGCCGCCGAAAGAAAAGATGAGTTTGATTACGACCCTCAGAAGCCTGTGCCGACCATCGGCGGGCGTTTATGTTGCGGCCAGGCCCTTCCACCCGGTCCGGCCGATCAGAGACCAAACGAATCGCGATCAGACGTATTAGTTTTTTCTACACCACCCCTGACTGAAGACACTGAAGTTACCGGCTTCATCTCACTTGAGCTTTATGCATCGACTTCAGCCGTAGACACAGATTTCACTGCGCTGCTTGTCGATGTGGACGAGAGTGGTTACGCACGTTTTCTTACTGATGGCATCATCCGCGCGCGTTATCGAGAGAGTACGAAGCAAGCGTCTGAAGTGACTCCAGGAAAGATCTACAAGTACACGATCGATCTGTGGGCAACTGGAAATGTGTTCAAGGCGGGTCATCGGATCCGGTTGTACGTTTCCAGCAGTAACTTCCCCAGGTTTAACCGGAATTTGAACACCGGCGAAGACATAATTGCCTCTTCGCGATCAGTGCAGGCACATCAGACCATCTATCACGATCGTGAGCACAGCTCGGCATTGATTCTGCCGGTGATTCCACGGCGTAACTAGTCGCAAGCCAAAAGGTTTGTGCCCTAAAGAAAAGCTTGCAAATGATCCAGACGGAATGATATAAGCGCGCCAGATTTTCGGCAGCGGACTACTTCGAGTCCAACACAGAAAAAACAGCTTAACGCGTAGCGCAAACCACAAGCAGTAAAACAGCGGCGGGTTAGTTGCAGCTTCGAACTAACCGCCATTGAAACGCCCAGATTCAGTCAGAAAAGCGGAAGGTTCGTCTGAAACGTGAACAAACCTCCCGGTTCATTAAGGAGTCACAGATGAAAATCGCACGCACAGTCATGATGAGTATTTTTGTAGCGGGATTGCTCCTGTGCTTTTGGAGTACGGCGTATGCCCAGGGCACAAACCTCGGAACGATTCGCGGCACCGTTACGGATCCAAATGGCGCCGTGATTCCGAACGCCACCGTAAAGGTAACGGATCAGGTAACGGGACTTTCCCGCGATTTGACTACTGATGCTGAAGGAAATTTCGAGGTCAATGCGCTTAAGGCCGGCACTTACAAGGTAACCGTGACCGCAACCGGATTTAAAACGGCTGACGTTGTCGCAGTAGTTAAAGGAGCCGACGTTGTCCGCGCCGACGTCAAAACCGAGATCGGTGCCCAGAGTGAGAACGTGCTCGTCACGGGTGCGGAAGCAGGGTTAATTGAGAAGGAGCAGCCCGTAATAGCCGGCACCATCAACAATCGTCAACTTGTCGAGATTCCCCGTGACAGCAGAGACATTTACGAGTTTCTCTACCTGAACCCTGATATTACTCAGGGCCCGAACGGTGATGGCAGCTTCAAATACATCGGTGGGCAAAGTTATGGCGCCAGCTTCTCTTTAGACAGCCAGCGCACCAACGGTGGCATCTTCGGTGAGCCCACCGCCAGCCAACCCTCGCTGGAAACGATTGGTGAGCTCACAGTTTTGTCCAAGAATTTCACGGCTGAATATTCCGGCATTGCCAACATTCGTGTTGAGACCAAGCGCGGTGGTAAGGACTATCACGGTTCTCTGTTTTATAACAACAAAAACTCATCGCTCGCCGCAGCGTCAGTTCAGGATAAGAATGCCGAGGCGGCATTTTTCTCAACGCCAGACACACCGACGTTTCCAAAATCAAAATTCAACCTGAATGAGACGGGGGGATACTTGAGTGGTCCTTTACCGTTGACGCATGGAAAGACATTCTTTCTGCTGTCGTATGAGCGCCGCTGGGACTTTGGCACGGCTACTGTCCGCGCCGCCAATATTCCTACGTCAAGGATCTTGGGTGGCAATTTTATTGATATTAACGCGGGCAATCGACCGGCAGTGTCTGCAGCAGCTAAGGCTTTGCTAACACCTGCTGAAATTGCCGCTAACACTTGTCCTTCGCTGGGGCCAGCCATATGTGGGGCCTCAGGTACCCTCCGATTCGTGAGCATCCCCGCAAGGTTATTGAATCCAATTGCGCTTGGTATCCTGAATTACTATCCACGCGCTAACCCAAATCAGCCCTTTAACCCAGGCAATGGACGCTTGAGGGGTCCGAACGGCACAGTTGGCTTCATCAGGAATATTCCCGGTCTACTCAATCGTGATCTCTCCACTCTTCGGATCGACCACGATCTCTCGGCACGAGACAAGATCTTCGGTGTATATAATTTTCAGGTTGTAGCGGGAGAGCAACGAGCACTGGCAGTAAGCCCACTGCCCGCATTCGGCTTGCGTTCGCAGCACCAGACCAACCACACAGTCTCACTCTCATATACCCATCTCTTCACGAACTCGCTGGTAAATGAGTTGCGTGGTGGGTTGAACTTTCAGTACCTGTTCAGAAGAGGTAATCAACGAGTAAGAGATTTCCTTGCCAGCATCGGTTTCAACCAAGCCGAGATTGACGCGTACAGTGCTGTAGTTGGATCCGGTGTCGCCGATCTTGCGGGTGAGGTGGCATTCACGATGGCACCGTTTAGCCAAATACCAAATGGCGGCCGTAGTATCGATCGCAAACTTGATCAGAAGCTCTACACCTTTGGAGATACGATAACCTGGACAGTAGGAAACCACTCCATTAAAGGTGGCGCCGACTTTGTTACGAATCAGGCCCTTGACGGGTTTTCACTAAACAGAGGTCAACCTCGCGGCCTCGTTAACTATGGTGGGAATTTCAATGGTTTCGCAAACTTCCTGATCGGCTTGCCACCTACCTCGGTGACCTATATTGGCTCGACAAGACGTGGCAACCTCGATGTCTCCAACCGGGAGGACGGCTTCTTCATTCAGGATGATTACAAGATTCGACCAAGCATTACCCTTAACTTGGGCCTTCGTTATGAACTCATCACACCTTTCGTTGAGAAGAACGATCTGATGGTCAACTTCGACCCGAATAACTCGGTTCACTCTGGGTTTAAGGGTCGCTTCATTATACCCAGCGAGAAAACCCTGGCGCTGCTGGATCCTCGGTTCGTCGCTTACGGTGTGGTCACTGCGAAAGACGCTGGGGTCGGTCGTGGTCTGGTCAAGACAGACAAAAACAATTTCGCGCCGCGATTGGGAATTGCCTGGCGCTTGACGGAAAAAAATGTAATCCGCGGCGGATACGGCATCTACTATCCGACTTCAGCTGCTCAGGGAATGCGTGATGCACTCGCGACGAATGCGTTCAATCAGTCGGTCCAAAAACGAGGCACTGCTGGTTTGCCGGGCGGCATCAATCCACGCGGCATTACTCCGTTCACTGGGGGGACAGTAGTCGTTGGCGACCCGACAGACTTTACAGCTTTGGCTGCAAACGCCATTCCCTTCGATCTTCAGACGCCACGAATTGAGCAATACAATGCGACATACGAGCGCGAGTTCGCACGTAATTTCGCGCTCCGCGTCTCCTATGTTGGTTCACGTCAGCATGGCTTGATAGCGGGACGCGACCTGAATGAATTGCCACCAAACAACACCATCTTCGGTGGTCTGAACGAAGATGGTGATCCATGTAGTCCGCTTGATGAGGATTGCGTAGTCTCCCCGCAAGATGCCGCACGGCGACCCTTTCCGCTTTTAGGTGATTTCCTCGCCACGTATGGCAATACTGGAAAAGGACGATCACACGCACTGCAAATTGAGGTGAATCGTCGGTTCGTGAGAGGACTCACCTTCAACGCCTCCTACACGTTACTCGATCAAAAGAGTAATGGGATCGACAGCGGCAACTCCACCTTGGGGGGTACGCTCTACAATCAGTTCGCCGTCAACACCGATTTTTCGCGTGATTCCTTTGTCTCGCGACACCGATTCATCGCTTACGGAATGTACGAACTTCCCTACGGCCATGACCGGACATTCGGCAAGTCCATATCGAAGTGGGCTGATGCTATCGCCGGCGGATGGGACTTGACCTGGAACATGTTTGCCAAATCTGGAACAGGGTTTACTCCTTTCTGGCAGTGCGACAATTGTGCAGACATGGGTTTCTTCGGGCCCGGCAACGTTGGTAGTGGTTTCGTAGACGCGATTGGAGATTTTAATCAGTCGAACACATATCGCCCATTGGTAATAGGTGATCCCTATGCTGGATTAGCCGGCGATCAATGGTTTAACCCGACGGCCTTTGCGTTACCTCCTCTCGGGGCGGACCTCTTTGACAATCCTGCGGTGGCCAAGCGCAACTTCCTTATTGGGCCAGGTACCTGGGGCGTGAACATCGGTGTTCACAAATTCTTCAAATTTGGTGAGACCAAGCAGTTGGAAGTCGGCGCGGATTTCAATAACGTTTTTAACCATCCGCTGTTTTCACCGCTGGATACCTCCTTCGCACAGCTCGGCAATTTCAATGTTGACCTCGACTCTGGCAAGCTGGTCATTGTCGATGTAACTCCAAATGAAGACTTTGGTCGCAACAACATCAGCTACACGCAGGAAGGAATAGACAATCGTCGCTCGGTTCGTTTGCGGCTGCGCTTTACGTTCTAACTCAAACGTAACACGCCAGGGGGAATTCTTCGGTAACGCGGGCTTCCCCCTTTCCATCGTTTCTCCTGTGGTTCCGCCTGGATTCTTTGCGGAGCATCGAATGAACAGATGAACGAAGAGTTGGCTGATATTTATGGTCGCCAGTCCGCGACATAGCTTTACACGCAAACCAAATCTAGCCGACGTTAAAGCCGCTGGACACGACATGCTGCGACTGGTCAACCGTCGCATTCTGCTCAGCATACTCTCAGATCGGCAGCCGATCTCACGTGCGGAGATCGCAAAGATCAGCGGTCTAAACAAGGCGACCATTTCCACAATTACAGGAGAATTACTTAAAGACTCGTGCATCATCGAAGAGGGCTCAGGAAGAACAACACCGATTGGTGGTAAACCTCCAACACCTTTACGACTTAATGCAAAACGTTTTGGTCTTTTCGGCGTTGACATTCGAGCGGATGAGACCGTCCTCGCACTAAGCGATTTCAACAACCGAATTATCTCGCGCGTCAGTTTCGAGACTGGATCTGTCGCTTCGTCTTTTTTGAGCAAGATCGGCAAAGAGATCCGGAAGCTTTGCAGCAAGCATGATTCATTCATCGAGTTTGCAGGCATCGGCGTCAGTCTGCCGGGTCTGGTGGATAATCAGAGCGGAAAGTTTCTGCTTTCAGTGGTCTTGCCGTGGCGCGATGTGCCCGTAGTGACTCTGCTGGAGAGAGCTACAGATCTTTCAGTGATTATCGACAACTCCGCTCGCTGTTCGGCACTCGCCGAGATCTGGCATGGCAAAGCGCAATATGCACATGTTCGCAATCTCCTCTACGTCGGTGTGAGTACTGGTTTGGCGTGCGGCGTTGTCATCGACGGCGGTCTGTACCGCGGTGGCAATAACACAGCCGGACAGTTCGGACACATTCCCATAGACATAAATGGTCCTCAGTGCCGCTGTGGTCAGAGAGGTTGTTGGGATCTCTACGCATCAGACAAGGCCACCTTAAAACGATATGCAGATCTGCGCGGAACGAGCGGCAAACGAGTTTCCACTATGCGGAAACTGGTTGAGCTGATCGATGGCGGAGACGCAGCCGCTACAGAAGCTGTTCGAGAAACGGCTCGTTATCTGGGACTCGGAATTACCGGACTGATCAATGGACTCGATCCTGAGGTGGTCGTTATTGGCGGTGAAATCACAAAAGTTTGGGGCCTGATCGAGCCGATCATAGTTGAAGAGACGAAGCGAAATCTGTTGGCGCCTCGTTCACATAGTGTGCCAGTTAGACCATCAGCATTTGAAGTGCGTCCGAGTCTGAAAGGTGCGTTGACGTTAATCCAGAATAGTTTGTTGTCGGTCCCGCACATGGGCTGAAGCAAGCGCCAAAGGCGCGATATACAAAAGCCAGGGGCAAGCGCGAAGCGCGTCGCCCCTGGTTACAAACCAAGGCGGGACCAAAGCCTGAAGGGCCGAAATACATACGATGAACTACGCTCCGGATGAGCTCAAGAAAATGCTTGCAGGCGGTCTGATTCCTGCGGCGCCGGTCATGTTCGATGATTCCGGTCGTTTTCACGAACGTGCGCACGAGGCCTACGTTTCGTTTATGAGTTCACAACCGATCGCCGGCGTGGCCGTGTGGGCGCATACGGGAAGAGGATTGCTGCTTGACGATGAGACCGCGCGGCTCGTGATGTATCAATGGCGACAGGCTCTTGCTGATAAGCCTTTGATCGCCGGTGTTGGTGCTCGGAACAAGGGATCAAATCCTCAGCAGGCGACGAGTGCAACGCTATCGATGGCCTCAGCCGCAGCGGAGTACGGTGCAGACGCACTACTGGTATATCCGCCCTCCTGGCTAAGACAAAACGAACAGCGAGACTCGCTCATAGTCGAACATCACGAGCGTCTTTCAGAACTCGGTTTGCCACTCGTGTTGTTCTATCTCTACGAAGCAGCCGGTGGCGTTTCGTATCCCACGTACGTTTTAGATGAGCTTCTGGCGTTGCCGAATGTGATCGGCATCAAGATGGCGACGCTTGATAGCGTGATGACTTACCAGGACATCGCGCGCCACATCAACTCACGACACCCCGACAAAATGCTAATCACCGGTGAAGATCGCTTTCTCGGGTACAGCTTACAAAGGGGCGCAGAAGCCGCACTGATCGGAATGGGCGCCGTTTGCTGCGATCTACAAGCTGAATTGATTAGAACGCACTTTGCCGGTGACGCTGATCGGTTTCTCGCGTTGTCAGACTTGATCGATCAACTTGCCGAGGTGCTTTTCATTGAACCGATGGAAGGCTACATCGGCCGGATTCTTTCTGCGCTCGCGCAGCTTGGAGTGATTCCTTCAGATGCGGCACACGATCCATGGGGACCCGCGTTATCCGCAGACGAGGTCAGCAACATCGCACATGCTTTGAATGTGCTGAACGTGCAGGTTGAATAATGTTTTCCCTTTTAACTGGACCACCGGAAATCGACTCGCAGTCTCGCGCAGCGCTCGTGCGCGATTATGAGCGCTTTCGACGTGGTTTACCGGGAGACTTGGAAAATCATGTTCGTCAGCAATATCAGATCGATCTAAGTAGTGAGTACGGCGATCATGCGATCAAGAACCCTTTCGGCAAAGCATCAGGTCAGCTCTCGTTGAATCTTTCGCAAGTGCGTCGTGATTGTGAAGAACAACTGGGATTCGTCGTCCTTAAGTCGATCATCGCTGAAGACGCTTCGGGCGCTCAGTCGATGAGCGAATGGGCGATCGAAGAAACCAGGATGGTCGTCGAACGAATTGTAGCCAGGGACAAGAGTAAAGGTTGGACCGTGTCGTGGAAGGGGCGTGGTTGGTACGACACGTTCGCGAAGTATCTTGAGTTTTTCGATGAAGCTTTGTCTGTTGCGCGTGGTGCTTCGGTACTTGTAGTGCCCTCGTGCAAATACCACTTGCCGAGCGCGGCCGAAGTTGGTTGGAAGATTGGCGAGTATGAATATACGACGCGCCGTCTGATTGAAGTTTGGCAACGTCATCATTCAGATGCGCCGATGATGATTGAGAAAGACTTCAGTCCAACGTTGGCAGGCTCGGACCGCGCGGCCGAGGCCGAGATAATTATTGAGTGGCTGACGCGTGTTACTTCTTTGATGAGGCAAGGTTCAGTCCCCGCAACAGTCAAGATTGGTCTGAAAGTTTTTAATGCAATTCTCGACGATGCATTTCAACTGGAGATGTTGCGTGCGATTAACGAGAAGTGTTCAGGCGATGGGGTTCCTGATTTTCTCGTTTACGCCAATCGACTGTTCGATCCGGACCGTGAATTCGATGGCGTACGAGGAATCGCATATGGTGGTCCGGATCTCAGCACGCGCAATTTGAATGTGCTCGCGCAATTGCGTCTACTCGAGCGACAGGGAGCAATCCCCATTTGTAAGTTGCCAATCAGCGCCACCGGCAACATTGTCTCGGGCCGAATTGCCGCTGAGTATCTTTTGCGTGGCGCCAGCAGTTTCCAGATTCACACTTTCTTTCAGCTGCCCAGCGGTGAGTACACGATGAAGATCGGCGGAAAAAGCGCAAGAGCCTTGTTGGAGCTTTATTTTCATCCGGAAGAAGGGCTGCTCGCCTGGCTCTTGCATCTACGTCGCCTATTTGATTGGCCGGTTGAATGGAACATAAAGCAGATGGCTCAGTTCTGCATGGAGCCGGCGAATAATGTTTGGGCTGAGCACGCATCGGCATTGAATTGAACAATGCAGGCGAAGGCTGCAATTGAGATCCGCTTGTTGTTTGAATCCGATATTCCTGCGGCAATGCGACTGAAAGAAGCAGCGGGGTGGAACCAGACGGAAGATGATTGGCGTCGCTTATTGCTGCTCGAGGCTGATGGTTGTTTCGGTGCTGTCAAAGATGGCCGCTTGGTAGGGACGATCACGACAACAACATACGGTCGCGATCTCGCGTGGATAGGAATGGTGCTGGTTGATCCGCAAGAACGGCGGCAAGGGATCGCGACGACGTTAATGAATGTTGCGCTCGATTATCTCGACGGGAAGGTCGCCACAGTGAAGCTGGATGCGACGCCGCAAGGCAAACCCGTTTACGAGAAGTTTGGGTTCCGGGTTGAGTCGTTAGTCGAACGATGGGTTGGAACTGGCAGTTCGAGAGAGCACAACATGGAAGTCATCGATGATGATGTTGTTCGTGATGTACTCGTGCTGGACCAGCTGGCGTTCAATGCCGATCGTTCAAAGTTGATCGAACACCTAATCCGTAACGCCTCTGTTACGCCGGTTTTGAGCAGAGCTGCCGACGGCACGCTGAGTGGTTATGCGTTGGCGAGAAGCGGAACGAATGCGGATTACATCGGACCAGCGGTTGCTAAAGATCCTCTGCAAGTGGAGGACTTGCTCGACCAGGTGTTGAATCAATTGGATGGTCGTCGTGTTTACATCGACTTCAACACAGAATGCAGCGCCGGCACGAGCGTGCTATCCAAACGTGGCTTTGTCAAAGAACGTGATCTGATTCGCATGAGTATTGGTAAGCCAGGTAAAAAAACGTCGCCGCTCGTTGTTGCAATCGCTGGTCCGGAAGTTGGTTGATGCTAGGCTTTGCTTCAAAGTCGAAACAAAGCGCCAAAGGCGCGAAATATGAAAGCCAGGGGCAAGCGCGAAGCGAAGCGCAGCGCGTCGCCCCTGGTGACGAGCGCCAGCCGGCTAAGGCCTGAAGGGCCGAAATAGTATTACGCCCTTTCAGGGCTAAGGTCATTTTCATTTCATAACCAGGGGCGACGCGCTTCGCGCTTGCCCCTGGCTTTCATATTCCGCGCCCTTGGCGCTACGGAGGGATATGGAATCGACAGCTATGGTGCAGGACGGATTGCAACGAAACTTTTGCGCTGACCAGCTCAATGTCTACGTTTATGAATCGCGTGCGAAGATGGGCCAGGCAGCGGCCTCAGTCATCGCGGCCGAAATCCGACGTGCGATTCAGGCACGTGGCAAAGCGGTTGTGATACTCGCATCCGCACCGTCGCAGAATGAATTTCTGGCGAGTCTTGCGCAGGCACCCGATCTCGACTGGTCACGCGTCACTGCTTTTCATCTCGATGAATACCTGGGAATGGATGAGCACGCGCCGCAGTCGTTTCGCCGTTTCTTGATCGATCGCCTGGTGAACAAAGTTCCACTCGGTCAATTTCACGGATTGCGTGGGGATGCCGCTGATGGATCAGCAGAAGCACGGCGCTATGCGGAGCTTTTAGAGCAGGATCCACCTGATTTTGCCGTGCTTGGAATCGGAGAGAACGGTCACCTGGCATTTATCGATCCGCCGTTTTGTAACTTCAACGATCCTGAAGCCGTGAAGGTGGTCCAACTCGACGAGATCTGTAGAAACCAGCAGGTGAATGATGGCGCATTCGCTTCGCTTGACGAGGTTCCGAAGAACGCTCTGTCATTGACGATCCCGACGTTGATGGCTCGACCAAAACTATTCGCGATCGCGCCGGGACCTGCGAAGCGCCAGGCGATCAAGAACACTATCGAAGGGCCGATAAGCACCACCTGCCCTGCCTCGATATTGCGCACGCATCCCGACGCACATCTATTCATCGACGTTGTCGCGGCGGAGTATCTGACGCGCTGAGGAGAACAGGATGCACAGTTCAGTTCACGTGATCGACTACGTTGTGCTTGTCTGTTATCTCATGTTGATGGCAGGGATCGGCGCCTACTTCATGCGTTTCATGCGTGTGGGCGCGGACTTTTTGAAAGGCGGCAATCGCGTCGAATGGTGGGTTGCGGGAATGGCGTCGTTCATGTCTGGCTTTTCGGTCTGGACATTTACAGGCGGTGCTGGATTCGCATATCGACAAGGCTTCATCGGTGTGTTCCTCATGTTTCTTGCCGTGCCGGCGTTTTTCTTTGGATATCTCTTCTTTGCTCAAGCGTGGCGCCGCTCACGCGTGACCACGGTGGTCGAATACATCCGCAGCCGTTTTGGCGAAGGCACTCACAAGACGTTTTCATGGTTGACTGGACCAAGCCAGTTAATGTTTGGCTCAGTTCGACTCTTCGCCTTGTCAAGCTTCATGTCGATCGCACTCGGTATCCCTGTTGAATACCTGGTGATCATCTGCGGTTTGGTAGTGCTGGCTTACACAGTGCTCGGCGGCTACTGGGCTGTGTGCTTCACAGACATGTTCCAGTTCATGTTTCTTTTTCCAATTGCCTGTGTGTTGATGGTTTTGTCGCTGGCGAATGTGGGCGGATTTTCCAGCTTCGTTGCGCAAGCGCCGGCCGGATACTTCAATCCTTTTGCAGGTGAATACGGTTGGCTGTTTCTGATCGTTTACACGGTTTCACAAACAACCGGCTACAACAACTTCGGCAACGCGCAAAGATACTTCTGTGCGGACACCGAGCAGTCGGCGAAGAGAATCGCCGTACTTTGCATGATTCTCTTCACGATCGGCAGCATCATTTTTTACCTGCCTCCACTTATAGCTCGCGTCGCTTTGCCTGATCTCGGAACCGCGGCAAACGGTCTGAAGCAGCCGTCTGAGGCTGCATACATCGCGATGGGGCTGCGCGTGTTACCGCCGGGCATGATCGGTGTGTTGCTGGCGGCAATGCTCGCATCGTCGATGGCTTCTCTATCGGCGCACAATCACATCATCACGGGCATATTCGCTAAAGACATTTACCAGGGCTACTTGCGCAGGGATGCATCTGATCGGCACATGCTAACGGCAAGTCGTCTGACGTCGCTTGGTGTTGGCTTGGTGATGATTTGTGTAGCCCTTCTGTTTGCACAGGGAGCCACGGGTATTTTCACGCTGCTCTTCATTCTCGAGTCGATGTTTCTCATACCTCTTGGTCTTCCGCTTCTCTACGGATTCATTGCGAAACGTGGACCATGGTGGTCGGCCGTTTGCGCCTATGTGGTGGGCGCGATTACCTCGCTCTTCGTCAATATCTATCTGAATCGATATCTGGGAATGGGACTCAACGAGACGTACCTGATTGGTATTCCGGCGATAACCACGACGATAGCGTTCTTCGTTCCAGTGTTATTGATTGCGCCTGAGGGAGAGTTTGCACGAAGAGTTGATGCGTTTTTTGCGAAATTGAAAACACCAGTTGATACGGCGACTGAGTTAGGCGCGACGGGTGTGTCCGGTCGAGGCCAACTCGCGCTCGTCGGAAAAGTGACAACCGGAATGGGTATCGCGTGCTTTCTTCTCGTCGCAGCGAGTGCAGCAGGAAGAGATCGCTTGATTGTTGGAATCTACGCTGTTGTAACGACACTGATCGGACTTGTATTCATCGGAGCGGGTCGAGTGCCAACCGAATCAGACAAGACGCGCGCTCAGGCAGTTGCGGGCGAACCGGTATCAGTAACTGACAAATGACCGTGCTTGGAAGTGTTTTCCTGGCCTGCGAAGCAGGCGTGAGCATAAAGCCTGGGGCGCAAGCCCCAGGATAGCGGTGGATTATAGGTAAGTTGAGCCCGCGATAGCGGGCGAGAGCGCGAAATGAAACGGAGACCTGCCGCCCGTTATCACGGGCTCGGATTGTTAGGCGCGGATTACCTGGGGCTCACGCCCCAGGCTTTATGCTTGCGCCTGCTTCGCAGGCTTGTAGTGCTGGTGGCCTGCCACATTCTGTTCGCTTCGTTAACCTTCGCCGCGGTTCGCACAATCTGGGCTGTAAACGATGGTGAGAAGGTAGAACGAGATGATCTAAACAATCCGAACAAGCCCGCCAACTCTGCGTGGGATGGTCACAAGGTAAAAATCTTTGGAGCACGCAATGAGATCATCGCCTTTCAACTGATCATCGAAGCCGATCAGGAGGGCATCAATCGTTTAGCAGTCACGCTTCCGCAGTTAATATTGAAAAGCGGCAAGTCCAGAATAACCTACACCGCACCCGCTTCGGATCCCACAGATTATGTCGACCGTCCCATTCAAATATTTTCCGTCAACTACATGAATGTTGAGCTTCCTTCACACGCTGAATGGGTTTACAAGGTTGGTTCGCCGGCGGCACCAAAAGATCCGACGGGATGGAAGCCAGTACAACTGATTCCTGAGAATGCTCGCGCTGGTCTTGGCGGATTTCCACTCCGCGTCAGTGGTGGTCAGAACCAATCGGTGTGGATTGATATTTACACTGATCGAAATCTTCCCGCCGGTCTGTATTCAGGCACCATAACAGTAGACGCTGATGGCCGGAAGCAAACGATACCCATCGAGCTCGAGCTGTTTGATTTCACTTTGCCGGATCAAAACAGCATGCAGGCGATGGTCTATTACGAGAGTTTGCAGCCAAAGCTTTATCAGGGACGCGATCTCGACCAGCAGTATCACCGATTTGCACATCGCCAACGTATCGAGCTCGTGCACGCTTACGACATAAACTCGCTGTCGGCCGGAATGGGTCGCTTCGACGGCAGTGATTTCACTAAAGCAAAAGGTTATGAAGGACCAGGTTTGGGTGTTGGAAACCAGATCATTCCGCGAACGTTTTACGGGCCGGGAAAAACTTTCGATGAACGCACGAGTGCCTGGCGCGAATCCGATAGCTGGATATCTTTCCTCCGCGAGAAGTTTCCGAACGCAATCACTTTTCTCTACCTGCCGGATGAACCAGGTCGCTCCGAGTACAACTATATTCGCGAACTGGCTGAGAACATTCACTCCAATCCCGGGCCGGGTAAAGCCTTACCGACATTCGTAACGAAGCACTACGTCCCTGAGCTCGACGGAACGATCGATATCTGGGATACAGGCCCGCTTGGATACGACATTAAACGCGCGAACGAGGAACGTCTGCGTGGACGCAAATACTGGATCTATAACGGCGGCCGCCCTGCCGCGGGCGCGATCGTCATCGATGCACCGGCTACAGATCCGCGTGCCACGATCTGGGCCTGTTTCAAACATGGCATAGACAATTACTTTTACTGGCATGGCGTTCATTGGCAGCACAACCGCCAGAAAGTTGGCGAGCGTAAACAGAACGTATGGGCCAATCCGATTACGTTCGACAATCGCGGCCAGCCAAATAAGCCAATCGACGATCAGGGTTACATAAACGGGGATGGCGTTCTGATCTATCCCGGTGAAGACAAGCTTCATCCGGAACAGGATCGAGGCATACCTGGTCCTATCTCAACTATTCAGCTCGCAAATTTTCGACGTGGTCTGCAAGACCATCAATACCTGACACTAGCGCGAAAGCTAAAGCTCGATGCGTTAATTGACGACGTTCTCCAATCAGTGGTCCCCCGTGTTTTTTCCGACTCAGGACCGGCGATAGGTTTTTCCGAAGCTGGAAATGACTACGAACGTGCTCGCTACAAACTCGCGCAGGCGATTGCGAAGCAGAGTGCGAAATAGGAGCGAAGTGCGCTTCCAGTTGTTTGATTGGAACCGCGTCGCTCAGGAAACGGCGCATGACCTCGCGAACGAAGGAGAATCCATGAAACACCTCATAGCAACATTATTTCTGATTGCTATTTGCGGTAGCACCGCATTTGCGGTTACGTATCAAGTGGGTCCAACTCGAACATTCAAGAAATTGCAGGACGTCGCACCGCTGCTTCAGCCTGGTGACGTTGCGGAAGTTGATGGCAATGCGACTTATCCTGGAGATTTAATATTCACGGTGCCAGGCACCGCGGTAAACAAGATTACGATCAGAGGGATTCGCGTCAACGGGTTGCGTCCGGTGATCTCGGGCGGCACAAACACGGTGGAATTTCGTTTGTCACACCATTACGTCTTCGAAGGATTCGACGTTACCGGCGGCAGCTTTCGAGGCATCTATCACCACGCGGACGACATTACTTTGCGCGATTGTGTCGTGCATGATTGTCCCGCGCATGGAATTCTCGGCGCCGATACGGACTCAGGCTCGTTGTTGATGGAATATGTAGAGGTCTATCACTGCGGCAGTGGCACTGGACAACATCCGGTCTACATGGCAACCGACGAGTTTGCGCATCCGGGTTCGGTGTTTCGCATGCAGTACTGCTATCTGCACGATCAAAACGGCGGCAACAACATCAAGAGTCGCGCGGAACGCAACGAGATCTATTACAACTGGGTCTCGGGCGGTTTCTACGGCGAGATTGAGCTGATTGGTCCCGATCCGCACGGCAACAAGAACGTCAGCCACGATACTGCGCGTGAAGACTCTGATGTCGTGGGAAATGTGTTTCAGCACATTCCGACGCAAGGCACGCGCATGGCCCGCGTTGGTGGTGACGGTACCGGAGATACGGATGGTCGTTATCGCTTTGTGAATAACACCTTCATCCTGCGGCAGGGTCAAACGAGTCCAGTGGTGGAGGTCTTCAACGGCATCGAGAGTCTTGAGATGCACAACAACGTGATGTTCCGCGTTGGCGGTGCAGCGATCGATAAAGTTGTGTTGGAGACGCGCGTGCGTTGGGTCGCAGGTCGTGTCAGCACGGGAACCAACAATTGGGTGACGACTGGTTCGGCGTTGATTCCGACTGCATGGACCGGAACAGTGACCGGAGCGAGTCCCGGTTTTGTGAACATCGCGACTTATGATCTTCATCCGACCGCGACGAGTCAGTTGGTTGATGCCGGGAATGGCAATCCGCAAAGCCCGGCAGGTCACCCGTTTATCAATCCTTTGTTCCCGCCCGCGTTTGTGCCGCCGCTGCATACTGCGCTTGCAGTTGGCACAGCTCAGGCCCGACCGGTGTTTGGAGCGATTGATATCGGAGCCTACGAGTACACGCCGTAGAAGGGCGCGAAGCGCGTCGTAGCGCCAACGGCGCGGAATAGGAAAGCCAAGCAAGCGCAGCGCTAACGGCGAGGAACTATAAAAGCCAATCCCGCAGCGCCGAAGGCGCGAAATATAAAAGCCAGGGGCAAGCGCGAAGCGCGTCGCCCCTGGTTACGAAATGAAAAAATGACGTTAGCCCTGAAAGGGCGAGATATTTCGGCCTTTCAGGCCTTGGCCGGATGCGGTCGTCGTTCACCAGCGGCGACGCGCTTCGCGCTTGCCCATGGCTTTCATATTTCGCGCCGTTGGCGCTTTGATCCGCCAAGGTCCAACTGCGTAAGCAAACTATGAAGCTGGCTTTTTCAACGCTTGGTTGTTCTGACTGGGACCTTGCCAAAGTCATCGCCGCTGCGCGCGAGTGGGGTTATGGTGGTATTGAGCTGCGCGCGCTCGGCGGAAGTTTGGATTTACTTAGTCGTGCGGAGTTCGCGACTGAACAACTGGCAGCAACGCGAACATATCTTGAAGGCGAGGGCATCGAGATCTGTTGCGTAGACACTTCGTGCGCGTTTCATTCGCCGGACGCGAGTGAGCGAGCTGCTCAAGTGCAGATCGCACTGGCCCATGCTGAACTGGCCGCGAACCTGCGCGCTCCATTGATTCGCGTGTTCCCCGACAAGATTCAGCCTGGCGCGCAGCGCAACGAAACTCGTGATTGGATAGCGGAGTGCCTTCGGGAGATCGCGGAGCGCATGCCGCAAGATGTGGACGTGGCACTCGAAACACATGGTGATTTCGCCCGGGCTGAAGCTGCTGCTGAGATTGCGACATTAGCGGATCATCTCAAGGTAAAACTCATCTGGGACGTCGCAAATTCGCTTGCCGCAGGCGACGTGATTGAACTGGCTGCTGCAACAGTCCGACCGTACCTGGCTCACATTCATTTGAGAGATGCAAAACCGGTGGACGGATCTGAGCACTGGCTTCCGGTGTTGGCGGGCACGGGTCGTGTTTCGTTTGCTCAAACATTGGCCGCGATTAGAGAATTGAACTACAACGGTTACATCAGTTTCGAGTGGGAAAAGTATTGGCATCCGGAAATCGAAGAACCGGAAGTTGCATTGCCAGACTTCATCAATACGATTCGCAATCTGATTGGGAAGAGAAGTGACACGACCGAATGTTCTGGTGTTGGCAAGTGACGCCTTGTTCCCGCACTTCTTCAGTGAGGCATCTTTGAAGAAGCTTGGCGAGTTGACGAGCTGGACCAGATCTGCGCGCCGCGATGATTCGTCGGAATTGCGGAGCGAGATTGCGAACGCTGATGTGTTGATGACGACGTGGCATTCCCCATTTCTCACTGGTGAGATGTTGGGGCAAGACCCGCGCGTGAAGTTGATTGCACACTGTGGCGGCGAAGTTAAGTCGCGTGTGGAGGAGAAGCTTTTTGAAGTTGTGATTGTTACGAATGCAGCGGATCCGATGGCTCGCGGCGTCGCCGAGATGGCTTTGGCTTTAACGCTGACACTCGTTCGTCGAATTCCGGAGTACGCGATGGAAATGCGTAACGGAGTGAGCAGAACAAACGAGCAGGTCAGCGAAGGCGAAAGATTGTTTGGACGTCGAGTGGGAATCGTTGGGTTTGGCCGAATCGGCCGTGCATTCGCGCAGTTATTAAAGCCGTTCGACATCGAGATCCTCGTGAGCGATCCATATCTCGAAGCCGAGCTGCACGACGTCACATTGGTGCAGCTTGATGAGTTGGTCAGCACTTGTTCAGTAGTTGTTCTGTGCGCTGCGCTAACGCCGGAAACGCAAGGGATGTTCGACGCACATCGCCTGTCGCTGCTGGGCGATGGTGCATATCTCATCAATGTTGCGCGAGGCGGGTTGATCGATATGGAAGCGTTGTTGGACGAGTTACGAAGCGGAAGGATAACTGCCGCACTGGATGTAACAGATCCCCTGGAGCCACTGCCCGCAGAGCACGAGTTGCGCAAGTTGCCGAATGTGATTCTGACTCCGCACATCGCTGCCGGCGGCATCGAGATGCGTCGTGAGATCGGAGCTATGGCTGTTGAAGAAGTGGTCCGGTTTGCAAAGGGCCAGCCGCCGCTAAACCGTGTGACAACAGAGATGCTGGCGACGATGACGTAACTGTAGGGGCGGCCCTCCGTGGCCGCCCGTGTTTGGATAATGGTTTTCAACGGGCGGCCACGGAGGG
>DASUYO010000314.1:0-5739 GCA_036377375.1 Pyrinomonadaceae bacterium
TGTAGGGGCTGCCCTCCGTGGCCGCCCGCCTCATGAAGAGTGCGTGTTCCGAAGAACGGGCGGCCACGGAGGGCCGCCCCTACAGTTGTGCTATTCAATGTTACTTCAGTTTGACTACCTTACTTCAAAACGACTGATGAACCTCAGATTACCGCCGGTCTGCGGCGCGAAACACGCGCCTGGTACATCCGTCTAAGCAACTCTGGCGCCAACAACATTCCAGCACAGATAAACCGCAGTTTCCAACTGCCCTGGAAGTGCTTCGCCCTCTTAAAGCAGTCAAAGGCACCGTCGAAATCCCTGCGCAGCAAACGGTCTTTTCCATCTTCCAGCGCAAGCTCAGCACGAGTTCGCTTCATGTTGCGTTCCAGCGCGGCCTCTTCGGTTGCAGACAAGTCTTCGCGGTTCCTGATCCTTTCCAATACAGACAACGTCCGCTGGAGCTGGCTGATGGTATCCCCCGAAAGCCCACTCTCCAGTATGCGATGTTGAACGAGGACCTTACGCTGATACGCGAATCGAACTCCGCGTTTTGCCAGACGCAGCCAAAGCTCAAAATCATGACCACGCCTCAATTCCTCATCAAAAAGACCAACCTCCAGTATCGGTGCTTTGCGAGCCAGAACCGCCGAGGTCAAAATCGTGACATCGACACCCAGTAGACTCTCAGGCGTAACCGCGCCGCGCGACGGCTGCACTTGCATAAAAGTTCGGCCATTCAGCAGTGACTCACCTACAAGCAGTGCGTCCGAGTAAACAAAATCAGCTTGAGTCGATTTGAGGAACTTTATCTGCTCTTCGAGGAAATTGGGTAACCATGTGTCGTCGGCATCCAGAAACGCGACGAATTCGCCTCTCGCTGCACGAAGTCCGGCGTTGCGGGCTGTAGCGGCTCCCAGATTCTCTTGTTTTACGTACTGAATGCAGGCTGCGAACGGCTCGAGCTCGCGCTCAAACTCATCCGTGTCAGGCGAACCGTCGTTGATAACGATTACTTCGCGCGACGTGAAGGTCTGCTCGCAAACTGACCTGAGAGCTTCCCCAATATACGTCGCTGCGTTGTATGCAGGAATTATCACACTCACTGCTGGAGCAGCGTCGGAGTGGATTTCCGGTCGTTGTCTCATGTTCGCTTTGCTAAAGACCTACCCCGCCTTCGTTGCATTAGCCACGAAAAAGCGATTTCGCTCCGCTCGTATGTCGTCGAAGCCTGCTTTTCGAAGCAGCTTCGTGATTCCTCTGACCGTTTGAAAAGATTCGTAATAATCTTTTTTAAACGGCAGATGAAACTCCTTACCAACGGAATTTAAGACTATCCCATTGGCCATCACGTAAAGGCAAACGCCTGCACGTTTGATGTTCAGCCGGGAGACTGCGTCGAGAGTTTCCTTGAGCACCATCGAGTATGGATGTAATACCAGCCAAACTCTTCCTCCAGTTTTCAATACTCGCCGAATCTCTGACAACGTTTCATCGAGCTGCATATAGGGCAACGCAACGCGCGAAAAAACAAAATCAAAACGTTCGGACTGAAACGGAAGACTTTCACCGGTTGCGCATACAAAACTGATCCTCTGGTCTAACTGCTTTCCCAGGTGAAGAGCTGATTTGTCTCGATCCAAACCAATGACGGTCGTGCCTGACTCGAATGAAGTTGCAATCAACGTCTGGCCCGCACCACATCCAACGTCAAGGACAGTACGGTCCGTTTTCAATACCGGGGGCAATATGCGGTGGGAATGTCCGGGGGTATTTGCAATGCGAAGCTCGTCGAGATGGTAGTTATTTAACTCCATTCCTCTAGGTTCTGCAAAAATGAGTCAGGAAGGATGGCGGCCGCACCCCACCAGCGGCTAATTAAAAAAAACCAAGGCTATAAACATCATGCTGCTCCGGAGCACCTGGCAAGAAAAATAAAGCCTAAATTAACTTTCGTGCAAAGCCCCTTCAACTTACTCTTTCTTCTAACATGTCCGGTCGCATAGTGGTCGCTTCTTTAAGCTCGCGCACCGGCGACTCTTTTCGGATAGGTCGCAGACTGTACTCTCTGTATTGTGCCGGATCCCCTTGCTTGCCCTCCAATGCGGCCAGAATAATATTGAAGACTTCTCGTGCGGTCGCAAAGTGAACCCTGAATCGTCCAGTCGCGTCTCCGAGCTCTACGATCTCAGTCATGAATCTTCTCAGCTCATCGCCCATCATCGCGTCCTGATCCTGCTCGAAGAAAGCGTGGCAATGAAGTTTAATAAAGATCCATTCAGGTCGGCCTTTGATTCCAATTTGCGCGCTCTGCCAACGCCTGAAGCGAGCCATCTTCAACGGATAATTACCGGCAAGCGCCCCGTCATCCATTCGCGGTATTGGTAAACCACGAACTCGACGCGTCCAATCAAACACCAGAGGTCCAGTTACTATTATTGGCAGATTCGGTTTGTCACCAACTTTCAAGTCCGGACCTGAGCGATGCGGCCTCGCTTGCTCTAACGGATGTCCACACTGATAGATCGCATTGATCTTGGGAACCTGTGACTGCTCCGGAGCAGATGGCAAAGTAAAATCGGCGTAGCAACCGGTAGATGCCAGTATCTCCATCTCCGAATCGACTCCGCAATACCGTCCACCGGCTGAATTAGCTAGAGCCAGGTTTCCATGAACAAACGCGTAGCGGGGTGATGAACTGGAAGTGTCGCGCGACAGGCAGCGATGTTCGTACGCGAGGGTATCCCGAAACGTTTCTAACGCATGGCGCGTGTTTGAAGCATTGTCAGGTTTGTCGACTCCATGATGGAGATGCACCTCCACCTCACCCAGGCCCGCTTCCTCCAGTGCGCAAAGCTTTTCAATAGACGCGTAGTCGTATTGCTCGGCCGGAAAGAAATATGTGTGACGAAAAAAAGTTCCGTCATGGTCTACGACGGAGCGGCCGGTGGACTGCGCTATCTTGCACCAGTGATCGACAGGCGCAGCGGCTTGCTTGCCGACGCCGGGTTCGAAGTGATTTGCTACGACAAAGATGACGTGCGTCGGTCCAGTCGTTCCGGGTTCGAGAAGTTTGCCCGCTCGCCATAACGGATATCTAAGCAGCCAGGGCAAAGACCATTTTAGCTTGCTGAGGATGTCTGCTTCGTTGCTGGCCATGTGAATCCCTGATTGAGCTACGAGGTATTTTGGAGAAGCCACTAATAATAATGCAAGAATAAGACTAAAAGCTACGAAAATCCATATTCGTCCGGGTCATCCGTAGCGGACCCAATAATAAATCAATTTCACATACTCGACACCCACAGAACGCCAACCTTCGATGTGCAACCACCAAAAAGCCGGTGACGGTGTTTGCTGGCCGATGGGCGCCGGCTCGATTCCGAGTGTCGTTCCGGTCCCAGCGAAGGCTTGCCGCAAACTGCGAAACGCTCGTCTCGAGTGGTAAGCCGAAGTCACAATCAAAATGGACCGAAATCCCTCTGCTGAAGCGTAGTCGCGTATTATCAACGCCTCGTCGCGAGTGCTCGAAGCAACGCCTGGAGCAACCCTTATCTTATCGGGCGGAACGCCCCGTTTGACCAATTCTGCCTGCGCTCGCTCAACGAAATACGGGTTTGTCTGCAACGCGCTGGACCAGCCACCGCGGGTATTATCGTCGGTCAGCACGATTAGCGGCGCCCGGCCCTGACTGTATAACCCTGCTGCTTGGTGTGTGCGCTCGACGTAAGTGCTGGAGCCACTAAGCACCACGATCGCGTCTGCGCTTGGAAGCTCGGTCTGCACGATCAGCGCGCGCGCCGCAACCCAGGCGACGACGAACCAGATGAGCCCGATTAGCAGCAGGCCCTTGATAATTCTCCACCAAGTCACATTCTTAGATGAAAGTAACAGCTCAGGACCACCTTGATCTTCTGATCAAACAGTCGATCACCGTCAGGTCGCCGGCAATACTGATCGTGTGAGTCCCAATGAGATCTTTACGCCAGTTAGGAAGAACAGTAGAGATCTCCTCTTCCCGGATCCCTTCGCGATCGAGTTGGACTATCTTGTTGATCGATATTCCGTAGCCGTATCGCCTCGACGAGTTCTGTGCCGGACGATAAAGGTCGCCGTTCCAATTGAACAATCTGCCCGCGGGACGCGAGCCTCTTACATCTGATTTGACCGGATTGCGCGGGTGCGGTGTCCATGGTCCGAGCGGAGTCTCAGCAGAGAAGAGATACAACTCGTCAGGGATACTGTTTTCCGCAATCGACACAAACATCCACCACGTTCCATCAACTTCCGCTAGCGTCGCGTCTTTAGCGCGCACATCCGTCAACAAGACTTTTTCCAACTTCCACTCAAACGGAAACGCAGTGCTGCGATACAGCTCGACAGTCTTGTTTGCAGCACTCTCCGGCACCATGTAGTAGTTGTCGTTCCATTCAAAGACAAACGGGTAGGACAAATGATAGTCGCGCTCGAGAGCTCTGGTTGGACCATTCACCACGCCTTTGCGGTCCAGCTCGATCACGGAGATGTGGCCCTTACCCGTTTCGTTCAAATACTCTTCTATAAAGACGTAATAAGTATCTCCTTCCTTGATCACACACGGGTCAGCCCAGAAGCGATCTTTGAGAGGTATCAGGTTCTTGAAACGGTAGAACGTGTTGTTTGCATCACACGATCCGGATTTGAATCTGTAAGCCAGCGCCCACTGATCGTTGCTGAGTAAACTCTGAAACTTACTGCCGACATATTTGCCCGCCAGCCTCGTTAATCGCGGCAACATCTCCCCGTTTGTCGGCATGCGGAATAGTCTGTTGTAGTACGGCCGATACAAGTGGTTCTCAGGTGTGCATATCGGCCGCCCAGCCGCGAGGTCTCTCAATTTCCGCAACACAAACGCAGACGATTTCCAGTAAAGATTGTTTCGATTTGCTTTCACGGAAAACTGGTCACTGGTCGACGTCCACGAACGGTAGATGACGGGGCCATTGTCGAGATCTTCGGTGAGGATTTGCAGAACCGATCCGGTAATGGGGATGCCATCCATGACTTCCCAGAAGCCCGCCGGCCCACCTCGATTTACAGTGTTATCGCCGTGATGCCAGGACCAGATGCCGTGTCGAGCAATCTTGAGGACTTCGCCTTTGAGTATGCGAAACCCGAAACTCAGCGCTACATCGAGATGAAATTCACGAATCTGATTTATCTTTTCTTCCGGAAACCAGTCAGAGTAGGCCTTCATCTCCGGCAGGACTTCGATTACCGGGCAGCTCGCAAGCAGCGGCTTTATATTGGTGGGCTCGAACGCGTCGGGATTGAGTTTAACTCGGGAGTCGTCGACCTTGTTGTAGAGCGCGTAGAGCAGGTACTTTCGATTTCGCCAATAACTTTTTAGCCTGCTTTGTCGCGGCGTCTGTGCCTCGTTCTTGATGACGACTACGATCTCGGCAATGCCCGATGCCTGGATCTCGTCAATGACTTTATAGATCCATTTACGCTGCACAAACGAATCGAGAAGTATTCCGATTCGCAGCGGCAACCGTGTCGTTGAAGAATCATTGCTCAAAGGCGCTTTCCCTCAAAGTCAGCAAACATATGAATTGCAGCGCCAAAGGCGCGGAATAAAAAAGCCAGGGGCAAGCGCGAAACGAAGTGGAGCGCGTCGCCCCTGGAGCTAATCAAAGTTTTTAATTCCAGCCCTGAAAGGGCGGAATACCTGTGTATTTCGGCCCTTCAGGCCTCGTTCGTGGGTTTGGCTCGTAACCA
>DASUYO010000315.1:0-11643 GCA_036377375.1 Pyrinomonadaceae bacterium
CGGCTGAAACGTCCGATTACCTGATATTCAAAACGTTGGAAGTCCTTCTTTCAGTGTACTAAGAAGAAGCACACCCAAACAAACCACTGTAGCTGTCGCCTCGGCCTCGCCGGGCTGCATGTGGTTTTGTGTGTCCGGGCTCACCGATCAACGTTTGAAAGCTTGCTTGGGAGGCGGTGACGTGCTGCATCGTACCGCCATCCGGCCTCCGTGGCAATAGGAACTTTAACTATTACACATGGAAAACCGCTGTGGCAATTCGCCCTTAGCCCCTATTTCAGCCTCCTTTCGTCGGAAATGGATTGTCAGTTGTCTCGACTAACCGTCGTACCGTCTCGAGCGTATCGATATCATTTGTGGTCTTGTCCGGCCTCAACCGAAGAATTCTTGGAAATCGCAGGGCATAACCACTCTTGTGTCGCTTGGATGGTTGAACTCTGTCAAACGTGACCTCAATCACAATTGTCGGCTCAACAATGCGAACCCGCCCGTGCCCAAATTCCTGAAGCGTATGATTTTTGAACCATTCTGTCAGTTCGATTAACTCTCGATCGGTCAGACCCGAGTATGCCTTTCCGATATTCAGAAGCTCATCATCCTCGGCCGAACGGCGCACAGCGAAAGTGTAATCTGAAAGTAAATTACGGCGTTTTCCGTGTCCCACTTCCACTGCGGTAACAGCAACATCAAGAGTCGCTATGGCTCGCTTTAACTTGAGCCAGTCACGGCCACGCCGGCCCGGCTTGTACGACGAAGCCGGGCTTTTGATCATGAGTCCTTCATTACCGCGACCTCGCGCTAAATCAAACTCATCATCGAGCATTGCCGCATCGCGGAGCAGTTTGCCCTCCGACATTCGCAATGGCCCATGATCGGACAGTACCTGGCCCAGTAGATGTCTTCGCTCGCTCAAGGGTTGGTCGATTAGCACTCTCCCACCGGCATATAAAAGGTCATATCCAATCAACGCAACCGGAACTGCCTTTAGCAATTGCGTGCCGACGGTCTTTCGGCCCAGCCTCTTCTGCAACTCGCTGAACGGAAGAATCACGTCGCCGCTGGCGGGAACTATCTCTCCATCAATGATGACGTCTGTAGGTAAAGATTTAAGCGGCTCAATCAACTCCGGAAATCGGTGGGTGATTTCATCCATGGTCCGAGAATAGATCGCTACTTTTCCCGACTCTACATGCGCCTGCGCACGTATGCCATCAAACTTGTCTTCAACTAAAAACTCCTCGGGCATGGTCCTCGCGACATCGGTAAGATCTGCGGCTGGTGTTGCGAGCATAAACTTGATGGGATGAAACAACCGCATGCTGATGTCGCGAAGATCACCTGATCGTGCACGTATCGCCGTCTCGCCAATATCACCCAACAGCATATTTGCGTACGCAACATCTTCCAAGGACCGATTAAAAATGCGAGCAATAGCATCCTCGACTAAACCTTCTCTTAGACCAATGCGCAGATCACCTGCGAGCAACTTCACCAGGTACTTCGCCTCGAGCGGTGTCGCGCGATGCAATACTGCGCTAAGCAACGCGGTCTTGTTTTTTATCCCTCGTGTCTCACTCAATCGCGCGATTAGCGACTCGGTTTCAGCAAGAGTTATCGTTGGCTGAACAGAACGTTTCGCTTCTTTGACGATCTCAGCAGCGAGGTCGCCCGGATCTCCGAGCCGTACATAACGCGGAGATAGATCCTCGAGACTAAAACCTGTCGCCTCGCACAACGCAGCACTGATAATACTTCCCCCCACATTCGTCGTCCGTGCATCTGTTGATGCGAATTGATGACCCGCAAAATATCGCGCTGCCCGACTCAGGTCCTCATTTGTGAGAGTTTCAAGGTAACCGCCAACGATGGCGGCCTTCTCGAGCTTCTTCGTCGTCGCCGCGACCGCGTCAGCACATTCGGCAAACGCCTGTAGCATTCCCGCCGACTCTACCGCTATATCTGTTTCCTCATTCATCGATTGTGCTCGCAAACAATGTGGACTAAGATCTAATGGCCGCGATTCTGATTGTAAATGATCCTTGCGAAGTCTTCTTAATCAGCCTCGACTTCTTCTTTTTAACAGCGACGCGCTACAATTCACGTCACTAACGAAGCCCGACTCTTTCCGGTATTGCCGCTCCGGCGAGGTAACAGCGTTCGCGATTGCAGAAAGGTGAAAAGCCGTGTTTGCACTGATTCTCGATTCTCTCGGCAGCACTGAATTACTCTTTATCCTCGTAGTGGCACTCATCTTTTTTGGTCCACGAAAGCTGCCTCAGCTCGCGCGTTCTATGGGAAAGGGACTGGCTGAATTCCGGAAAGCGTCCGACGATTTCAAGCGCACGTGGGAACGAGAGGTGGCTTTGGAAACCATCAGGGCAGAAGACAATTCAATGCTCGACGCGCAGCGGCCAGCAACATACGAAGCCAGCGCAAACGGATCCGCAACAGTTGAAACTCCCAATCCGGATCTAGTCGTTGCGCGTGAGACTTCAACCCAAACCACTCCGGAAACCGTTTGGGAAACGCCACCTGAACCAACAGAGATTTCCGCCAAAGCGGCGCAAGCGGAAACACGGCCCACGAGAAAGCAAGATTGGCTTTAATCAACTGATCCATGTCTGCACTTTTAAGATCACTATCCGCTAACCGTGGAAAAGAAGGAAAAGAAGAAGAACTCGGCGGACAGATGTCCTTCCTGGAACATCTCGACGAGCTGCGTCGCCGCCTGATCCGTTCATTCATCTTTATCTTTGTCGCGGGAGCAGCCTGCTTTTACTTTTCCGATCGGATCTTTGCCTTTCTCGCTGCACCAGTGGAACGCGCGTTAGCTGACGCTCAAAGACGACAAGTTCCCATCGCCGGTCAGACAGGCACTGAGATGATTGCGCCTGTTAGCTCGTTGAAGGAGAATGATGCCGGCAGATACGTCTTCGCTGAAGAAACCAAATTAGGAACGAGCTTGATTCCGGCGGGTGCGTCCGTAATGGCGCGCGTCTACAAAGATGCGAACGGAAAATTGGGTATGTTCACTGATGAGCCGCTCTTTGCGGGTAACACCGTCATACCCAAAGGCGTGCGTTTGCCTACTGAAGTGGGCACAGCAGCAGAGTCGTTTTCCGGGATTAACGATAAACTCATCGTTACCACTGCCCTGGAACCGTTCTCTTTGTATGTAAAAGTCTCTCTTTATGCCGCAGTCTGCGTGTCAGTGCCTTTCCTGCTGTGGCAGATCTGGGGATTTGTATCACCAGGACTCTACCCGCACGAACGCGCCTACGTAACGCCGTTCATCCTGCTCTCCTCGATTTCATTTGTTCTGGGCGCTGCCTTCGCCTACTACGTTATTTTCCCGCCGGCTGCCAAGTATTTACTTGGTCTAGGTTCGGATTTTCGTCTCTTATTGAAGGCTGACGACTATTTCGACTTCATCATAATCGTCATGCTGGGCATGGGCGTCGTTTTCCAAATGCCCGCAATAACCTACGTCCTGGCCCGCATCGGTCTCGTGACGGCTCGACTCATGATTCGCGTCTGGAAAATCTCGCTCGTGGTGATCCTGATCGCCGCCGCAGTCTTGTCTCCGACAAATGACATTCCCAACATGCTCTTGTTCGCGGCACCCATGTTGGTTCTGTACATTGTCTCAATCTTCATTGCGTGGATCTTCAATAAGCCGCGCACAGCGAGCTAAACACCCGAATTTACACAGGTTTTAGGCAACTAGCCCAAAGGCAACCGCATCTTGACTGTGTTCTCAGCGGATCTTAGAATCCAGAGTCTTCAAAGGGTAGCCGGCAGCAGTTTATATCGCACGAATTCGTACCGCATTCACAGGAGTTTTTCATAATGTCTTACCAGAAATTTGCTCTTCGTCTGGTCGTCCTCATAGCCTTGTTCGTTAGCGCCAGTCCAGGGGTTTTCACGCAGGATCAGCAGGATCCGAGCACTAAGCCACGTAACGTAAAACCCGAACTGAAGAAGGCCTATAAAGACTGGCTCGACAAGGACGTCACTTACATCATCACCGATGAAGAGCGTAAGGCATTCAAGAAACTGGCCAACGACGACGAGCGTGAACGCTTCATCGAGGAATTCTGGCGCCGTCGTGACCCGGATCCAGACACCGACGAGAACGAGTTCAAAGAAGAGTATTACGAGCGCATCGCATACGCGAACGAGCATTTCAGCTCCGGCATTCCTGGTTGGAAGAGCGATCGCGGCCGCATCTGGATCATGTACGGCAAGCCGGATGAACGCGAAACCCACCCGATGGGCGGTGCTTACGAGCGTCCGTCATATGAAGGCGGCGGCTCGACCAGCACTTATCCCTTTGAGATCTGGTTCTATCGTTATCTGGCGGGCGTCGGTTCCGGAATCGAAATCGAATTCGTCGACCCAACGGGCAGCGGCGAGTATCGCATTGCGAGAAATCCAAACGAAAAAGATGCTCTCTTAATGGTTCCGGGTGCCGGACTGACGCTTTCCGAGCAATTGGGACTTTCCGATAAAACAGATCGCGTCGCTGGTCTCGGCGGCATCGGTAATCAAAGTTATCAGCGCGAACAAGACAGCCCCTTCTCTCGCTTGCAACTGCTGGCCGATCTCAGCCGTCCCCCACAAGTGAAATTCAACGACCTGGCAACAGCAGTTAACACCGGCGTCGTTGAAGAGAACCCGCTGAATTTCGACCTGAGAGTCGACTTCTTCCGCCAGTCAGATGAAAAAGTGATTACGGCTTTCACTATCCAGACGGAAAACAAAGATCTCGTTTTCCAGGATAGCGGCGGATTGCAACAGGCGCGCATGAACATCTTCGCGCGAATCACTTCCGTTGCAGGTCGTCGCGTCGGAATCTTCGAAGATCCGGTGATCACGACAGCGACTGCTGAAGAGTTGAGCGAAGCGCGAGATAGAAAATCTGCCTACCAGAAGGCGGTGCCGTTGGCTCCTGGAACCTACAAAGTCGACGTGATTGTTCGCGACGTGACTTCCGGCGCAACTGGTCTGAAACAACTCGGTTTCACAGTTCCGAAATACGATTCAGAAAAACTCAGCACTTCGACGCTGATTCTTGCTGCGAAACTCGAGAGTCTCGTTGATCAACCTGCGGTGGGCCAGTTTGTAATCGGCACAACTAAAGTCATCCCGAACGTATCCGGTATCTACAAGCGAGGGCAGCCAGTCGGCGTGTATCTCCAGGTTTACAATGCGGGTATCGATCAAACTACGCTACGACCTTCAGTCGACGTTGAATACGCATTGCTCAAAGACGGCAAGGAACTCGGCAAACAAGCTGAAGACTGGCGCGGCATGAGCGACTCTGGTCAACGTCTGACACTCGCGCGCTTAATCGACACGCGCAATCTGCCGGCGGGCGAATACGAGATTACAATCCGAATTCGCGATCGAGTTACTGGACAATCGCTGTCACCGTCACAAAAGTTCACCGTTACGCAGTAAGTTAATAGTCGTCTCCCAACCAGATCTAACCCGGAATCGAGGTTAGTTCAGAGTTCAAGCTTTAGCTTGCAGTTCATTGCTGTCACGCAAGCAAGCTAAAGCTTGAACTCTGAACTAGATCAAATGCGGGTAGATAAGCTCAACTACTGAAAGGAAGCGACCGCACATGCCTGTCTCCTTGGGCCATCGACTCCTTACCGCCCTTCTCCTGCTTTCACTTTCAACGCTCGCGATTTCAGCTCAACAGACCAAACCCAATCCTGAAGAAAAACCGCGCAAGGTAAAGCAAGAACTCAAGAAGGCATACGTCAATTGGATCAGCGACGTCGATCTGATTCTCACGCAGGCCGAGCGCGACGCGTGGAAAAAACTCAGAACCGACGACGAGCGCGAGAAATTCATCGAAGACGTCTGGAAGAGCCGCGACCCTGATCCAAACACAGAAGAAAACGAATTCAAGGAACAGTTCTACGAGCGCGTCGCTTACGCAAACGCGCATTTCTCTTCCGGCAAACCAGGCCGCTTCACTGATCGCGGGCGCATCTACATCAAGTTCGGCAAGCCCGACGAGATCGAGTCACATCCGGCAGGAGGTTCGTACGAGCGAGCGCCATATGAAGGCGGCGGATTGACCTCAACTTATCCATTTGAGAAGTGGTTCTATCGAAACATTCCCAACGTCAGAAGCGGAGTTGAGCTCGAGTTTGTCGATCCAACCGGGTCGGGCGAGTACCGTTTGGCGAGGAATTCCGACGAGAAAGATGCGTTGATCCACATTCCGGGCGCCGCACCGACATTTGCTGAACTTACCGGACTCGAAACGCGCGCCGATCGAATCGCGAATCTCGGTGGCTTTGGTCGCGTCAACTACAGTCGCTCACAGGATTCACCATTCGAAGTGCTGGACCTCATAACCACCCTCGAGCGCGATCTCCCGTTCGAGAGAAATTTCATGGGCGCTTCAACCGATACACCGGTCGCGTATGAAAATCCAATCAACTTCGAAACTCAGATCAACTACTTCAAGCAATCTGATGATCGCGTGCTTGTACTGCTGACACTCCAAACCGACAACGATCAACTCTCGTTTACGAACAGTGGTGGAATCGAGACTGCGCGTCTGAATATTTTTGGTCGAGTGATCACTGTTGCAAATCGTCCGGTAGGCAAGTTTGAAGATTCAGTTAGCACGACTGCTACCTCTGAAGAGCTCACCACCGCGCGCACTCGCAAGTCAGCTTACGCGCGTGCATTCACACTCAACCCCGGACGTTATCGAGTGGATGTGATGGTTCGCGATGTCGAATCAGGAGCAGCAGGATTGAAACAGGTCGGATTTGTTGTTCCTGAGTTTCCTTCGGATCAACTTTCCGCCTCAAGCGTGATCCTCGCGGCAAAACTGGAAAACAATGAAGGCGGCGCTGCGGTTGGCCCATTCACTATCGGAACAACCAGGGTGATCCCAAACGTTTCCGGAGTTTTCAAGCGCAATCAACCCGTTGGCGTGTACCTGCAAATCTATAACGCAGCCATAGACCAAACGACACTGCGACCCGCCGCAGATGCGGAGTATGTCTTACTCAAGAACGGTAAGGAGCTGAGTAAAGAGACAGAAGATTGGCGACAAATCAACGACGCCGGACAGCGATTAACATTGTCACGCCTGATCGATAGTCGCTTGCTTGAGCCCGGCGAGTATCAAATTCAAATTCGCATTCGCGATCACGTGTCAGGTCAAACGATCATGCCATCCGCGACATTTACTATCATGCCGTAGTTATTAGTTCGCGTGACTCTTCAGGTTCCCGTGCGTGGATGAGACATGCAGGTGTCAGATGCTAAAATTACTTCTGCATGGACAAGGCAGTTCAGTTAACCGGGCTCAGTCAGCCGGAAATAGTCGCATTCGTCGAAACGCTTGGCGAACCGGCGTATCGCGGACGGCAGCTTTTTGCGGCATTACAACATCGTCGCCTGCGCAGCTTCGACCAGATAACGGATTTGCCGAAGGACTTGCGAGCCCGTCTGAAGGACATCGCAACGGCGGCAACCCTCAAAGTCGAATCACAATACACATCCACTGACGGCACGCGGCGCTACCTGATGAAGACTCACGATGGTCTCCCCGTCGAGACCGTTTTCATTCCCGAAGAACGCCGCGACACGATCTGTTTTTCGTCGCAATCGGGATGTCCACTCCAGTGCACGTTCTGCCTCACAGCACAACTCGGGTTGTTGCGTTCATTAACTGCCGGTGAGATCGTCGAGCAGATCCACATAGCACTGAACGACGCTTATGGTACGGGCGCCAAACTGCCGCGCGGAACGAATCTCGTCGCCATGGGTGCAGGCGAGCCGCTGCTCAATTTGGACCAACTGTTGAAGGCCTTGCGCGTGATGGCCGATCCTCATGGCCTGCACATCGTTCCGAATCGGGTTACAGTTTCGACCGCGGGTGTAGTGCCGCGCATTTTAGATCTCGCGAAAACTTCGGATCGTCCGCATCTCGCAATCTCATTGGCTGCGCCAACAGACGAGCTGCGCAATGAGCTAATGCCGATCAATAAGAGATGGCCGTTGGATGAGTTGCTGAGCGCCTGCAAGGTGTTCGAGAAAACCCTGAGGCCGGGCGAGCGGCTGACGTTTGAATATGTGATGCTCGACGGGGTCAACGACTCAGCCGAGCACGCGCGCCAACTCGCAAATCTGCTCAATCGTCACGACATTAGATCGAAAGTGAATTTGATCCCGCACAATCCAGCCGACCCGCTGCCGTATCGTCCATCCAGCGACGCGACTGTCGAGCGGTTCAAAAATATTCTGGAGTCGAAAGGAATTCACACTTACGTGCGACGGCCGCGCGGCAGAGACATTTTTGCTGCGTGCGGGCAACTGGCGGCGCGCCAAACCACACTTAACAAATCAAACTTAGTCGGAGCTAACAATTGATGATCAAACTTCGTCACGTCTTTTCTTTAGTCATCGTTCTCCTCATTCCGGTTATTTTCAGTTCCAGCGCGGCTGCGCAGTCTTCTGCCGACGTAAACGTCAGCGGCTCGATAGCTCCAGACAAAATAAAGAAGGGGCGCATAACTCGTGCGAGCGTCGTGATAGATATACCTTCCGGACTGCACGTTCAATCCAGCAAACCACTCGACAAGTTCCTCGTTGCCACAAAGCTTGATGTAGAGACGCCTTCGGGAATGCAGGTTGGGCCAATTTCATACCCACGAGCCGTGATGCGGAAGTTAAAGTTTTCGAAGGGAGCGGTTGCCGTGTACGAAGGCCGCGCAGTGGTTCGTTTCAACGTCACTGTACCGGCAAATTATTCGGGCGGATCTGGAGAAATCAAGGGCAAGCTCAGGTTCCAGGCGTGTACCGACGAATCGTGCTTCCCGCCGGTTACGCGTGAAGTGAAGATGTGGATCAACGTCGAGTAAGCCGCAAAAAGGCACAAAAAGCACAAAAGGAAGACCCATTCACTTGCGGCCGACGACGGCCATTAGGCGGCCGACTTTCCCATTCAACTTTTTTTCTTTGCGATAGGAGAAGAAGAGATCTGTGCGGTCCATTGTGCAGATCGGCGCAGTGTGAATTCGCTCGGGCTTTACTCCAGTTGATATCAACTGATCGCGATTCGCCGTCAGCAGATCGACCATCGCATGGCCCGGACGCGTTGGTGTGAAGAGTTTTTCTGCATCACTGAACTTAGTCGTAAAAGCGTCGATCACATCGCTTCCAACCTCATAACAACATGGTCCAGCCGAAGCGCCAATAGCCACTCGCAAGTGTTCAGGCCTCGCATCGTATTCATTCGCCAGCCGATCGACACCAGCAATCACTACCGTAGCCAGGGTCCCTCGCCATCCGGCGTGCACGGCAGCAAACGCACCAGTAACAGGATCGCCCAACAGAATCGGTACGCAGTCAGCAGTCTTGACGCCGGCCAGCACTCCTTGTGCATTGCTCACGATCACATCGCAGAAGACCGTTTCACCACGCTGGTTCTCAGCCGGCTTCGCCTCTTCCACTGAATGGACGACGCGTACGTCGGCGCCATGCACCTGCCAGCAACCCGCAAACGTCCAGTCGCCCGGAAAAAGCTTGAGAAAGCGGCGACGATTCTCCAGAATGTTATCCGCTGCGTCATCGTTGAAGCCGGCGAGATTGAGTGCCTCCTGGGGCATGTCGCTGACGCCGCCGAGACGAGTTGAGAAGCCGTTTACAAAACCATCGTCTTCGAGTGGAGCACAGATGAGAGCGCGTACGCCGTCGCGCTCGCGCCAGTAAAATCCGGCGTCGGTTAGTTGGTCATCGCTTGTGATCATTTCCATCGGTATAGACATTATCGAAGTCGCACGGATTCGCGAAGTGCTTTTGCGCACACCGCGTTTTGCCGAGCGTGTCTTTACGGCAGCCGAGCGCGAGTACTGCGATACGCGCGGCGCCGTCGCTGCACAGCATTATGCAGCGCGCTTCGCGGCGAAAGAAGCGGCGCTGAAAGCGTTGCAAACTGGTTGGCGTGGCGGAATTAGTTGGCAGGACGTGGAAGTTGCAGCACGAGAAAGCGGCGCGCCGTACTTGATCTTCAAGGGGCATGTGCGGGAGATTTTTGAAAACTTTCGCGCGACGGCGACGCATCTCTCGATCTCGCATACAAGCGAGCACGCCATCGCGCAAGTCGTTCTTGAACGCTGATCATCGCAGATCATTTACTAACGATCGGCGCCCGTTTTGATCGACATCCACTCTGGTAGACCTATAATCTACTTCTTTCTTTTCAACTCGTCGTTGCTTCGCAACGAATTCACTCGTCGATTCAATCTCCTCGGCAAATGGACTGCTCTGCACCGGCAAGTTCCCATGAAAATAGCATTCGAGATTTGGCGACATTCGCTCTGTAACCGCAATCAACTCTCGAACCGGACACGTCACGGTCGAGCGTAGCCCCGTCAACGCATCGATCTCCACAAACTTGATTCCTTCCGGACATTCGAAGTTCGCGCCACCTAAGTCCGGGCGCAACGCAATCGCGTCGTTCATGAAATCAACCCACGCTGGCAACGCTGCCTCAGCACCGGTCAACCCAAGTTGCTTGTTGTCGTCAAACCCGATCCACACGGCGCAAACCAGATTCGGCGAGTAACCAACAAACCAACCATCATGAGACGTTCCCGTCTTGCCGGCGATCGCAGTGCCGCGAACTGCGCCACGCGCTTTGCGAGCCGTACCGTGATCGATAACTGCGGAAAGCATGTTTGTAATCATGTACGCCGTAGTCGGACTGACGACCTGATCGACGGTTGCCGGAGCGGCGTGTGTCGCGGGTGGTTCGCCAACACTGCTGATTACTTTCGGTTCGACGCGTTGCCCGTTATTCACAAAAGCAGCATATGCGGCCGCCAACTGGAGTGGCGTAACTTCTTCCGTGCCCAAGGCCAGCGCTGGATAACGCTCAGGCTTCGGCAAGCCGAACCGCGTCGCGAGATTGGCGACGCGAGCAAGTCCCGTCTGCAACGCAACATCTACTGTCACCACATTCAAAGACCTGACAAGCCCGGTGCGCATCGTCACTTCATGCATCGAATAACCGCCGCCGTAGTTTGCCGGGCGATAGATCTTATTGCGGTCGTAGACAAACTCTCTCGGCGCGTCCATGAACATCTGCACCGGCGAGATCCCATCTTCCAGCGCAGCCGCGTACACGAAAGGCTTGAAAGTGGATCCAGGCTGGCGCAATGCATCTGTGGCGCGGTTTAGTTGCGACTGAGCGTAATCGCGCCCGCCAACCGTCGCCAGAATATTCCCGGTATGCGGATCCAACGCCACGAGCGCAGCCTGCGGTTTCAAACCACGGTTGGCATAAAGAACATCAAGGCGGTCCAACTGTCGCTTCACTGCCTGTTCCGCAGCTTGCTGCAACTCGAGATCGATAGTCGTATAGATTCGCTGGTTGTTACCTGAAGTTTCGAAGTCCGATTCCGCGAGACGATTTACATAGTCGACGAAGTAAGGCGCGAGCGAATCGTCGATAACCGGAGCAGGCGCAACGACAAGCGACTCGGCACTGGCGGCCGCTTGTTGCTCAGCCGTGATCCAGCCGTTTTGCTTCATAGCCTCCAGCACAATATTTCTACGACTTCGCGCTTCATCGGGATGGTGCACGGGTGAGTAGCGCGC
>DASUYO010000316.1:0-3738 GCA_036377375.1 Pyrinomonadaceae bacterium
CCATGGAGTTCAGCGCATTGAGCGATGTGCATCCGATGATCGAGAAGTATCCGCTGGATCGCGTCGCAGAAGCTTATGAACAGATGCACAGCGGACGGGTGAGGTTCCGCGTGGTTCTCACTATGGGTGAGTGAACAAGGCAAACGTGGGGGGAATATCAAGTGCATCGACGACATATTATTTTCGGGTCACTTTTGATGCTTGTATCCCTTGCGATCATCGCGACGTTTGAAGGGCCACGGATGAGGTCAATGGTCCCAAACCCCAATCAAAACCGGTCGCACTTCCTTCTGCAGGGCGTACGCAAGTACTTCGGCTATGTCAGGATCGGATTCGATTATGAGGATTGTGCGATTCATCGCAAACCTGCATGTAACGTGCCGCACTGGTCAAGAAGCACTCGCGCATAGAGAGAATAATTGTGAGACGTTAAAGGGGAATGAAAAGAAGTTTGCCCGAGTGTTAGCATGTGGCCAGCTAGCTTCCGCACAAGTTCTTCGGCGAGTGCCGTTGGATACGACTCGATTTCGCGACTCGATTTCGCGTTGACTTTATGCCGTGATGAGATTAGATTTTTTAGTCGGGTAGAACTCTAGGTTCCGTAGAAAGAAAGATGATCGAGAGGCTTCCGTCAGTTAATCATCGCCAGCACGCGTCTAGTTCGCGTGCGTTGGCTTACGTGCTTCTAATCCTCGTCGGGTTTAGTTCTACGGTCGGATTAGCGCACCGACACGGAGGTCTTTCACGGAATCCGTCTCAGACAACATTTTCTTTCACTGAGACAGACACCTCAGTAAAGATAAACGTTCCATCCTCGACGACGCAGGATCCTGTCCGGTCCGGCGATTGTCTCGTCTGCCATTTTCAGCAAAGCTTATCGAGCGCCGAAATCTTCACACCGGTAGTTCTCGCGGCGCTCATAGGATCGACTTCCGTTATCCCACAACTCTCAGTCTCTTTTATTTCCCGAACTCAGAGTATCGTCAAAGACCGAGCTCCTCCGATTACCTTCTAATTGTTCAGCTCAAGGGTTCGCCGCAGATCTACTACTGAGTGGACCACGCGAATCTATTCGGCTTATTTGATGCCTCTCCGAAGAGGGTCTAATTAGCCATAATCCGCTGCTTTCAATTTGCGAGGTAAATGCCATGATTCGTAATTTCACTCTTCCCACTCTATTTAGATCTATTTTCTCGTTAACGATAATCCTAAGCCTAAGCTGTATAGCTTTCGGTCAATCTTTGACGGCGGGAACCGTTAGCGGCACGGTTGTCGATCCAAACAACGCAATTGTTCCCAACGCGGCTGTCACCATTTCGAATCCGGTGACGGGTTACAAGCGTACGTTGACCACGGGCACAGATGGATCGTTTCAATTTCATGACGTGCCGCCGAACAACTATCAACTTAGCGTCACTGCGACAGGATTCGCTCCTGCTTCGCAGTCACTCGTCGTCCGCACGGCGGTCCCAATCAACGTCAAAATTCCGCTGGAGATTGGCACTACGACAGAGAGCGTCACCGTGACTAATAGTGCTGGCGAGGTGATTGAAAATGTTCCAACGACGCACACCGACGTCGACCAATCGCTTATTACCAGGTTACCTATCCGTTCGCCGGGTTCTGGTCTGAGTGATGTAGTCACGCAGGCGGCGCCTGGTGTTGTCGCCGACTCAAATGGGTTTTTCCATCCACTTGGCGACCACGCGCAAACGTCTTATTCGATCGACAACCAACCGGTTTCTGATCAGCAGAGCAAAGCTTTCTCAACTCAACTGCCAACAACTGCGATCCAATCTTTGGAAGTAATCACCGGCGCGACGCCCGCGGAATACGGTGATAAAACCAGCCTTGTCGTCAACGCGATTACCAAGAGTGGCTTGAATCAAAAAAGACCCACAGGCAGTTTCAATACGACTTACGGAACGTTCGGCACAATAAGTCAGGACGGCTCGTTGGGATATGGCAATGCGAGAATCGGCAACTTTGTGACCTTCGACTTTGAGCGCTCGGGACGTTTCCTTGATGCGCCGGAATTCACCGTGCTGCACGACAGAGGAACATCGGCGAGTCTCTTCGATCGTATAGACTACAGCCCGAATTCAAAAGACACCTTTCACTTAAATATCTCGCTGGCACGCAATAGCTTTCAAACGCCAAACGACTTCGATCAGCAAGCCAACGGGCAGGACCAACAACAGGTGGTCCATAGTCTCAACATCGCTCCTGGCTATGTTCATATCTTTGGCCCCACAACTGTGCTGACGGTCAATCCTTATTTTCGTTTGGATACGGTGAAATACTTTGCCAGTCCGACCGCCTTCGCGGACCAGCCGATCACCTTTGGTCAATCACGTCGGCTGAATAATTTTGGAGTCAAGGCTGATCTGTCCTACGTCAAGGGGATGCACAACGCGAAGTTCGGCGTTCAACTCTCGCACACGCTGCTGACGGAAGGGTTCAATTTTGGAATCACTGATCCGACCTTTAATGATCCAGCTAGTCCTGATTTCCTTCCGGGCTTGCTTCCCTTCGATCTAACGCGCGGCGGCCATTACTTTCTCTTTCACGGGCACACTGACATCAAGCAGGAAGCAGTGTACGCTCAGGACAACATAACCATCGGCAATGCGACCGCTTCGCTGGGTGTCCGCTTCGACAATTACAACGGCATCACGAAAGGGCGTTTAGTACAGCCCAGGCTTGGCTTCTCGTATCACATTAAGAGCACGGCTACCGTATTGCGCGCTTCCTTTACACGAAACTTCGAAACTCCGTACAACGAGAACTTGATACTCTCGAGCGTGACGGGCGCTGGAGGTTTGGCGAATGGGACGCTGGGTGACACGAGTAACCTGCCCTTGCGCCCAGGTACGCGCACACAATTCAACGTGGGCATACAGCAAGGCATTGGCAAGTACATCGTTCTCGATTTGGATTACTTCAACAAGAAGACTGACAACGCATATGACTTCAACGCGCTGCTGAATACTTCGGTTTTCTTCCCCATCTCATGGCAGAAGTCGAAGCTGGACGGGGGCTCATTCAAGTTCAATCTGACAAACTGGCACGGCCTAACGGCCTTTATGGTTGCCGGGCATACGCGTGCGCGCTTCTTCCCGCCGGAAACTGGCGGCCTCTTCTTTAATTCTGATCTGCCGGCCGGCGTGTTCCGCATTGATCACGATCAGAAGTTCGAACAAACCACGAACCTTCAATACACATTTGAACGCTGGCGGAAGTTGAGCCCGTATGTGGGGCTGACCTGGCGTTATGACAGCGGCTTGGTAGCTGGCGCGGTTCCCGATTATGCCACTGCCTTGACCTTCACGCCCGACCAACAACAACAGATTGGTTTGTTCTGCGGGAGCACACTCGCGACTCTTACTAATCCCATCACAGTTTGTGACTCAGCTAATCGCGGCGCTTTGCGCGTGCGCATTCCCGCCGATGGCACTGAGAACGATGACACGAATCCGCCACGCATCGCGCCACGGCACTTATTTGACATAAGCGTGGGCACCGACAATCTTCTGCGGACTGATCGCACAAAGCTGACGCTGCGGTTCACAGCGATGAACATTACGAACAAAGTCGCGCTCTATAATTTTCTGTCTACATTCAGTGGGACACACTTCGTGTCGCCCCGATCATTTCAAGCGCAGATTGGCTTGACGTTCTGAAGCATCGGTAACCGGCGATTCCCGGTTTACTAGATCGCTTCGTCATGAGAGTTGG
>DASUYO010000317.1:0-12206 GCA_036377375.1 Pyrinomonadaceae bacterium
TGCCTGATGTCCATCCTCAATCTCCCAGATAGCGGAAAGTACTGCCTGCGCATAGGACCACTTGAGAGTGCGCGTGTAGTCAAGCTGAAGTGACGTCGTCAACATTTCGAGTCGCCGTTTGATCGTGGCAGGATTCGCAAACACTTCGGGCAGCTCAACCGGATTACGAAGCAATGGTCCAATCTCGTACTCAAGCTCTCCAACAACTCCTTTCGGATCGATCGCGACCCAGCCACGCTTGTTATCAAACAGAATGTTGTAATGTTGCAAATCTCCATGCAGCAGCATCATTGTGCGTTGTGATGCAGTGAGGTCTTGATACAGCCCACGAGCTTCATCGACGAGCGCACGAGGGATCTGCTCGTCGCCACTTTGCAGATAACGATCGAACCCACGTCCCCAGTCTGCAACTGTCGGACACTCCGCCGGCGCCTGATGATCAGCTAACTTCGCGATTACTTCCGCCAGAATCCACGTCGCCTCTTCGTCTCCGCCATGCTTAACAACATTCACTAACTGATCGCCCGGCTCAAGCCGTTCCAGCAAGACAACGCCGATCTCCGATTCATAGACTCTTACCGACCCCTCACCGTCATACGCTCTCAGTACCGCGCCTGAATGCGATTCGTCGCCCGTATACTTCGTGATCTTAAGCACGACGCGCGTGTCGGCTCTCATTCCAAATCCGACCAACGACGTAGGCGTTTCTCGAATTTCTTCGAGCCGCACATTCCATTCAGCGGCTTTATCCTGCACGCGCTCAGCGAGAGTATTCATGATATGTTTCGATAAGCATGACTCGTTTGGAGCAGCTTAACAAGCAGATTGTACGCCTGGGTCGCAGGGCTGATGCCCTCAATGCAATTAGCCGTCAGTATTGGACCGCGCGGAGAGTCATCTTCGTTGCTGGCGTACTGCTGGCTCTGGCGTTTTGCAACTTTGCCGGAAGCACAACGGCGTGGTTTGTAGCTGCTGTGCTCGCGATCGTGTTTTCGATTGTTACTGTCTATCACAACCGGGTCCGCGACAGCCTGACTCGAAATTCGCTCCTCGTCCAGATCAAAGAGATTCAGATCGCTCGGATGCAGTTGGATTGGGATGGAATCCCGCCGGGAGACGCTGCGACAACAACTATCGCAGGCCATGCTTTTGAAAGCGATCTCGACATCACTGGAAAGCGCTCACTCCATCGCTTAATTGACTGTGCCGTAACCAGAGAAGGCAGCGAGACGTTGAGATCGTGGTTGCTAACACTTCGACCTGATATGCAAACGATCGAGCACCGGCAGACACTGGTTCGTGAGCTAAAAGACCATTCTTTATTTCGCGATAAACTTCAATTGCTCTCCGCCGTTGCACGTCTGAGCACCGGGCCGTCACGCACTGCGAGACTCTGGAATTCGAGAATACTTGTGGACTGGATTGAGCGCAGTGAACATAAAGGATCGCTGCTGCCGACAGTGATATTCCTGGTGAGCCTATCGGCATTGAACATCGCGTGCGTGTTGCTCGCCAGCTTTCATTTGATTCCGCAGATTTGGCCCATCGTCTTCCTGGTCTACGTGGGCTCGATGATTCTCAAGCAATCGCGAATCGCAACTGCGTGGGGTGAGTTGAATGAGCTTGAAAAGGCGTTGACTCACTTCAAGGCAGTGTTTGAGTATCTTGAGTCGCGTAGTTACCAGAACACTCCTGGCCTTGCGAAGATCTGTGCTACGTTTGTCGATCAAAGCAAACGACCTTCACGCGAGATGAAGCGACTGGGACGACTGGCTGCGGCACTCGGGCTGCGCACCAACCCGATTTTATGGCTATTGGTCCATGTGTTAGTGCCGTGGGACTTTTATTTCACCTATCGCCTCGAGCTGGTTAAGAATGAGATCGCGCATCTTCTACCACGCTGGTTGGATGCGTGGTATGAGCTCGAGGCTTTGAACTCGCTGGCAAACTTTGCTTATCTGAATCCGTATTACACGTTTCCTGAGTTAACATCGACTACAGCGCGATTCCATGCTCGCAAGCTCGGGCATCCGCTACTGAAACCGGAGTCGAAAGTCTGCAACGATTTCGAGTTGAATCATGAGCAGAGAATCGTGATTCTCACGGGCTCGAATATGGCAGGGAAGAGTACGTTCCTGCGAACAATCGGCATCAATCTCGCTCTTGCTTACGCTGGAGCACCGGTCAATGCCGATCGTCTGCAGTCCTCGCTGTTTCGGCTGTTCACGTGTATCAAGGTGAGCGACTCGGTGCAGGATGGTCTCTCGTACTTTTATGCGGAAGTGAAACGATTGCAGGCACTGTTGCGAGAGGCGACCAAAGCAGACGACTTGCCCGTGCTGTTTTTAATCGACGAGATCTTTCGCGGCACGAATAGTCGCGAGCGACTCATCGGCAGTCGATCGTATATACATGCGTTGTCGCAGACTCCGTCAGTCGGACTGATAGCAACTCACGATCTCGAGCTCATCAAGTTGGCTGATCAGATCGAAGGAGTGACGAACCATCACTTCCGCGAAGAGGTGTATGACAGCAGGATGGTATTTGATTATCGTCTGCGACCAGGACCATGTCCGACGACGAACGCGTTGACAATCATGCGTCTTGAAGGTCTGCCGGTGGAGACGTAATTTGCGTAATCTGTGGATAAAGGAGCCTGGTTTATGAAGAAACTGATGTTGGTCTTGCTGCTGTTCCCCATATTCACCGTTCATGGGCAGACGCGCTTTGACATCACCTTTCCCGAAACCGCGAGTAAAGACGCGCTCGACGGCCGTCTACTACTCCTGATCTCCACGAATAACGAAGAGGAGCCGCGCTTTCAAATCAGTGAAGACCTCACGACACAACAAGTCTTCGGCATCGACGTCGACACCTGGAAACCCGGCGAAACAAAGACTATCGATCAGAACGCCTTTGGCTATCCAGTACGCAGTCTTACGGAGCTCAAGCCCGGTGAGTACTGGGTGCAGGCATTGCTCCATCGCTACGAAACCTTCAAGCGCGCGGATGGTCACACGGTGAAGTTGCCGATGGACCGCGGTGAAGGTCAGCAGTGGAGTCGCGCACCCGGCAATCTCTACAGCACACCGAAACAGATCCGCATCGACGCCAACACGCAATCGATAGCTATCACGCTCGACAAAGTGATCCCACCAATCGAGCCGCCAAAAGACACGAAGTACATCAAGCACATCAGGATTCAAAGCGAACGACTAACAAAGTTCTGGGGTCGCCCGATGTATCTCGGTGCGCACGTGCTTTTGCCGGAAGGATTTGACTCGCATCCTGAAGCTCGTTATCCGCTGGTCATCTTTCACGGTCACTTTCCGGCGGACTTTGATGGCTTCCGCGAGACTCCGCCCGATCCAAATCTCAAGCCCGATTACAGTGCGCGTTTCAAACTCGCAGGCTATAACCGCATCCAGCAGGAGCAGGCGTATCAGTTTTACAAAGACTGGACCGGTCCGAACTTTCCTCGTTTTCTGATCGTCGAAATCCAACACGCGAATCCTTACTACGACGACTCTTACGCAGTGAACTCAGCCAATCTTGGTCCATATGGCGACGCGATCACTTACGAGTTAATTCCTGAGATCGAGAAGCGTTTACGCGGCATCGGCAAAGGATGGGCACGCTTTCTCTACGGCGGATCGACAGGCGGCTGGGAAGCGATGGCGGTGCAGGTGTTCTATCCTGACGAATACAACGGTGCCTGGGCTGCGTGTCCAGATCCGATCGACTTCCGCGCGTACACCGTCGTGAATATTTATGAGCACGAGAATGCCTATTACGCTGATTCGAAGTGGAAACACATACCGCGTCCCGGCAAACGAAATTACCTCGGCGAGTTGTCTGCGACGGTGGAAGATATGAACCACATGGAGCTCGCACTCGGAACGAACAGTCGTTCGGGCGGGCAGTGGGACATTTGGCAGGCAGTGTACTCGCCGGCCGGCAATGATGGTTATCCAAAACCGATCTGGGACAAGTTAACCGGCAAGATCGATCGCTCGGTCGCTGAATACTGGCGTGATAATTACGACCTTGGTTACATCCTGAAACGCGATTGGGCCAAGCTCGGTCCAAAGCTCGAAGGCAAGCTGCACATCTATGTTGGCGAAGCTGACAACTATTTTCTGAACAACGCGGTCTATCTGGTTGAGGATTTTTTGAAGACGACAAAGAATCCGTTTTTCGCTGGTGAAGTTGATTACGAACCGCGCGCCGAGCACTGCTGGAACGGCGATCACACGCGACCGAATGCGATCTCGCGTTTGAGATATCACCAATTCTTCGCGCCGAAGATCGTGGAGAGGATTACGAAGAGCGCGCAGCCGGGAGCGGATTTGAAGAGCTGGCGTTATTAGTAACGCGGATTAACGCAGATTTTTCATGATTTCCATGTGGGCGTCCAGAATGCCGGTTGCTTGTTCAGGGTCAGGAGTAAGCGACCAGTTGTCGTGGTCCCATGTGCCGCCGAGAACGATGCCGTCGCGACGCGGAAACATGTAGCCACTGCTCAAGTAGCAATAATCGACCTCGGGCTGCGGCAATAGTATTTCCAGTTGGCCACGTACCGGACCGAGCTCTTCATCATCAAACAGCGCGCGTGAACCGAGGCCGGTGCAGTTGAAGACAACCGGCTCAGGCAGTCGCGCGATCTCCTGGCGGCTCTTGAACTCCTTCACTACAACTCGTCCGCCCGCGATGTAGAAGTCGCGCAGCAGCGCGCTGAGATAGATCGACGGCTCAATCAGCATCGTGGAGTACTGCCGTACAAAAGGGAAGCCGAAATAGTTTTCCGGATCGCGATGAATCTCGATCTGCGGATACAGATCGTTGCCGCCCGGCAGCTCGTGTTGTAGCGACAGCTCATGACGCATCAGCTCGAACGTGTCGATCCAACGCACGCCGTACTCAGTTCCGACGAGCAATTGAAACGCCCTGTTCGAAATATGACATGCCTGGCGAAACTGTTCATTGAACTTGGGACTGCTATTTTCGAAGACAGAGGTTGGCACCCATGACGCGCCCGCGATATTCGACGTCGTATCGGGCGGCAAGTCTTTCGCGTAAATCGTCACCGTGCCTGGACTATGCTGAAAACGTCGCTGCAACAGGCGCGCGGTTGAGAGTCCGCTGACGCCGCAGCCAAGCACAGCGAAACGCGTCGGCCGAGCAGTCTTGCGTGCGATGAGAAAGTCGCGCGCCATATCGACGGCCAACGACGCAGTGCCCCACGAAAGCGTCACGCCTCCCCCGCCGTGTCCGTAGTTATGGACCAGTAGTTTGCTGCCGAAGCGCTGCGCATCGACGACAAAACCGCTCGGGCGATATGGCCGTAATCCAACAACCTCGCGAATGATTCGATTTCGCGCGACCTTCACAGGCGCGAAATGACGTTTCGTCTCAAAGGCGAAACTACGGTGCGCGGCGATTAAGGCAACGCTTGTAGCCACTCCGTGTAGAAAAGTACGTCTATTCACAGACTACGCAGATTACGCAGATTTACTGATCTGTGCAATCTGCGTAATCTGTGTTTTATGGCTTCGTTTCCGGAATGGCTCGTGCCCATGGCTGCGACTTTGACGCAGGAGCGCTTCAGCGGGCCGGAGTGGATCTTCGAGCGGAAGTTCGATGGCATTCGCTTGCTCGCTTACAAAAAAGGCAACGACGTTCAGTTGTTCTCCCGCAATCATCTCCCGCAGGACCTGCCCGCTGTCCAACAGGCAATTGAACGTCTTCCTAACCAGGAACTGATACTCGATGGCGAGATCACGTGGCGTGGCGGCAGAGTCGCGTATCACGTGTTTGACATCATGTGGATCGACGGCCGCAACGTTACAACACTGTCGCTCGAAGAGCGTCGCGACTTGCTGGCGAAGTTGCCGTTCAAAGATCCACTGCATCGCGTGGCGCTGATTGACAATCCAGCACCGTGGGAACGTGCGCAGAGGGAAGGGTGGGAAGGTGTCATTGCGAAGCGACGCGGTTCGATCTACGAGCATCGCCGCTCGAAAGAGTGGCTCAAGATGAAGTGTGAGCTGTCGCAGAATTTTATTGTCGGTGGATTTACGGATCCGCAGGGCAAGCGCGTCGGTCTGGGTGCGCTACTTGTCGGTTATCACAAAGACGGCGAATTCGTGTTCGCGGGAAAGATCGGCACGGGATTCGACACGCAAATGTTGCTCGACCTGCGTGCACAACTAAACAAACTGGAGATCGAGAAACCGCCGTTCACAAAAGCCATCGGCTTGCCGCGCCTGCGTGCGCACTGGGTGCGACCCGAAATCGTGGTCCAAGTAGGTTTCATTGAATGGACTGTGCACGGCAAACTGCGGCATCCACGTCTGCTCAGCATTGTTGAAGATGATCACTCATCCTGAAAAGATTCTGTTTCCCGATGACGGGATCACGAAAGGCGAACTCGCGTCGTACTACGAAGCGATTGCGCCCGTCATGCTGCCGCACTTACGACGCCGGCCCGTCACGATGGAACGTTATCATCGCGGCATCAGCTCGCCGGGCTTCTTTCAAAAGGATGTTTCGAAGGGATTTCCCGAATGGCTCCAGCGCGTCGAAGTGCCGAAGCACGGCGGCACAGTCCATCATCCACTCGCCAATGACACTCGCTCGCTACTCTGGCTCGCAAATCAAAACAGCATCACGATCCACGTATGGCCGTCGCGCACGCCGAACTTGTACAACCCGGACATCTGCATCTTCGATCTCGATCCCTCGAAAGAAGATGATCTTGATGTCTTGCGTGCGGCAGCATTGAATCTACGAGATCTGTTGACTGAACTTGGCCTGCCGAGCTGGATCAAAACGTCAGGCTCGAAAGGGTTTCACATCGCTGTTCCACTCGATGGCAAGTCTGACTTCGGCACGGTTGCGCGTTTTGCGCATGTTGTCGGAAGAGTCCTGGTAAGCCGTGATCCGGATCACCTGACGCAGGAGTTCAGCAAGGTGGATCGCGGTGGTCGTATCCTCATCGACACGGGCCGCAACGGTTACAGTGCGACATACGCAGCTACCTACACCGTGCGTGCGAAGCCCCGTGCGCCAGTGTCAGCGCCATGCACTTGGGAAGAGTTGGAGCGTGGAAACGTTGGGCCAGGAACGTTCACTTTGCGAACGATGGCCCAACGCATTTCGAGTGTCGGCGATCTCTGGGCCGACATGCTGAAGAAAAAACTATCTCTAAAACGTCCTCTCGAACGTCTAAGCAAACTTAGCGAACAATCCGTCTAATCCGCGGCTTCGTAAGCACGCTGCAACGGCTCGATATCAATCTTGTCCATTTGCAGCATCGCTTCCATCACTCGTTTCGACTTCTTCGGATCTTTGTCCGCCATCAGCCTGCCCAACACTGTCGGCACAACCTGCCACGACAAGCCAAACTTGTCTTTCAGCCAGCCGCAGCGCGATTTCTCACCGCCTTCCGAGAGACGTTCCCAGAAGTAATCGACGTCCTCCTGTGTCTCGCAGTTCACGACAAAAGATATGGCTTCAGTAAATTTGAACCTTGGACCACCGTTGAGCGCGATAAACTCCTGACCATTGAGCTCGAAGTTCGCGGTCATGACTGTTCCCTTAGGACCCGGCCCGGCATCTCCATATCGAGCCATGTTTAAGATCCTGGAATTCTTGAACACAGACACATAGAAGTTCGCTGCCTCTTCGGCGCTGTTATCGAACCATAAAAACGGCGTGATCTTTTGCATCGCATCTCCCCTTTTCATCTTATAAATTCTGTCCTTACCTCTTAATCGAACGGCAACTGCGCAAATCGACAGCTCTAATGAGATTTTTCTTGCTGGCGCTCATACTTCAGTTTACAGTCCTTCTTCATTGAAATTGTGGAGGTTGGTGATGATAGTAGAAGTCCGGAGTTACCGGATCAAGCCTGGTAAGCGCGACGAGTTTATTCAGTTGTTTGAAACTCGCGCGATTCCGGCCCAGCGCACGTATGGCATGAAGGTCACTGGACCATTTCTCGATGTCGAGAATCCGAACAAGTTTGTATTCCTGCGCAGTTTTCCTTCGCTCGAAGAACGCGAGCGCATGCGGGATGCGTTTTACGGCGGCGAGTTGTGGAAGAATGAATTGGAAGCATTGGCGATGCCGCTGTTGGAGAGTTATGACGTGATACTCTGCGAGGCATCACCGGGCTGCGTGTTTGAGTTGTAGATATTAATTTATCGGAGTTGCCAGATCCCCTGCGAGTAGCTTTTGAGCCACTTGCTTGAACGTGTATTTGGATGATGAGCGATCCAGATCAAATACCCAGACGATATCGAAACAATCTTCCGGCCAACTCTTCGGCGCGACTTTCTTTTTGCCCAGAATATATGCCGCAATCTCCGGAATGTATTCGCGCTGCCAGCAAATAAGAACCACTCCCTTACACCGGAATACCTCATCGAGCATGCTTTCGTAGTCATTCCTGGCGAAGTTGGCATTGACTCTGATTGCGAGCTTCTCAGCTAGCGGAGTAATCGTTTCGATTGGTCGTCTGCTGCCTTTGCGTCGTAGCGGTTTTGATGCATACAGGTACTGCGGTTTGGCGAGAGAGGGATGTTGAAAATGACCATTCGAGGGGGCCAGGAGATTTGTTAACGCACCCGCTCTCTGCCAGCCGCGAATCTCAAGTGACTCTTTGCTTCGCTCACCTTTGCGCGTGACGCCGTACGGCTCAGAATCCTTGGCCGGCTTCTCGGCGTGCCGTATCAACATGATCTTCGTTGCGCGTTTATTCTGGTTCTTCGGGCTCACGTTCGGATCGGGTTTGGTGAGTATGAACCAAAACGGGCGACCTCAACGTCGCCCGTAAGTTATAGAAATCTGGTGCCCGCTAGTAGATTCGAACTACTGACCCCTCGCGTGTGAAACGAGAACTCTACCACTGAGCTAAGCGGGCGTAAAATCAACAACTTACAGCCGGTAGGGAAATGACGGACCAGTCATCCAGCCGAAGTCTTGATCGATTTTCAACGGATCTTAAACTATGTGTGCTCGCTTGCGCTAGCGGTAGGAGCAAACGCTTGAAGCATTTAGTTGTATTTTGCAAATTGAAGTCCGAAAGAGAACGGGCTGAACGGGCTCCCGCGTTGCGAACGCGAGTGAGGTTGGTCCATTGATTACGAGTCGTTTGGATCTATTGGTCTAAATTCAACAAGCCAGACCTCGGAAGACAATTCGCGTTTTATTGACGCGACTCCGGGGTTAGAGGATGACAATGCGGAGGAATCAAACTGACGCAAAAACTAGCGAAAAGCGTGAGCAGGAAGCGAAGCAGAGGCTAGACTAAGACCATAAGGGGTAAACCACTTCTCTATAGTGCGTTATATCTACTAACAGACGAGTCTATTAAGCTCGTCAAAATCTCGCTCTCAATGTATTTGCAGTGAACGGATAAAATGCGTAGGGTAGGGTGTGCTCCCCTTCGACCACAACAACCTTGGATGTGAATTCTTGTGCTAATGGTATGACTTTCGGGTGATGAAAGAGAATTCCATAGCCAAGCGTATCATTCATTTGGTCTCGCGCTGACGACACGGACGGCTTTTCTTCCTCTGTGGCAGGAGTATTCCAATCGAAGTTGCATTTTTCTGCACCATCAAACGAAAATCTCAAACGTGGTCAACTCAACCCGGACGGCCTATTGTCTTGGCCCGGTTCGATGTCAAGGGTTAATCCAACGCAATAGGAGCAGACATGCGTCTGGCAGACTTCATCTTACGTAACATGGAAACCATTGTTGGGGAATGGGAACAGTTCGCTGCGACATTACTTCCGGGCGCGGCGGGCATGACATCCCTGGCCCTGCGTGACCACGCGAAAGAGATTCTAGAGGCTGTGGCGAAAGATTTGTCAACACTCCAAACGAAGGAAGCTCAGGCCGAAAAATCCAAGGGTAGGGCACCCAAACTTAGGGTAGCCCCCGAGACAGCCGCACAAACCCACGCCGTGCTGCGGGCGCGAAGCGGCTTCGACATCAACCAACTGGCCGCTGAGTACCGCGCGCTACGAGCCAGCGTCCTTCGCCTGTGGATGGAAGCGTGCGAGCCAGATGAGATTAGTCTGGATGATATCGTCCGTTTCAACGAGGCCATCGATCAGGCGATCGCCGAATCAATCGGCTTTTTCAGTGCCCAAGTAGACCAGGCGCGCAACTTGTTGCTCGGAATGCTTGGTCACGACATGCGCAGCCCGCTAAACACCATCCTGATGACTGCCCAGTACCTAGCGGCGTTGAACGCTGGAGCGAAGGTATCCGACGCAGCATCGCGCCTGATTCGCGGCGGCGCTTCAATGAAAGCACTCCTGGATGACTTAATCGATTTCAATCGGACCACATTGGGACTCGGTATAAAAATCGACTTGGCAGAAGTCGATTTAGCGGCTGGGCTTAGGGATGAATTGGAACAGTTGCGCGGAGCATATCCAAGTCGGCAAATCGAATTGGAAGTAGTAGGTGATACCGAGGGCACCTGGGACAGCCTACGGTTGCAGCAATTACTTCGCAATTTGGTCGGGAATGCGATCAATTACGGAGCGGCAGACACCCCGATTCGCGTGGTGCTTACGGGCGCCGAGACCGACGTTACCATTGAGGTAAGGAACAGTGGGCCGGCCATTGAGAAAGAGATCTTGAAGCAGATCTTTGATCCGCTTAAACGCGGACTTGGACAAGGTGACCGCGATGACACTGGTGCAGGACTCGGCCTTGGATTGTATATCGTGCGCGAGGTTGCGCGGGCGCATGGGGGCGAGGTGACGGTGCGATCGGACAACGGAGAAACCGTTTTCACCGTGCGCCTGCCTCGCCGCAATTGAAACATCGCGTTAGCACGCCCTGCCGACAGTTGAAGGTTGCGGAATGCAGATCCGACCGTTTACCTTAGAGCATTTATGTGTGGACGCTTTACGCTCAAGGGCTCAAGTTGGGCACGGTAAAGTCGGCACCCGACGGAGCGGGATACCCAAAAACCCAGAGTGTTGGCCTTTGAGTATCTCAACAAATAGAAAATCTTTTAGCTTTGCCATTTTCAGGGGCGACTTGAATCAACTGTTTGCCACCTTCAGTCTTGAAGGGATTGTCGAAAACCCACTTCTTCGATAGTGCGACATAAGGCTTTCATTGACAATAGCGGGAACAGTCCAAAAGATCCGTGATTTATTCTAGGGTGCTGGTGTAACCACGAAGCAGGAATGAAACAACTTTACCGAGGACTGGAATACAGTTTCTAAACGCAGATCCTTAAGTTATCGAGGATCAGAAGATCAAAACTTTCATTCTCCATTAAAAGGTAGCGCCTCTCTCCCACTGTCACGACCTCCACAAGGAAAAATCAAGCCGAGAAAGTTTTGATGTGGGCAGAAGGGTATGACCAAACAGTTACCCTCCTGACGCCGTGCGCTGTCATTAAGATCAGAACAGTCACCCTCCTACAACAAAGGTGGGTCTTGCTGCTCTACCAGTACTGCTGTTGAATAGCCCTTAGTAGCAGCAAACTCGTCCTTATGCGGTCTGTACGTTGCAGTACCGAGCGGTACGTGATTTGCGGGGAACTGCAATAGCAAACTGCGTCGATCGATCGAAGTAGAGCGGAGTTGGCAACAGGGGAGCAGCGTATGAGATGCGCTGGCGAGTGCAAGCAAACGTTATTGGTTGTTGAAGATTATGACGACGTCCGACAGATGTTAAGGATGCTTCTGGAATCCGAGCACATGGGCGTGCTGGAAGCCGCAAATGGAACCGAAGCTCTTGACATTCTCAGAAACGAGCGCCCTAACGCCGTCCTGACAGATCTCGGTTTGCCGGGAATTGATGGATTCGAAACCATTCGCCGTATCCGCAAAATTGATGGTTTTCAGAACACTCCGATAGTTGTCTTAAGCGCACACAGCGGACAATCGATTTACGAGGAAGCCTTTCACGCCGGTGCTAACTACTTCATCGTGAAGCCGGTTGATTTTGACGAGTTGGAGTGGCTTATTACGCAAATACTCGGGAAGGGAATGGCAAGGATCAAGATTCGAGAAAACGGCCGCGTGATCGCTCAACGGGCGGTGATCACGAATAGGGCAGCAGATCGAGAGATGATGGGACTCCGGCGCTGCCTTTGTGCTTAATTCTTCACTTGGGCCTAGAATACGGCATTTGCAAACTCGATAACCAAGAAGCGCTAATTCAT
>DASUYO010000318.1:0-5829 GCA_036377375.1 Pyrinomonadaceae bacterium
CACTGTGAACGTCGGGGCGAACGTGTCGATGCGTTTGATTGCGGATCCGAGTGAATGGGACAAGACGCAGCAAGGAATCGCGCTTGGTGAGTCGGGCATTCCGAAGAATCCGCATTGGAGCGACCAGCTTGCGGACTGGCGTGCGGTTACGCCACGTGAGTTTCCATTCACACAGGCGGCAGTTGTGAAAGCGGCCACAGAGACGCTCGTATTAGAGCCAGCTAAATGAGCCGCAAAAAAGAGCCACAAAAAGGCACAGAAGTATGGCGAGTGTTTTGTGCGGTTGAGCTGCCGCAGGAGGTCCGGGCACGGTTAGAGGAGCATATCAGTCGATTGCGACGAGAAGTTCCGGATGCGGCGGCGAGTTGGAGCCGCGTTGAGAACATTCATCTCACGCTGAACTTCTTTGGGAATGTCGCTGTGGATCGAATTCCGAAAATCTCTGCGGCGGCGACGCGAGCGGTAGAACAGTTTTCGAAGTTTCAAATCGTCGTTGGGAATACAGGTGTGTTTCCAAGACCAAGCCGTGCGCAGGTGCTCTGGATCGGCGTCAACGATCCATCGGGTAAACTGTCGGCACTTCAGCAGAGGTTGGAAAGCGAATGCGCCGTCGAAGGCTTTCCCAAAGAAGACCGCGCGTATCGACCGCACCTGACAATCGCACGCGTTCGCAAACCAGAAGGCGCCCGGCGGCTCGCAGACACTCACCTCAACATGAAGTTCGCGCCGATAGAAGTTGATTTAAAGGAACTCACCCTCTTTCGCAGCGAGCTCAGCCCCAAAGGCTCAAAATACACTCGAATTTTCGCCGCAGATTTTCGCGGCTGAACGCGGATTAATTACCGCGGCAGCTCGCGTGGTCGCGGAGGTGGTGGTGGCGGCTTTTCCTTTTCATCTGTATCGCCCGTCTGCGATAACACTTCTTTAATCGCGCCAACACTCGACAGTACCGATGAAGCTTCCACCGGCATGAAGATCACTTTCGAATTGTTTGTCCGCGTCATATCGCGCAAACTCTCGATATAACGCATCGTGATCAAGTAATGCTCCGGATCTCCGCCCGGTATCGACTGCGCAATTCGAGTCAACGCCTCCGATTCTGCTTCAGCATTACGCAAGCGTGCCTGCGCCGCACCTTCAGCAGCGAGTATCGCGGATTGCTTTTCACCTTCCGCACGTGTCACCGCAGCCTGCTTCTCGCCCTCAGCTCGCGTGATTGCCGCCTGCCGGTCGCCTTCTGCCTGCAACACTAGCGCGCGCCGGTTGCGCTCTGCCGTCATCTGCTTCTCCATCGTGATGCGCACATCTTCCGGCGGATTGATGTTCTTCACATCGACTCGCGTCACTTTCACGCCCCACTTGTCAGTCGCCTCATCAAGGATAATGCGCAGTTTGGAGTTGATCTGGTCGCGTTGTGAGAGGGTGTGGTCCAGGTCCATGTCGCCCATCACCGCACGCATGCCGGTGATCGTCAACTGCACGATGCCGCCAACAAGATCGTTCATTTCGTAAACTGCTTTGACTGGATCTGTGATCTGCCAGTAGACCACCGAATCGACGTGAATCGTGACGTTGTCGCGCGTGATTACCGGCTGCGGCGGAAGATCAATGTACTGCTCGCGCAGATCGATGGACACCAGGCCCGGTCGTGTATTGGTCCAGTAAACCGCGCGGGGTTTGTCAAGGAACGGAACGAGGATGTTGAGCCCGCTGCTGGCGAGCTTATCGAACTTGCCCAGGCGCTCGACGAGCATGACTGTGGCCTGCGGCACGATTCTAATCGTCTTCACCGCGATGACGAGCAGCACTATGCCGATGAATCCGAAGAAGAGAAAGGCAAGAATTGAAGTGACTGGGTCCATTATTTAGACTCCTCATTCACAGATTGCGCCGATTATATATCGGAATCTGTGTAATCTGTGGATAAAGCTTTTTCTACGATCTCAGCAACCGCAAGGATCATCTCTTCCCTGAACGGAAGTCCCGCAATCTGTACTCCTATCGGCAAACCGTCGTTTGATTTGCCTGCGGGCACAGTCACGACCGGCAAGTCGAAGACGTTGAAAGTCTGAGCGTAACTGAATGCGCGGAATGTCCCCATGGTTGAACCGCGAACAGCGACCTTCAGCGTGTCGTGTGGATATGCAGGTGTTGCACCGACTGGCGCGACAATGATCGGCGTCGTTTCCATCCACTGAACCAACTCTTCACGCATTCGATCGCGCTCCATCCAACTTGCTATGTACTCATCCAACGTCGGCACGGGTGTGTCGTCAGCCGTGCCGAGGCGCCAACGCACGAATGAACCTCCCTCACTCTCGCGACCTTTGTAGACTTTCCTCAACTGCACAACAGACGCTCTCGAAAACAACTTCAACCACATTTCATTTCCGCGCTCGACGTGTGGTGGGCGCCGCTCCTCAACTATCAATCCGGCGTCGCTTAACGCTCTCGCTGCTGCGGTAACTGCCGTAATCGTCTCATCAGTGACTGGTGCAACTCCGTCATCGGCGTACCACGCCATTCGCAGCCCCCGAACGTCATCCGACTGTCTTCCAAAAGGATCTGGGCTCAACGCGCTAAGCAGCAAACGCAAGTCGCCGACTGTGCGTGCCATTGGTCCAATGACCGCGCCAAGCGAGTATGGGCCAATGCTCGGAGGAAACTGCAATTCACCGAGTACGCGGCCCGTCGTCGATTTCAGTGCACAGATTCCGCAGAAGTGAGCGGGGATTCGCAACGATCCGGCAAGATCGCTTCCGAGTCCACCAGGCGACATGCCAGTCGCGATGGCTACTGCTTCACCACCGCTGGATCCGCCCGGCGTGAGATTTGGATCCTGCGGATGATTTGCGCGACCGAAGACAGGATTATCGGCGGTGTAGTCCATCGCCATCTCAGCCGCATTCGTTTTGCCGAGAATGATCGCACCCGCAGCTTTCAGACGCGCAACCGCAGGTGCATCAGTTTGGGGAACATAGTCGATGCGTATGTTCGAACCGCTCGTGGTGCGCAAGCCTGCTGTTTCGATCGTGTCTTTGATCGTGACCGGCACGCCATGTAACGAACCAATATCTTCACCTCGCGCCAACGCTGCTTCCGCTTGCCTGGCACGATCAACCACGTCCGGAGCCAACGTAACTATCGCATTCAGCGACGGGTTCAACTGCGCGATCCGTTCCAAATGTGCCTCCGCCAGCTCAACCGGCGACACCTCACGCCGCTGAATCAACCGCGCTATGGTCGTTAAAGTTTTCTTCACAAGCTCTGTCATGGTTTTTGTGACTTATATGCTTTTTTGCGGCCTGTTTTGAAATTTCATAGCTTCCCAATATAATTCAATTGCTCTGTTCAGACTCATTTACAACCTGCCTGACATTGATCGCGGCAAAGGAGTGGATCTTTGGCTATCCGTTTGAGCAGGACCTTCGTCTTGCGCAAGCTGCACCAGCTTTCCGGTATTTTCCCTCTTGGAATCTTTCTTTTAGAACACTTTTACACTAACTCAAAGGCGCTGACGGGCGCGGCCGATTTTAACGCCGCTGTCGACGATCTACAGTCGATTCCATACATTCTCTTCGTCGAGATTGGCGGCATCTTTATTCCACTGATTTATCACGCTGTTTACGGCCTGGTAATCACGATGGAAGCGCGGCCAAACAATTTGGCATATCCCTACTCGCGCAACTGGTTCTATCTGATCCAACGCATAACCGGAGTCATTCTCTTCTTTTTTATCACTTTCCACGTGCTCAACTTCAGGTTTGGACTGGTCCCGGGACTGAATACGCTGTCGGTTGCGGATCATCCAAACCAGGCATTCGATATAGTTGCTCGTGAGTTTCGAATGATTCCGATCCTTATAATTTACGTGATCGGTATCACAGCCACAGTTTGGCATCTTGCGAATGGCATCTGGTTGTTTCTTGTTGACTGGGGCGTCACGATCGGCGAGCGCGCTCAGCGTTTGACTGGTTATGCGTGCATCGCGTTCGGAGTGGTGCTGCTGCTGGTCGGCATCAATGCAGCAATCGCGTTCATACGACCGGGTGGATTGTTAGGAGGGATTATTCATTAATGGCCAGTAACGGAATGAAGATCGCGATTGTCGGAGGCGGGCTGGCGGGTCTCGCGGCAGCCATGAAAATCGCGGAGGCAGGCCATGCTGTCGATCTGTTTTCCGTCGTGCCCGTGAAGCGCTCGCACTCTGTTTGTGCACAGGGCGGCATCAACGGCGCAGTCAACACCAAAGGCGAAGGCGATTCGACCTGGGAACATTTCGACGACACTGTTTACGGTGGCGACTTCCTCGCGAATCAACCGCCTGCGAAGGCAATGTGCGAAATGGCGCCCGCGATCATTTATCTGTTTGATCGCATGGGTGTTCCCTTCTCCCGCACGAATGAAGGGCTGCTCGATTTCCGTCGCTTTGGCGGCACCAGACATCACCGCACTGCATTCGCCGGAGCCTCGACAGGCCAGCAACTTCTCTACGCACTCGACGAACAAGTGCGACGTTATGAAGTCAACGGCAAAGTCAGGAAGTTTGAGCACTGGGAGATGTTGTCGCTCGTTCTCGACGATCACCAGGTGTGTCGTGGACTCGTCGCGATGGACTTGCAGACACTCGAGCTCAAGGCGTTTCCCGCCGACGCGGTGATCATTGCGACTGGTGGTCCAGGTCTCATCTTCGGTAAATCCACGAACTCGATGGTCTGTACCGGCAGCGCTGTCTCGGCGTGTTATCAACAGGGTGCGAAATACGCGAATGGAGAGTTCATTCAGGTGCATCCGACGTCGATTCCGGGCGAAGACAAGTTGCGGCTGATGTCGGAATCGGCGCGTGGTGAAGGTGGACGTGTTTGGGTGCCGCGCAAGAAAGGGGATGTGCGTCCGCCATCTTCGATTCCTGAGAATGAGCGCTGGTATTTTCTCGAAGAGAAGTATCCCGCGTACGGCAATCTTGTAACGCGCGACATCGCGACGCGCGAGATCTTCCAGGTGTGCATTGAGGGCATGGGCGTTGGTGGTCAGAACCAGGTCTATCTCGATCTCACGCACATTCCTGCGGAGGTTCTCGATCGAAAGCTCGGTGCGATTCTCGAAATTTACGAAATGTTCGTGGGTGACGATCCGCGTCATGTGCCGATGCGCATCTTCCCCGGCGTGCATTACTCGATGGGCGGACTTTGGGTTGATTTCAATCAACGCACAAACATTCCCGGTCTGCTTGCCGCGGGCGAATGTGATTACTCGATTCACGGCGCGAATCGTTTAGGAGCAAATTCGCTCGTCAGTTGCGTGTATGGTGGTTTCACCGCTGCACCCGCGGCAATCGAGTATGCAAAGAATGTCCAACGAAGTGGCGCTGATGGCTCGCACATCTACGATCAGGAGTTGAAGCTTCAACAGGAGATCAATGAGAAGTTGATCAAGCAGAGCGGTGACGAGAATCAGTATCTGTTGCATCAGGAGATGGGCAAGTGGATGACTGACAACGTTACCGTGGTTCGATACAACGACAAACTCAAGGCGACTGACAATAAGTTGTTGGAGCTGATGGATCGTTACAAGCGCATCTCAATCAACGATTCGAATCTTTGGGCCACGATGGCCTTACCGCATGCGCGTCATCTCGCCAACATGCTCGAGCTCGCGCGCGTGATCACGCTCGGCGCTCTGAATCGCAACGAGTCGCGCGGAGCACATTTCAAACCTGAGTTTCCGGATCGCGACGACGAGAACTTCCTGAAGACGACGATCGCGGAGTATTCGGGCGAGGGTCCAGTCCTTTCCTACGATCCCGTCGATGTCTCGTTGATTGCACCG
>DASUYO010000319.1:0-9237 GCA_036377375.1 Pyrinomonadaceae bacterium
CTCGCCTCCACATGAAGCTTCTGGGCCAACTCCGCAGCGCCCGCCTTCGCGTCGCCATTCCCAAGCATCTGCGTCTGCTTCATCTTCTGCGGTAGATAAATCTTCTCGACACGCTGATGCGAAGGTCGCCCAACAAGCTCCGCCGACGGTGTCACTTCCTTAATCTCTTTCTTCTTCGCCGCCATGATTCCTTTCAACGTCGCATAGCGAATCTGGCTGATCCCCGACTGAATCGTCAGCAGCGCCGGCAGCGGCATCTCGTACCACTGATACCAGCCACTCTCCAGCTCTCGCTTCACGCGAAGCTTGTCGGCCGCAGCGTCCAACTCGATCACGATCGTTGCGTGCGGCAAACCGAGCAGCTCGGCCATGATCACGCCGGTCTGACCATACCCATAATCGTCAGACTGTAATCCCGTCATCACCAGATCAGGTTTCTCGTCGCGAATGGCATCGGCGAGGAGGGTCGCGGCCGCGTATGGTGTCAGATGCGTGAGATTATCGCCCAAAACGTGAATGGCCCGATCCGCACCTCGCGCCAGCGCGTCTTTGATGACACTCTTGACGCGTTGCGGACCCATCGAACAAACAACAACTTCGCCGCCCAGTTTCTCGCGCACGCGCAACGCCTCTTCGAGCGCGTAACCATCTGACTCGCTCACTTCAAACGAGAGATCGCCTTCTTCGATCCACGTTGCGTCTTTGTTAATCCGCAGGATCGCGTCTTTATTCGCGACCTGCTTCATCATCACTATGATCTTCATTAACCTTCGTACCTCTTGAACAACAACGCCGCGTTCGTGCCTCCGAACCCGAAGCTGTTTGAAAGCACGTAATCGACTCTTGCTTCGCGAGGTTCGTTTGGAACGTAGTCGAGGTCACAATCGGGATCGGGATTCACGTAGTTGATCGTCGGCGGCAGAACGTTTCGGGTCAGCGTCAGCACACAGAATACGCCTTCGATCCCACCAGCAGCTCCTAGCAGGTGACCAGTCATCGATTTGGTCGAGCTGACTGCGAGCTTGTAGGCGTGCGCGCCAAACGTCTCTTTGATCGCGAGCGTCTCAAACTTGTCGTTGTAAGGCGTCGATGTTCCGTGCGCGTTGATGTAACCGACTTGTTCGGGTTTGACAGCTGCGTCGCGAAGCGTTCGCTGCATCACGCGCCGCGCACCTGAACCAGTCTCATCAGGCATCGTCAGATGAAACGCGTCTGCGCAGGCGCCATAACCTACGATCTCGGCATAGATCTTCGCGCCTCTCTTTTTTGCCGACTCCAGCTCTTCCAGAATCATGATCCCTGCGCCTTCGCCGATGACAAAGCCGTCGCGGTCTCGTTCAAATGGGCGCGAAGCGTGCTGTGGATCGTCGTTATTCGTAGAAAGCGCGCGCATCGCGGAGAATCCCGCGATGGCCATTGGTGTGATTGCTGACTCTGCGCCGCCGCAGATCATGATGTCGGCATCGCCGCGCTGAATGATCTTGAAACTGTCGCCAATCGCATGGGCGCCTGCCGAGCAGGCGGTAGCAGTTGCAGAGTTCGGTCCTTTTGCGCCGAACCGGATGGAGACTTGGCCGGCGGCGAGATTCACGATGGCCGAGACGATGAAGAACGGTGAGACGCGATCTGGTCCATCGTCGAGCAGCTTCGAGTGTTCGCGCTCGATGGCCCAGAAGTCTCCGATGCCGCTGCTGATGTACGTGCCTGCATTTTCAGCGATGTCGTCCGGAAATTTCCCTTCGGGCGTCAGCTTGATGCCGCTGTCAGCCATCGCCTCGATCGACGCAGCAATCGCATAATGAATAAAGGCGCCCATCTTGCGCGCCTCTTTCTTCGCGATGAATGTCAGTGGGTCGAAGTTCTTTACTTCGCAGGCAAATCTTACTGAAAACTTCTCGGCATCGAACTTCTTGATGTAGTCAGCGCCGCTGCGCCCGTTCATCAGAGCGGTCCACGTGTCTTCAACATTATTGCCAACAGGTGTGACGAGGCCGAGGCCCGTAATCACGACACGACGTGTCAAATCAGAACTCCTTGGGAATCTATCTTAGCCGCAGATGAACGCGGATTAACGCAGATCTGCGTTTATTTGCGTTCATCTGCGGCTAAAGTTCTACTTCTTGTGCTGGTCGATATAGTTATACGCATCCCGCACGCTCTGGATCTTTTCGGCATCTTCGTCGGGAATCTCAATGCCAAACTCTTCTTCAAAACGCATCACGAGTTCGACCGTGTCCAGCGAGTCGGCGCCGAGGTCGTCGATAAACCGTGCATTCGGCGTGACCTCGTTTTCATCGACACCAAGCTCGTCGACAATAATCTGCTTTACCTTGTTCTCGATCTCTTGATCGGGCATCGTGTTTGCTCCTCTGTGAGTTTTATTAAACTACTCAATTTCCGCTGCTAGTGCCGCGCGTGTTGCCTCCAGGCTCGCTGCATCTTCCACGTTCAGCATCTTCACGTCGCGACTGATCTGACGCATAAGACCTGACAAAACTTTTCCCGGTCCGGCTTCGACAAACGTATCGACACCTTGCTCGATCAGCAACTGCATCGACTCCACCCAACGCACCGGTGCTGAAACCTGTCGCACAAGCGCATCGCGCAGCTCGCCGGGCTCCGTAGTCGGGCGAGCATCGACGTTTGTCACAACCGGCATCGCCGGCGCATTGAAACTTAGCCGCTCGAGATCCTGGCCCAGTCTGTCCTGGGCCGGCTTCATGAGCGCACAATGAAACGGCGCGCTCACTTTCAACTTAATCACTCGCTTCGCAACACCACTCAACAACTCAACCACGCGATCCACGGCTTCAGTGTTACCCGCAATCACCGCCTGGTTGGGCGAGTTAAAATTCGCAATCGAACAAACCTGATCGCGTCTTGCTTCTTTGCAGATGCGTTCAATATCGTTCAGCTCGCCGCCAAGTACAGCAGCCATAGCGCCAGTACCAACCGGCACGGCCTCCTGCATGTAGCGGCCCCGCGCGCTCACGGTGCGAACAGCATCTGACAAGCTCAAAGCACCGGCAGCGACAAGCGCCGAGTATTCACCCAAACTGTGTCCCGCGACAAACGCCGGCGCGCCAATTCCGGCTTCCTTCATCGCGCGGAATGCCGCTACAGAAACAGTGAGAATCGCTGGTTGCGTGTTCTCGGTTAACTGTAGTTCCTCCGCGGGACCATCGAAGCAAAGTCGCGAGATCGCGAAGCCTAACGCGTCATCAGCTTCTTCAAAGACCTGTCGGACTACCGAAAAATTTTCTGCGAGGTCCTTTCCCATTCCAGCGCTCTGCGAGCCCTGACCGGGAAAAACGATTGCCGTCACCATCGAATCAACACAGCGCCCCACGTCACGCCGCCGCCAAACGAAGCCATCAATATCAGATCGCCTTCGTTGACCCGTCCGGCCTCGACGCACTCATCAAGTGCGATCGGTATCGACGCCGAAGACGTATTCCCATGGACCGCAATGTTTGAATAGACCTTCGACATATCGACATTCAAACGATCCGCAACGGCTTCCGTGATTCGTTGATTCGCTTGATGCGGAATGAACAGGTCAATATCATCAGACTTCACACCAGCCTGCTCGAGCACGTCGCGCGAGATCTCAGCCATCGACCGCACGGCGACCTTGAACAACTCGTTCCCCTTCATCTTAAAGAAGTGGTCGCCTGCGGCGAGCGTTTCCGCAGTGGGTCTTCTGCGCGTGCCGCCACCCGGCGAGTAAAGCTGTTCTTCGTAACGTCCGTCAGATCTGATCTTGCTTGCGAGAATCCCTCGTCCGCTATCAACTGGACCAAGGACTGCGGCGCCTGCACCATCACCAAACAGTACGCACGTTTGACGATCGGTGTAGTCGACGTACTGCGTCAAAATCTCGGCACCGACGACGAGCGCATTTCGCACCTGGCCTGTCCGGATCATCGAGTCGGCCATCGACAGTCCGTAAAGAAAACCGGAGCACGCAGCAACAATGTCCATTGCTGCCGCGTTGTGCGCGCCGAGCTCCGCCTGCACGATACAGCCGGTCGACGGCAGTATCTGGTCAGGTGTTACAGTGGCACAAAGAAGCAGATCGATGTCGGCAGGATCCAAACGGGCGCGTTCTATCGCCTCGCGTGCAGCACGCACCGCAAACAGCGACGTGTATTCATCCGGCGCTGCTTTGCGACGTTGCTTAATTCCGGTGCGCGTCGTGATCCATTCGTCAGAAGTCTCGACTATCTTCGCGAGATCTTCATTCGTAAGAATGCCTTCCGGGTAGGAGTGACCAGTACCCAGAACTCCAGCGCGTTGATTCACCATCAATCCCTCAGATTACTACAAACATTCACAGATTACACAGATACGCTAAGAGAATCCGTGTTCATCTGTGGCTTATTCTTGATCCCTTCTTCAATTCTTTCAGCCGTACGATTCTCGGAAAACTCTTTCACACTCCTGATCGCATTGCGAATCGCACGTGCATTCGAGCGCCCATGTCCAATAACGACTATTCGACTTACTCCCAACAGCGGGGCACCACCATACTCCGTGTAGTCGAGCCGTTTCTTGATACTCCGAAACGCCGGCTTCGCCAGCATCGCGCCTGCCTTAGTGACTGCTGTCGCCATCAACTCGCGCTTCAGCATCGACAGCATCGCTTCCGTCAGTCCTTCTGACAGCTTCAACATCACATTGCCGGTAAAGCCGTCAGTGACGATCACGTCCACTAATCCAGAGAAAACATCGCGACCTTCGACATTGCCGACAAAGTTGATATTGCTCAACTGCCGCAACAACGGAAACGCTTCTTTCGTCAAATCGTTTCCCTTTGCCTCTTCCTCGCCAATACTCATCAGGCCCACTGAAGGGTTTTCAGTTCCCAACACTGAGCGCGAGTAGGCATCACCCATAATCGCAAACTGGGCCAGGTGATGCGGCTTGCATTCCGAATTTGCTCCGACGTCCAGCAGCAACGTCGGCTTCGCAGCCTTAGTCGGAATCATTGCCGCAAGTGCGGGTCTGTCGACGCCGGGCAAAGTTCCGATGACCATCTTCGCAGTGGCCATCGCAGCGCCCGTGTTTCCCGCGGAAACAAAACCGTCGGCGCGGCCGTCCATCACGAGCTTCGTACCAATCCTCAAAGAGCTTTTTTTCTTCCGTCTGACGGAAGTAGCGACGGGATCGTCCATCGCAATAACTTCAGCGGCTTCTACCAGCTCAATACCGCGATCGCCGTCGCCGTGCCAGCCGCATCTTCTCAGCTCAGGCTCAACTTTGTGGGCCTGGCCCACAAGAATCACTCCCACACCGAAGTCGCGCGTCGCAGCAAGTGCGCCATCAATCTCCACGTGCGGCGCGTGGTCACTTCCCATTGCGTCGAGAACGACCTTACCCGTCAATTGGGGCTGATGCTGCGATTGACTTCGCACAAACTTAGTTAACTTTGTTCTACTTGCACCACCTCGCGACCTTTATAGAAACCGCATTTGGGGCAAACGCGGTGTGGCATGCGGGGCTCACGACAATTCGGGCACAGGGTGGTTTGGGGGGCGCGCAAAGCGTCATGCGCGCGTCGTTTGTCGCGACGAGCTTTGGAATGTCGTCGTTTAGGATTTGGCATAATTACTCCGTCTTAAATGGCACTACAAAGAGGCACAAAAAGCACAAACTGTTTTCGTTTCTGCGCTTTTTGTGCCTTTTTGTGGCTACGTTAAATTCTTCAGTGCCGCCCAACGCGGATCGACATCATCAGTGACGCAATTGCAATCGCCCGTATCCCTGTCGATGCCGCATTCCGGGCAGATGCCTTTGCAGTCCACGCGGCATAGCATGCGACTGGGCACGGCCAGCAAAATCTGTTCTTTCACGATCTCGTTGACGTCGATCGCGTCTCCGTCAAACACTGAAACCGTCATCTCGGCTTCAGTCAGCTCAGCCGTTTCGCTCGATTCGTAAGTCGAGCCGGTGATGTATTCCAGCGCAAAATCAGCGCTGACCGGCAACTCCACCGGTTTCAGACAGCGATCACATTCCGCTTGCGCTCGCGTGTCGACGTGTCCGTTAACAAAGAGCTCGTTGCCAGCCAGCCGGACTCTTCCGGTTACGTTTGCGGGAGCAGTCAGGCTGACTCGCTCATCGACTGGATTCAGGTCCTCAGGCTGGTAAACGTGAGCGAAATTGCTCTTACCTCCCTCCAGGTTCTCCAGCTCGATCCGCATGAGCGCAAAAAGCGGCCATTATAGGCGATTAGTGCCCATTCGTAAAATCCGCCGCTAAAGCATCTTCCCGCAACGCATCTGCCAGTCGCTTATCTGCGCCGGCCATTAAACGCGTTCCCGATTTTGTCATCTGAAACAGGCTCACGCTTTTGCGGCCGGCCTTCTCTAAAGCCTGCCGCGCCAGTTCCTTACGTCCGGTCCGCTCATAAGCCTGAGCCAGCAGATGGAACGCCTCGGCGTAACCGGCATCCATTTCCGTCGCTTTTCGCAGGTGCCGCACCGCCAGCGCATCGCGGTTGAGCTCAAAATAAAGACAGCCCAGAACATAATGCGCCTCAGGCGACGGCCGAACAGTCAGCGCGCGCTTGAATTCGCCCAGCGCCCGCCGCCAGTTCTTTTCCGTGACAAACACCCATCCCAAACCATAGTGACCTGCGAACGAAGAAACACCGTGAGCAGTCGCATTACTCAAAAGGTCTTTCGCCAACGCTACCTCACCATCGTCCGCGTACGTGAGTCCCAGCAGCAAAGAAATTCGCAGATCGTGGGGCAAAGCGGCGTGTGCTTTAGACAGATAGGAGCGCGCCTGCTTCGTCTTTCCGCGTCGGAAGAAATGCTCGCCGATAAAAAGATTCAGTGGTGCGTTCTCTTCCGCGATTTCGGCGGCGCGCTGGAGTTTGGAGATGCCTTGTTGGACTTGTTTATCTTCGATCAGTACAAAACCTTCGTTGACCAACTCTTCAAAAGCCTGTCGGTCTGAGATTCGAGCGCCGGCGAGAATTCGCAATCGCAATTCATCGCGGTGCACATTTTCTTCCTGTTCGAGCGTGTCCTGCTGGCAGCGCTCGCTCCACATCTTTTCGAGCCGCTCTGTGTCGACAATTCCATCTTCAGTCAGCAGGCCAACGAGAGCACGCATTAGCGAGCGATCAAAGTAAGCGTTTTGTGCGTAACGCAGAAGCAGATCGAGACTCTTCTCAAGACGTTCGGCCAGTCGCGCGACTCTGTTTTCAGCAGCGGAGATACGTTCGAGAAGGTGTTCGTCGGTTGAAAGACTTGCTGGTCCAGCTTCGAACTTACTCGAGCTGGGCTCGACGATGATCATCAGGCGTGTGCCGCAACGAGTGCAGAATTCCTGGCCCAGCGGATTTGCCGCAAGGCACTTTTGACAGTAGTGGGCGATGCCGGGGCGCATCTTGCAGTCTAATTAATACTCGTAAAAACCACGACCGCTTTTTCGGCCCAACCAGCCGGCGTCGACATAGCGCTTCAGCAGCGGGCACGGTCTGTATTTTGGATCTCCAAGCCCCTCATATAACACATTCATGATGGCAAGGCATACATCCAGACCGATAAAGTCGGCGAGCGTGAGCGGGCCCATGGGATGATTCATCCCGAGCTTCATGATCCCATCGATGCTTTCGCGACTCGCGACACCTTCGTAAAGCGTGAAGATCGCTTCGTTGATCATCGGCATCAACACGCGATTTGAAACGAAGCCTGGCGAGTCCTGGCAGTCGAGCGCGGTCTTGCCCAACTGTTCGGATAAAGTTCTAACTCGTTCGTACGTTTCATCGGATGTCGCCATGCCGCGAATCACTTCGACAAGTTTCATCACCGGTACGGGATTCATGAAGTGCATGCCGATGACTTTGTCTGGTCGCCTGGTTGCAGCAGCGAGTTTTGTGATTGAAATCGATGAAGTATTGGAAGCGAGGATGGCGTGCGGTGGTGTGACCTCGTCGAGCATCTTGAAGACTTGCGTTTTAACTCCCAGGTCTTCTATCACCGCTTCTACAACGAACGTTGAATCTTTGAACGCTGCGAAATCTGTCGTCGTGCGGATTCTCTCGATTATATTTTGCTTTCCTGCCGTATCGAGTCGCTCTTTATCGACGTCGCGTTGCAAGCTCTTATCGATCGCACTCAGTCCGCGATCGAGAAACTCGTCACGGACATCGTGCATGATCACGTTGTAACCGGCACGTGCAGCGACTTGGGCGATGCCATTTCCCATCGTGCCCGCCCCAACTACACCAATAACAGTGACAGTATTCTCAGAAGTCATCTTTTGTGACTTTTTGTGCCTTTTTGCGGCTATCTTTCGATCGCCATCGCGACCGCATTCCCACCACCAAGACACAACGACACAATCCCTCTCCTGGCGTCGCGTCTCTTCAGCTCATAAAGCAGGGTCGTCAACAATCTCGATCCCGACTGCCCGATCGCATGGCCCAACGCGACCGCGCCCCCATTCACATTCACCTTCTCCGGATCGAGCCCGAGCTCACGCGTTACCGCAACAGCCGCAACGGAAAAAGCCTCATTCAACTCCACCAGATCGACTTCGCTCGGCGACCAGCCAGTCTTCTTGAACAATCTGCGCACTGCTTCAACCGGCGCCATCATCACCAATCGCGGCTCAACACCAGATACTGCCTGCGCAACAATTCGCCCCATGGGTTCGACGCCAAGCTCACGCGCACGTTTTAGCGATGTCACCACGACCGCAGATGCACCATCGTTCACACCGGGCGCATTACCCGCCGTCACTGTCCCCTCCGACTTGAATGCAGGCTTCAGCTTTCCAAGCACTTCCGTCGTCGTCTCCTCACGCACAGTCTCATCAGTTTCAAAGACGAGCGCCGCTCCTTTCTTCTGCGGAATCTCAACGGGCACGATCTCGTCTTTAAACCTTCCTGCCTTGATCGCCGCTGCTGCCTTGCGATGCGAGTTGACGGCAAACTCATCCTGCTCGCTCCGGCTGACCTTGTACTCGTCCGCAACAACTTCGCCCGTGCAGCCCATGTGGTAATTCTCAAACGCGCACCACAATCCATCATGGATCATCGCATCGAGAAGCTCTCCATTTCCGAGTCGATAACCCTCACGTGCTTTCGGCACGAGATAAGGCGCGTTGCTCATCGATTCCATACCACCGGCAACTACCATCTCAGAGTCGCCGAGTTGAATCCCCTGAGCCGCCATCATCACAGCCTTCAATCCAGAGCCACACACCTTGTTCACAGTG
>DASUYO010000320.1:0-3348 GCA_036377375.1 Pyrinomonadaceae bacterium
GGGAAAGTCATCTCGGGAATTCCGGCGTTTGATAATAAGGATTGGCTTAGATCGACGGCGGCGTTCAGGCGTTTAGGTGAGATTCAACGAACTGTGCGTGATCTTCAGAAAAAATTAGCCGCAGATAAAACGGACTAAAGAACAGATTAGAACGGATCGATCCGTTTTAATCGGTTTTTAAGGTCCGTGTTATCTGCGGCTTAAGTAATGGCCCCACCATCGACGATCACTACTTCCCCATTCATAAAACTATTCCGCTCACTCACCATGAACGCGGCGTACTCCGCGAGCTCTTCGGGGCGACCGAGGCGTCCGGCTGAGGTCCAGAAATCGTGCATCTGTAACAAACGGTCGGGAAGCGCCTGGGCCAGATCGGTGTCGAATATTCCCGCCGCGATCGCGTTGACTCTCACGCCGAATGTCGCCGCTTCGCGCGACAGGCATTTAGTAAAACCTATCATCGCGGCTTTTGAAGTGGCGTAGTGCACGGCTGTCGGCAGTGCGCGCATCGCGCCGATGGATGTGATGTTGAGGATGATTCCCTTGCGTTGCCGGATCATCTGCTTGTAGATCGGCTTGGTCACTGCAAACAGACTGTCGACATTCGTGTGAATCACTTCGTCCCAGGCTCGATCGGTGGTGGTGGCGAAGTTATCGCCGCGGTTGATGGCGGCGTTGTTGACCAGGATATCTATCCCGCCCCATTTCTCGACGAGCTCACGCGTCAGTTTTTTCATTCCGACGCGATCGACAACCGACACTTTAGAGTTGAACGCCTTGCGCCCGTGAGCCTCGATCTTCTGACTCATGTCCGCGGCAAGATCGTCACGCGAGTTATAACTGAAAGCGACATCCGCACCCTCGCGCGCGAACACCTCGCAAATTGCCGCACCGATGCCACGCGTTCCGCCGGTTATGAACGCGCGCTTTCCCTCAAGCAAAAGACTCACTTAGCTATGTTTCTCCTGGAAATAGACGGGGCTTAAGTTATATGCCGCGGCTGATTAAAGCGTGAAAAGCTGGGCAGAGTCAATTTCGGCCGCCGACTATGCAGATGCGACTTCGCTGAGGACCGGCTGTTCCGGCTTTGGAATAAGAGCGGCGATCTCTTCGACGATGTAACGCGTGGAGTTCGGGATTGCGAGGCCAACGGTAGCGGCACGCATGCGTGAATAATGAAGGTCGTCTTCCATCATTCGCCGCACAATGGGCACGACATCAGTCGTACGCCTCAGCATCACACCCGCGCCACGTTCTGCAATCAGATTCGCAGTGCCGGCTTCCTGAGGCATCGGCTCGGTAATGAGGTCTGCAATGATTGGAACCCGGCAAGCCAGCGCTTCAAACGTCGTTAAACCACCGAGCTTAGAGATCATTACGTTCGCAGCGCTCATCAACTTCTCGATCTCGTCTGAATAACCGATGACTTTGATCGGAAACGGCGCCTCTTGTGCGATCGTTTCGGCGGCAACGCGCAGGTCTTCGTTCTTTCCGGCGAGGAAAATCGCCTGCACATCGAGCTCACCACGCACCAGCTCGCGGAAGATCTGCGGAATGTTTCCGCCGCCAATCCAACCAGCATTCACAAAAACCGTGAACTTCTCAGGATCCAACCCTAGCGCACGCCGTGCAACCTGGGCCGCTTCTTCGCCCGGATAAGCAAACTTCGGATGCACCGGCAGACCCGAAATCTTGATACGCTCAGGCGCTACACCGTAGTCGATCAACTGCCGGCGCGCCTCTTCGCTCGCCACGAGATAAAGACTCACAGCGTCGCACGCCCAGCCTTTCCAAAAACCGTAGCAGGGATCTGTCACGACTGACACAAGCGGAACGCGGTCCGCGAGATTCAACTCTTTCAAAACACGCCCGAAGATGTGCTGCGTGAGCGGATGCACACTCACGACGATGTGCGGACACCAGCGCTCAAATAGACCCGCAACGTAAGGCACGCAGCGTTTGTGAAAAAACTGGCTCGTCTCCGGGCGGATGTGGTTCATGCACCAGTAGAAATACTTCATCCAGTGCTGCCGGTTGCGCAGTATCCAGTTGTACAAACGCACTAACTTGGCACTGAGATGATGCGATTCTTCGACAGCACGCACGACACGGATCGCATACGACTCACCGTCGAGAAACTTCTGCACACCGGCAACGATCGCGGCCGCGGCAGACCGATGCCCACCGCCAGTATCAGACGAAATGATCAATATCTTCGGAATCCGCTGCTGCTGTGCCATCTCTTTTGGCTTTTTGTGACTAAATCTTTTTGTGCCTTTTGCGCCCTAGTTCAGATCGGCCACCGGCACCCCCGCGTGCTCCGCTTTCTCTACCGCCTTGCGCGCCTTCTTCATCTCACGCTCCAGCTTCTTGATCTGGATCAAATGTCCGGGATTGAACGGCAGCGACGGGTAATAACTATTCGACTCGTGCGTGCAGAAACAGCCGTCGTGCGCCTTCTTGCGCCGCGCCTGCATCGCCGGCGACAGCCAAAGCTTCTGAAAGTTCCAATCGAAATCGCGCAGGTTGCCGACAGGCTCGAGGTTCTCGCACGATGAAACTGTGCCTTCATCGTAAATCACGCCGCCGGCTGTGCCCGCATAACAGATCATCTGCGCAGTCTGTGTCTCCTTCGTTTTAGCAATCAGGCCGTGCATGTAGATGTCGATGGCGGCTTTGAAGAAGCCTGCTTTGCCGCCGTAGTTATTCTTGATTGCGGCATGACGAGAATCGTCGTCGATCATCTGGGCCAGCTTTGCATAACGCGAGTGGTCGATATCCAGCTCCTTTGGATCGGCTGAAGGCGGACGAATGTAGTTGAAATTAACTTTGTCGGGCTTCAGGTCGTACTTCAGAAAATCGTACCACTCGAAAATCGAGTCCTGGTTCGAGTTCATGAAGCAGGTGCACGTTTGCACGTCGAGACGCGGATACTCTTTCTTGATTGACTGAAGCTGGCGCGCGGTGTCGATGGCGATATCCCAGGAGCCGGGCTTCTGACGAATCTTTTCGTGCTCCTGCTTTGGTCCATCGATACCGAGCGCGATAGTGACGTTCAGGTTCGGACACTCCTGCAAAATGCGCGTGACGTCGGGAAAGATTCGCTTTTGAATCTGCCCGTTCGACATGATGTAGATCGACTCGAGCTTGGTGTTGGTGTAGAACGCGCGCGCGATTTCAGGAAGATCTTTTCGCGTGAACGGCTCGCCGCCGGCGAGTATCAGCACGCCGAGGTTGCCGCCGAGGGTCTCCGAAATACGCTCGATTTCGTGCGTCTTCATCTGGAGTTTCTTGCGCGGACGATCGTCGAGCTCGTCGGTGAAGAAACAGTGCGTGCAGCGCATATCG
>DASUYO010000321.1:0-3458 GCA_036377375.1 Pyrinomonadaceae bacterium
GACTCGCGTTTGTTAACGCGTGGATCGTTAGCTCCCTGAACCACGAGCAGAGGAGTCTTGATTTTTGCAGCCGCAGTTAACGGCGACTGTCGCAGCAACTGTGCTTTTCCTTCAGGCGTGTTGGGGTCACCCATGCGCTCGTAGAAAAGCTTACGAATCTGCTCCCAGTATGGCGGAATCGATTCCAACAGCGTGATCAGATTTGATGGTCCAACAATCGAGACTGCAGCCGCGTAAACGTCAGGTGTAAACGCAACTCCGGCGAGCGTAGCGTAGCCTCCATACGATCCACCCATAATTCCGACCCGCTTCGGATCGGCAATGCCCTGAGCGATGAGATACTTCGCACCCCAGGTCACGTCGTCCTGCATCTTGTTGCCCCACTGTTTGTTTCCAGCGTCGATAAATTTCTTGCCGTACCCAGTCGAGCCGCGGAAATTGGGTTGCAAGACGGCGTAGCCGCGGTTCGCGAGAAACTGTGCAAAAGCGTTGTAGCCCCAACTGTCTCGATACCATGGACCACCATGGGGGAAAATCACTGCGGGAAGATTCTTCGCTTCGACGCCTTTCGGCAATGTCAGATAAGCCGGGATTTCCAATCCGTCAGACGACGGATATCTGACCGCTTTCATCGGAGCCAGATACGAGCGGTTCAACTTCTCGCGCGCCTGGTATTGAAGTGTCAGCTTCTTGGTAGTGCGATCAAACAGGTAGGCCGAACCGGGATCTGTATCGGCGTTGGCGAAGATGACCCACAGCTTTTCATCTTTAGTTGAAGACCCGAAGTTGATTTCCTTACCGGGAAGCTGTTTCTGGAGGTTCTTGTAATCAGCTTCGAAGCCTTTGTCTTTCCAGTAGATTCGTTCGCGTTCATCGTCGTAGGTAGTGGCAATCAGCTCATCAGAAACTTCCGAGAAGATGGCGTTGCCGAAGTCGACGTGTTTCAAAGGATCCGATTCAACCAACTCTTCTTTTCCAGTGGCGGGGTTGAATAGTTCAAGTTGAACTAGATCCATGCCACTGCCTTTGTTTGTTTGAAAGTAAACTCGTTCGCCATCTTTGTGATAACGAACTGGTCCACACGACTCAAACACAGTACAGCTGTAGATCTTCGTGAATTTATCTGCGTCAACGCGCAAAACTTCCGTGTCACCGTTCTCTGCTGATCTGGTGGCTAGTCGCAACTGGTCTTTGAGATCGAAGACAAATGCAGTGATGCGTTCGGTATTCTTGCGGATCAACGTGCGCTCGCCAGTGGAGATTTTTACTTTGTAGAGATCGTGCCATGCTGCGTCGCGATCGTTTAGACCGATGTAGATCGCGTCGGGCTCACTGCGAGGCACCGAATATATGGATGCGCGCACACCTTTTACGTCGGTGAGATTTCGAGCTGCCGGCACATCCTGGCCTGCGGCAGGCGTGTCCGCGGGATTGACTGCATAGACGTTGTAATTCTCGTCACCGGCTTTGTCCTGGACGAACAGGATGTACTTGCCGTCACGAGACCAGAAGTAACCAGGGATCGGGCGTTTCGTATCGGCGGTGATGGGTTTCGCGCTGGTAAACGGATCGGCGGTCTTTTTCACCCAGATGTTACGTGTGCCTTTGAACGGTTTGATGAACGCGATGAAGGCTCCGTCAGGGGAAATCTGGGCGCCCGCGATTTCGGGGTCGCCAAAGAAGAGCTCGCGGTCAATCAACGGCGGACTCTGCGCCCAGACAGGCGCCGCGAGTGTGACTATTAACAGAACGGATAGGATGAGCAAGCCAATAAAGGAGCGGCGAGATTGGCCGATTGCACGCATAAACACCTCTTTCATTGAGTGATTTTTGATGGGTTTACCGGTTAAACAGACAGTGGTGTACGCAGTATAGTCGTGTAGGGTTTCAAATCAATAGATCCGATTGTAATCCGTGTAAATCTGTGGCTAAAAACCTAAATCATAGCCAAATGAAACCCGCGCGAGAATTTCTATATCGTTTCAGCTCATCGAACGAAAAATTTACTTGATTCGAGGTCAGAAGGTGATCGTCGACTTCGATCTGGCGGAGCTTTATGGAGTCACTACGAGCCGTCTGAACGAGCAGGTGACTCGTAATCGAAAGCGGTTTCCTGAAGACTTCATGTTCCGGCTGACAAAAGGAGAAGCGGAAGCTTTGAGATCGCAATTTGCGATCTCAAACACAAGACGCGGTGGGAAGCGTAGCGTTCTAGCGCGTGCACCAGCAAAGTGATAACTTCAACCACCGTGGTCGATTTGATCCAGAAGCTTCTGCGCAGCAGCGCTCGCCTCTCTGTATTCGGGCAGATAGTTTGGATCGGGAGTCATGGAGTGGATCTTTTTGAGTTCTCTGCGTGCGTCGTCGTTGCGTCCCACTTTCTTATATGCTTCAGCCAGATGTAAATGAAGAAAAGCGTTTGGTTCACCAAAGCGTAAGCCCTTCTCCATTTCTTCAACAGCTTTCTTCGGATCTCCACCAACTATGCTCGGGGCGTTGAGATCGACCAGACCAAGCACCATGTAGGCGCTACCATTCTGATATCCCTCCTCCAGACGCAGCACCGTTTCCATTTCGTTCCGAATATCATTCACTGTTGCCAGTCCCTGGATGGTGGAGTGCTCGGCGGCGCCACCGTAATTGGCGCCTAGCCAGAAATGGCCGTCCGGTTTTTCGTTTTGTAATTGGACCGCAGTCTTGCCGGCGTCAATACCTGCTTTAAACGCGTGGTCACGCTCTTTCGAGTCGTCGGTGTGCGTTGCGAGGTAGTAGTTAAACTTCGACAGTTTCCACGCTGCATCGAAATTTCCGGGATCTTTGGTCAGTGCTTGTCGCAATGAAACAATACCCCGGCGCACTTGCATCAGATCTTCTCGTTCACGATAGAGTTGATCTGCGCTCGTGATATCTTCCGCGGCAGACACAGTTTCCGCTGAAGGTGATTCGTAAGTTGAGCCGTCGTTACATGAAGTCGCAAGCAACAAAAGACAGATCGATATCGCACCAACGATGTAACGATTAACATCTGACATGTTGGAATCAGATGCGTTGCAGGCACAGGAAGTTCGACGCTTTTATTGGAGAGCGGAATTTGCGCTATTGATAACAGCTGACTAATCGTGGTAATGCAAGGTAATAATTCTTGAAGCGGAGATCCTATGCCAAAGAAGAGATCGATCAAGAAACATTCAGTTCGCGCTAACTTAAGCGTCAAGGAATTGACGAAAGCTGGATCATCGCTGGATCTTGAAATCTATGCGAACAAAGAAAAGATTGGAACGTTGATCCTTGGCAGAGGTTCACTCTTCTGGTTTGGCAAGAGACGACACATTCGAAAACGTATTCCATGGAGTCGATTTGCAGAGATGATGGATGAGTTGGCCTACGGGCGATGACGCTGCTGCTGTTGTTACATTGAACCCAAGATCACCCCACTGGCTCTGGCTTTTCCCGCTCGC
>DASUYO010000322.1:0-8891 GCA_036377375.1 Pyrinomonadaceae bacterium
GGGCGGCCACGGAGGGCCGCCCCTACAGTTGTTTTCACAGCGCCCATTTAATCAAATACCAAATGCCATATCCCGCCGCGCCGATGAGGGCGATCAGCAATAACGCAAGAACCGTCATGAGCAACTTGAACTTCCGGTAGCGATTCTTGTTGGGTGGCGCTAAGGAACCCTGCGGGAAATACGGTGGTGGTGTGTAGGTAGCCATTTCAAAAATCTCTACGGCGTAGTCACCGGAGTCGGCGACGCGCCAGCTTTCTTCAACTCGTCTTCCTTCTGCTTCTTCAGCAAGTCTTCCTGATGCTTGCGGCCCGCGCGGATTCGCTTGATCCCCTCTTTCGCGTCATCCAAGCCATCCTGCGCGCGATAGTAATCAGGATCAATCTCCAACGACTTCGAGAACGCCGCAGCCGCCGCGTCGTACTGCGCCAGCTTCGTGTAAGCAACGCCCAGATCGTAAAACATGTCCGGATCGTCGTCTTTCAGCTTGGTCGCTTCGCGATACTCCCTGACGGCTTCGCTAAACTGCCCCAGATTCGCATAAGTCTGTCCAAGCGCATAGTGAGCTTCCGCGTCGTCGTCGTGATTTTGCTCGAAATACTTCTTATAAGCCTCGACTGCCTTCTTGTACTCAGTCTCAGCCTCTTCGCGTTTTCCGAGCGACTCATAGCCCAAACCGAGTCTGAAGTGCGCTTCTGCCAGGTTAGGGTCGAGCCGGACCGCCTCCATGAACGCCAGCACCGCTTCGGCGTCCTGGTCGTTCCGGTATAACTCCTTTCCCTTGTCCAGTTGCTCCCGAGCCCGGGCCTGATCTCCCGGCAAATTGTTGGACACTTGGGCCGTTCCGGCACTATTATTCGTGCTTTGCTGGCCACTGCGTTTGCAACCGGCGGCTAATATCAATAGCCACACGACGCAGATTAAGAGAATCGATCTCATCCTGTAGAACGCTCTGCCTCTGTGAAAGCACGCAGGTTGGGGAAGTAGCAAACTTATCTAACGTCAAAGAGGCGCGCAATTCAAGTGGAAGCTGAACCCAATTGCCATTTTCTTGTTGGGTAAGGAGTGCAAAATGTTCAGAAATTATCCCCGGCTGATCGGATACCTGGCGCCAATTGCCCTGGTCGCCTTTTTATCCCAAGTCCACGTTTTCGCCCAGAAAACTACTGTCGTTTCTTCCGTCAATGCCCCACTTACGCTCAGTTTGACCGCCGACTCAAACACCGTGAGTGCCTGCGACGCGGGCGGCGCCCCGCAAGTTAAACTCACGGCGACCGCGGTTTCGCCCGGTGGTTATCCAATTAAATACCGCTGGACGACCAGCGCCGGAACTATCAGCGGCGAAGGCCCGGTTGTCACATGGAATCTGGCGGGATTGAAACCGGGTTATCACAAGGCCTCACTCGACATTCAGAGCATTGGCAGCGAGGGTTCGTGCCAGGCGTTTTCATCCGTAAGCGTGCTGGTCAATCCGTGTGTGGCAGTCACGCCCGTTTGCCCGGCCATTGAGATCGTTTGCCCAACGAACATTGCACTCGATCAGCCGCTTACTTTCAGCTCGCGTCTCGCGGGTGGGGTACCAGCGAACGTCAGTCCCGTCTACAACTGGACTGTGTCAGCAGGCACAATCATCGAAGGACAAGGGACCGACACGATCAAGATCGACACCACAGGTTTGGGCGGACAAACCGTCAAAGCGTCGCTTTCCGTTGCAGGCTACAACCTGCAATGCGCTGCGGACTGCGCCGTTTCGATTCCACCGCCAAAGATAATCGGCTATAGGTTTGACGAATTTCCTGATATTTCTCGCAATGACGAGAAAGCGCGTCTCGATAACTTCGCTATCTCATTGCAGAATGATCCAACAGCGACGGCTTATGTGATCGTGTATCCCGGCCGCGCAGGTAAGCGCGGTGAAGTGCAACAGCACGCCGGGCGCATTATTGATTACCTGGTTAACTCGCGCGGACTGGACAAGAGCCGCATCGTGACGCTTGTCGGGCCGACGAAAGATGCGTTGGACATCGAGCTTTGGATCGCACCTCAAGGCGCTCCGCCGCCAACTCCCAGGAATTAAGCCGCAGATAAACGCAGAATCACGCAGATCAGAAATGATCTGCGTCGTTCGGCGTTCTGCCTTATAATCTCGTCCCCCGACAATCTACATGGGAGAGAGACTTAGCATGTTCAGTACTAAATCACGATATTGGTCCGTTTGGTTGATGGTCCTGATGCTGGCAATCTCAGTCGCAGGTCAGGACAAGAAAGACACGAAAAATAAGAAAGAGCACGAGGGCAAAAAGGAACTCAAAGGCAAGCCGATCATGTGGCGCGAGCCCAGTGATCTCGAGAGCCGCAATCTACTCTTGGGCGCCGGCGGTGAGGAAATGAAGCCGGATCTCAGTAAGTTGACATTTATCGAGCAGAAGACGGGCGGATGGTCGACGAAGTATCGCGTGCGCGATGCGAAAGGAAATGAGTGGATCGCGAAGATCGGGAAGGAAGCACAAACCGATACTGCTGCGAATCGCCTGTTGTGGGCACTGGGTTATGAAACCGAGATTGCCTACCTGGTTCCACACGCGACGATCGAAGGCAAAGGTGAGTTTGATAATGTTCGACTCGAAGCCAGGCCTGCCGAGGTGAAACGCAGAGGAAACTGGATGTGGGAAAACAATCCGTTCATGAATGCGCCTGAGTTTCGCGGCCTGAAGATCCTGATGGTGATGCTCAACAATTGGGACATGAAGGACGACAACAACGAAATCCTTGCACCGCGCGGCGACACCAGCGGCGAGGGCGAGTTGCGCTACATCATCAGCGATCTGGGCGCTACGTTTGGGAAGACAGGTGGAGTTATTTCACGCAGCCGTAATAAGCCGTCAGATTATGTAAAGGCCGAATTCATCAAAAAGGTGAATGGCGACGTTATCGACTTTCATTACGGCGGCAAGAATCAGAAGCTTTTCGAGGGCATTACTGTTGCTGATGCACGTTGGTTGAGTAATTTGCTGAAGCGCCTGAGTGACGACCAGATCAAGGATGCGTTTCGCGCTGCGAATTATTCAGCGGAAGAGGTTGATCTGCTGGCAGGAGCGTTTAGGGAGAGAATCAACGCGCTCGCAAAACTCGGGTAAAAATTTTGCCACGGATAAACACGGATTGAGTTCCATCGGTTTTAATCCGTAAGCAATCCGTGTTTATCTGTGTACTTATTTAACGACGTCTATAGCGATCAATTGCTGCCCCGATATGACGAACTCCGCGGGCGGCAATTCCATTTCATAAACCGGAGAAAGCACTGTCGGCGTATAACCACCGGACGTGCGATCGCTGTTAAGGGTCGCAACCATCGACGGCGGCAAGCTCGGAAGCTCGCTGGTCCCAATCACAGCTCCAGGCGTGATGCGAAACAGTTTCACGTACAACCTGTCACTCTTCTTCACCGTGTTGATGGCTTTCACCAGTTGACTGAGATCCTGCGGCACAAATGATTTTGCCGCGGAGCCTTCCTGCAAAGCGCCTCCATCACCGACAAACACCAGCAACTGTCCCAGTGCAGCATCTTCGGGAATCTGAACCGGAATCCTTTGCACAAACTGTTTGCCTGACTCGGTCCGCACATACGCCTGAACTTCCACTTTTTCGCCACGCCTGACTTCAGTGCGATCCAAAGTTATACGTTCGAGCGTACCGGCGTATTTGGTCTCGGTAGAAGAGATGTCGAGCGTGATTCCGTCGAGCTGAACGTCGTCAAACCCGCTTGTCAACAACGTGCTCACCGGCGCGGCAATTGAACCCGCTGCCATGAGCGCTGAGTTATTGGTCGAGAACCGGCGGTCGAGTTGTATCGGCTCCTGGCCTTTGACTTTGATCTCACCCTTAACGGCGATAGTCGAGTCGCCCAACGCACGCTCGCTGGACGTGATGGTGTTGAAGAGCGTGATGTTGAGCAGCAGAGGTGTCAGGAACGAGTCGTTCGCGATCTCATAAGAGTAGGTCTCATTGCGATCGCGGCTGGTGTGTAAGTTGACCTTCACCGGGATCATCTTCGGCGCCTGCTTGAGCAAGCCAAAGATACCGGATGCGCGATCCTGCGAGATTGCGCCAACCATTCGACCGGGCACTGCCAGCTTGAACGAGTTGTTCATGTTTGAGATGACGGTCACGACCGAGGCTTCCGTCATCGGCATGTCCGAAGCACCGAGGCTGAGGAACGGATGACCGAAGGCGTAAATGCGATCGCCGTCGCGCAACGTCACCGTGCCTGCGGCCGCGAGTGAATAGTCACCGCGCACGAGTTGCACACTGATTGAGCTTCCCGGGGGAAAAGTCTCTCCATTAACTTCTGCGAGCGGTGTGATCGCGGCCGAGCCGCCAACACCTGACACCGGCAACAGTCCATTCGCAACCAACTGTGGCGCGAATGCGGCGAGCGATTCCTGGCTGATGCCACCGAACACCAGCGGTGTCGCGATAGGCGTCATCTGCTGTCCCAGCAAAGGCATCAACGGTGAACCGGCAGACACGGGAGCCAGAAGCGAAACGGATGAGACTGCCGGCTTCGGGAGATTCGGTTTCCAGTCAGTGGCGGCCAGCTGCGCAAAGGAAACAGCGCGCGGTTCTTTGGGTTTGATGTTTTCAGAACCCTTGTCGAAGAGGTCGATCATCTGCTTGATCGGCGTGATTCCCGCGATCGGCTCTTTTGAAAAAGGAAAACTAAAAGCAATGGCGCCGACGATCTTCCCGTCGATGTACACCGGCGAGCCTGACATGCCTGCAAACACGCCCGTCTTCTCAACGTTTGGCCCACTGAGCTTGGCGATAATGGCTGACTGATGCGGTCCGGGAAAACCGGGCAGCACGCCGAGAATTTCCACGCCGAAGTCCTGAGTTTCGGAACCACTAAAGACTGTCCTGGCAGTTCCTTTCATTCCGGGCCGAAGGTCCTCGAGCGGAAATATTGCCGGGGCTTGTGGCGGAGTGCCAACTGCCTTTTGAGCCATCGCCAAACTCGCGAGTATGGCGATGAGTAATGCGCTGAAAATGGGAGCAAATCTGTTCATCGTTAGGACTATAATCTTCGCCCGAGAAGCCGGTCAAGGTTCTCTATCCTGTAATCGACGTCAGTCTGAAACGTATGGTCGACATCGAAGCCTTTATCCTTGCCGGCGGCGCCTCTAGTAGAATGGGAACTGATAAGTCTCAGTTGCTGATTCAACGCCAAACGTTTACCGACCGCATTGCAGAAACTCTACTGAAGCTCACCGACTCGGTCACGATCGTCGGTCGAAAAACAAGCAGCTCGAATCTTCCAACCATTCCCGATGTCTACCCGCAATGGGGTGCTTTAGGCGGTGTGCATGCGGCTCTCGCAGCCTGCAAACGTGAATGGGCTATCATCGTCGCCTGCGATCTGCCGTTTGTTACCACTGAGCTCTTTTCTTTTCTCGTCGAACTGCGACTGGACCATGAAGCAGTCGCTCCACTTCAGCAGGACGGCCGTCCGCAACCGCTATGCGCTCTTTATCGCATTGATCCTTGCCTGCAACGAGCAACAGAGCTGATCGAAGCCGGACGTCGACGGCCGTTGGACCTGCTCGATGCGGTCAAGACACGCTGGGTCGAGTTTGAACAACTCAGGAATCTCGCTCAGGCCGAGAGTTTTTTTGTTAACATCAACACGCCAGAAGATTATGATGCGGCCATTCGAGGTTACTCACACTAATGCCACCCCGACGAAGAATTGGTAAAAGACTAATCAAGTCTTTATTGCCAATCGTGCTCGTGATCGTGCTGGTTGTCGTGGGCGCGCTCTCTTTCATCGTTTACTGCGTCTCACGGCCCAGCAAACATGCTTACGTTGTCACTCCGGAATCGTTCTCAAGAATTAGCGGCCGCGCGATCAAAGTCACTGACGAGACATGGACCAATCTCGACGGCGGTCAAGCGCGCGGCTGGCTGCTCAAAGGTGCGGAAGGCGCGCCGGCAGTTGTCTTGCTGCATCGTTATGGAGGAGATCGGTCGTGGCTATTCAACCTCGGAGTGAAGATTAACGAGACTACTAACTGCACAATTCTTTGGCCCGACCTGCGTGGTCACGGCGAAAACCCGATGGTTAAGTGGAGCTCGCTTGGCGTGCGTGAAGGAGACGATGTTCTAGCTGCTTTGAAGTACCTGCGCAGTTTGAAAGCAGAAAACCAGAAGGCGCTTGTGGGCGAGAGTTTTGGAATTTACGGAGTGGAGCTGGGCGCGTACAGCGCGCTCAAGGCAGCACGCACTGAGTCACAGATCAAGGTGCTTGTGCTCGACTCTGTGGGGAGATCTCCGGATGAGTTGCTCAGTACGGCAGTAACGAGTTGTGTGGGAATGGACAACAGTCTGGTCCAATATTTATCGCGGGTGGCGATGAAGTTTTATTTGTTGGGCAGTTATGACAACACAGATGCGTGCGAGTTTGCTGCGTCGATTCGAGATCAGCGTGTGCTGCTGCTGTCGGGAGCCGAAGCGGGAAAGCTGCGAGATGCGACTGCTTCGTTGCAGCGATGTTTTCCGAATCCTGGGAATGTTGAGACGAGAACGGACTTGCCATTGAGTGGCTTCAGTCTTCCGTCCGCCACGGGTGAGCAGGGCGAAGCCTACGATCGCATCGTGATCGAATTCTTCGCCCGCAACCTACGGTAGCGACAAATGAAAGAATAGAACTCGATCTAACGTCTACCTATAATCCAGGAAACGACTACAGCTAATTGAGGAGGGTTCCTATGCGTCGCAACTTCTTTCCCCTTGTGCTCTTTGTGTTCATTGTCTCCGCACTGAATGTGTATGGTCAGGTGACGGCTATCAGAGCTGGTCGGTTGGTCGATCCGGAGAGCGGGACAAGCGCTGTCAATCAGGTCATCCTTGTAGAGAAGGGGAAGATTACGGCTATAGGCGGGGATGTCGCGATCCCTTCGGGCGCCGCGGTGATCGACCTCTCGCGCTCCACAGTACTGCCCGGTCTCTTCGACATGCACACGCACCTCTGCATGGACGTGCACCCTGTGTTCGATAAGGGGGACTACTATTACACAACTCTCAACGATCCCGACTCGTTTCGCTCCATCCAGGGTGTGGTGAACGCCCGCGCCATGCTCGACTCGGGCTTCACAACCGTGCGCGACGTAGGCAATGAGGGCAACTACGCCTGCACGAGCGTCCGCAGAGCGATAAACCGCGGCCTGATCCCTGGTCCCACGATCTTCAACGCGGGCCGCATCATCGCGCCGTACGGCGGACAGTTTTTCTTACAGCCCGATAAGCAGAATTTGGGAGAGCCGGAATACTTCTTCGCTGACACGCGCGATGAGATGATCAAGGGCGTACGCGAGAACATCCACTATGGCGCGCAGGTTATCAAGATCGTCGTTGACGATCAGCGCTACATCTACACGCCCGAAGACATCAAATTTATCGTAGACGAAGCCGCGCGGGCAGGTTTAAAGGTGGCGGCGCATTGCTGGACGCATAAGGGCGCGCACAATGCTGCCGAAGCCGGCGTCGCGTCCATCGAACACGGCTTCGACATGACGGACGAAGATCTGGAGCTGGCCAAGCGGAACGGTGTCGTCCTGGTTGGCACTGAATATCTTGCTACCAGGGCCAAGGAAACACATGCGAAGTGGATTGACAGGTTGCGTCGCGCTTACAAGGTCGGCATCACGATGGCTTACGGCACGGACGTGATTGATGAGTTAGCCGGGCAGACGCGTGGAACGGAAGCTATCTCAGGCATAGATCCATGGGTTGAATCCGGCATCCCAGCCAAAGTCATTCTCCAGGCAATGACTATTAATGCTGCTCGTCTTCTGGGCGTGGATAAAGAGCGTGGCTGGATCCGCCCAGGTATGGCGGCTGACATCATCGCTACTCCGGAAAATCCGTTGGATAACATCAAAACACTCAAACAGGTTTCGTTCGTGATGAAGAACGGAGTGAGGATTAAGTAAAGCGGTAGAGACGGACTATGTCGCGGCTGCAAACAGCATTCGGCTTGCTAATCGTGTTGCAGTCCGCACACTCAGTCGAAGAATACTTCGGGCGTCTTTGGGAATCGTTTCCGCCGGCTCGTCTTGTCGTGAATCTTGTATCCTCGAATCCGGAGCGCGGATTCATTTTAGCCAACTGTGTCCTTATTGGCTTTGGGCTTTGGTGCCTGCTTTGGCCTATCCGCAAGAGGTGGGCAGCCGCAACGCCGTTGGCGTGGTTGTGGGTCGGCATTGAAACCATCAATGGCATTGGCCATCCCCTTTGGTCCATCTGGCAAGGCGGATACACGCCTGGTGTTGTTACCGCTCCGTTGCTGCTGCTCGCGGCGGGATTTCTAGCCGTTCAATTGATTAATCTTCCACACGACTGATCTGTCTCAAAGTCCATCCGAGCACGGCTGTCTTTCCGTTGTCGCCAATGATCTCAATCCCCGGCGCTCCGCGAAAGTTATTGACATACTCCACCGGAATCATCACCACAAACTTGCCGCCACGCGCGCGCGCTTCGTCAACTGAGATCTCATCAAACGTAACCGGCTCACCATTCGGCCCATACACAACGCGCCCATACGCATAAAACTCCGCCGAGCGATCGTCACCTCGCCGCGCGAGCACCGGCGCATTCGCATACCCACGTGCATCTGCAAGCAAAAGCAAATCCCGCACTGACTCACGATTCGCGAAGCGCAGGGCCACGAAGTTCAAACCAATCAACACCAAAAGGACCGTAATCCCCGCGATCATCAGCGGCCATTTCGCATTACGAACAAACGTCAGTCGAGAAGCAACGAGAAAAGCAACAGCCGGTAAGCATGGCAACACATAGCCCGGCAGCTTCGATACCGAAAATGAAAAGAAGATGATCGG
>DASUYO010000323.1:0-2931 GCA_036377375.1 Pyrinomonadaceae bacterium
ATCTTCTACACGCCTGATGTGATCAATTCGTATCGGCAGCTCGCGTTGCAGAATCCATTTGGCGCCGTTAGCAACCTGGTCGTCCGTCCCGCCGATCCGCAAAACCCGCTGCCGGTTTTCACGGTCGACGATCCTCTGGCCCAGGCTACGCGATTAATCACTAACAACCGGAACGGGATGCAGCGCAACCTCCGCGATGGTCAGGTGCAGCAGTGGAATCTTACTTTCCAATATCTCCTCGGGAAAAATACGTTGTTCGAAGCCGCTTATCATGGCTCAAAAAGCACACACCTGATGAGCGCTATTGATTACAACGAACCGAATCCGTTCCCGGCTCAGCCTCCTAATTTCGCACTCAACTTTCCTTATCCACAACTGGGCAGTGTGTTCATGTATGAGTCGCGCGCAAACGGTACCTACAACGCCCTGCAAGCGCGGCTTGAGCGCCGCTTCGTCAACGGCTTGACGTGCCTCGTTTCTTATACATTCCAAAAGACCTTAACCGATTTGGATGGCGCCAGCGTGGGCACTGCGTTTGGTGCAGGCGCCCGACTGCAAACGATCAAAAATATTCGCGCAAACTATGGCCCCTCCGTTTTTGATCGACCGCAACGCTTTGTGGCGAGTTGGCTGTATGAACTCCCGTTTTTTAAGCGCCAAGCCAATCTCCTGGGGAAAGTCGGGGGCGGTTGGCAGATTGGCGCGATCACAACGTTACAGGACGGCCCATCGTTGACACCCTCCTCGTTCGGCGTACCCTTTGTTGGGTCGCATGCGAATCTGCTGGGCGATCCGAACTTACCGCGCGGTCAGCGGACGATCGACCGATGGTTCGATGTGAGCAAACTGGCGAATCCAGCCCCGGGCCAACTCGGCAATGCGGGAAAAGGCGTCATTCGTGGCAGCGGAAACAACCGATGGGATTTGATAGTGTCGAAATTTTTCCCGGTAAACGAGCGCCAGCGTCTGGAATTACGCGCGGAATTTTTCAATGCGTTCAATCATCCGCAATTTGATGATCCAGTGGTGACGCCCGGCAACAACCCGCTGGCCGGCAAGATCACTTCAGCCAGCGACTTTGGATTCACTCAAACCGAACGCGTGATCCAGTTGGGAGTGAAATATAGTTTTTGACGCGTGCTACTCGCTCGGTAAATGGCGTGTGTACAGATGAGAAGAGAATGAATCGGCAATTATGCGGAAGCGCTGTTCTCGCGCTAGGCATTCTCATCGTGTGCGCTCGTTGTGCTTTCGGCCTCAATCCATCTCTCGACGTAAATCAATATGCGCGTACCTCATGGAAAATCAACGAAGGGTTTTCCAAAGGCGCGATCTGGTCCATTGCACAGACGCCCGACGGTTATCTGTGGCTGGGCACAGAATTCGGATTGCTCCGCTTCGATGGTGTGCGGACCGTTCTGTGGGAGCCACCAACCGGGGAGCGTCTTCCCAGCAGCGACGTCAGAAGCCTGCGAGCCGCGCGCGATGGCCGCCTGTGGATCGGCACGGTCAGCGGACTTGTCAGTTTTAAGGACGGTAAAATCTCACGTTACCCCCAACTGGATGGTCAGATTATCGAAGCGCTGCTCGAGGATCGCGACCACACGATGTGGGTCATAGCGGGTTCGGCGCTTTCCAAGGCGCGACTCTGCCGGATCCAGAACGACAAGACAGAGTGCTATGAAAACTCCGGCATAGGAGTGACCACGATATACGAGGACAGCAAAGGCAATCTGTGGGCGGGAGCGATGAACGGCGTGTGGCGTTGGACGCCTGGTCCACCGAAGTTGTATCCCATGCCAGGTCCGGCGCAGCGCACGTTCGCTTTGATCGAAAGCGAAGACGGTGGAATTTTGATCGCCAGGCGCGACGGCATCAGCAAAATGACGAACGGCCGTTTCGAGACGTATGCACCGACATCCGGCCTGGAGTTCCCCCCGGACAGACTGCTTCGGGATCGCGATGGAGGTCTATGGGTGGGAGCGCTAACGGAGCATGGGCTGTTGCACATTCACCACGGAAGAACCGACCTGTTTACGCCAACCGACGGTCTGTCGGGCGACACGGTTACATGTGTCTTCGAGGATCGGGAAGGCAACGTGTGGGTCTCGACGACGGATGGTCTCGATCGGTTCCGCGATTTCGCAATCCCGCCGATCTCGAAGGAGCAAGGTCTTTCCAGCCGAAGTGTCTCGGCGCTGGTAGCTGCGAAAGACGGTGGCCTTTGGCTGGGCACATCTGATGGTTTGACCTTGTGGAACAAAGAAGAAGTCACTATCTATCGCGGGCGCCGGCCGCGAACGCGTAACTCCATCCTCAGCGGATCCGCCACGAATCCGCTTCCGCACTCCGCGGTGACCGTTCGCGAGATTTACAACAGCGGGCTGCGGAGCGAGACGCTGTTCGAGGATCAGGACAAGATTTGGGTTGGAACTCTCGGTGGGGTTGGCGTTCTCAAGTCCGACCGCTTTTCTGCCGTACCCGCATTACCGCCGGGAAACATATTTTCGATCACGGGTGACCGTGCAGGAAATGTTTGGATTAGCCATGACGATGCGCTTTTCCATTTGCACCGCGACCGGTTGGTCGAGCGTATTCCCTGGGCCAACTTCGGGCACAACGAGCCGGCGCGCGCCCTGCTATATGATGCCGTACAACGCGGTCTGTGGACTGGATTTCGTGACGGTGGCGTAGCTTTCTTCAAAGATGGTCAGGTCCGCGCATCATTTACATCGGCCCAAGGCCTCGGTGAGGGCAGAATTCACGGCTTCTACAGTGACGCGCACGGCACGATTTGGGTCGCAACGCAGGGCGGGTTGAGCCGGATCGAGCAGGGTCGCGTGCTGACACTCACCAGCCAAAACGGACTCGGCTGCAACGCGGTTAACTGGATGATCGAAGATGACGCCGGTTCGGTTTGGCTGTATATGG
>DASUYO010000324.1:0-3463 GCA_036377375.1 Pyrinomonadaceae bacterium
CTGATACTTGTTGATTAAGTCTTTGCCGGTGATCGTGGCGTGTTTGAGCACGAGTCCCTGCGTCCATGGAAATGTCGAACTGGAGACTGTGGTTTGCGGGGCAGGAGCAGACTGTGTAAGCAGCGCAGATCCGAAAGTAGGTTTCAGCAGGCCCAGCAAATCAGTGCGTACGATCTTCGCAAGAGAAACTGCGCCTGCGATGTTGAGTTGGCCCGCGCCCTGGTCCAGCGTGTTGAAGCCGGCCAGCGGCTGTGCCGTATACATGAGTAACATCTTGACGAGGTTGGGTGTCAAGCTTGAATTTGCTTCCAACAGGAGAGCAGCGGCGCCTGAGACCATTGGCGCCGACACAGATGTACCACTCAGGTACATGAGCTTCATGTTGGTTGTCGAGTATTTGTAGCTTTCAAGATCCGGATACTTCTTGAGCAGGCCGTTTCCAACAGCCTCGGCTGCGATGATCTTATTACCCGGTGCAACGAGGTCTGGTTTGATGATGTTGTCGTAATGGACCAGGCCGTAGGAATCGACTGCGGAGCTGCGAGTCGGTCCACGTGAACTGTAGGTTGTAACTGAATCGTCGTTGCGGGGATCGGAGCCAAAGCTGTTGCTGGCGCCGACTGTGATTGCGGAAGGCTCGTTGCCCGGGTTGTGAATTGCACCGTAAATCTTCTGTCCGTTCGCGTCTTTGCCGTCGTTGCCCGCTGCTGCGACGACAATAACACCTGCATCGACCAGCTTGCGGATAGCATTGCAGATCGGATCGTCTTCGTATGAGCTTAACGCGGCCGTGCCCAGACTCATGTTCACAACGCGCACGCCGTAGTTGTTCTTGTTTGCGACCAGCCAATCGAGTGCAGCTAAGACTCCGGAAACACTGCCAATGCCTTGCGAGTTCAGGACGCGAAGATTAACCAGGTTTGCAGCGGGAGCAACACCTTCGTAAGCACCGCTGGTTGGAGCACCATCGCCTGCTGCAATTGCTGCGACGTGTGTTCCGTGTCCCCATGGATCGTCAGTGCGGTTTTCGCCGGTGAAGTCTTTGCTGAATTTGATCTTGCCGGTGGTCGCGAATGATTTGTGTTTGCTGTCGATGCCTGAATCCAGCACGGCGATGGTGATACCTGAGCCATCGAGTGTGTTGTTTAGTCCGAGCAGGGATTTCTGAGCGCGAACCTGTTGCGCGCCTGTCGTGTTTGTGACGTGTCCTGTGCTGATGACCGGCGCATCAAGCGAGATATACGCGACACTTGAGTCTGCTGCGAGTGTCTCAACTGCATTGACTTGAACATCAACGATCTGGATGTTCAGATTTGAAAGCAGACCCACTACCAAGCCGCCGACAGTGTTGAGTAATCCGCCAAGAAGACTCGGTGACGCTGAAGGTTTCGATTGCACGATAGCCTTCACATGGGCATCGCCGTTGCCAGACAGTATGATCTGGCGCAGGTCGGGAGAGATCTTGGTGTTCGAGATGGTTGACAAAGTGTTGTTTGCGGCTCGAGTTCTGGTGTTGGTGGATATGAGCAGCGCTGAGCACAAGCAAAAGAGCACAGCGACACTAACGAGTCGTTTGGGGGCAAAGGGGCGAGACATTAAGTTTCTCCAGGGCTGAGAAATGGTCGAAAGCTATCGATTACAGGGGGCGAACAGCTTTCAACGAAAAGAACAGCGCTCATATTGCGAGCACCATCCTTGTGCTAGCTCCGTGCCACAGCAGATTCCGTTGTTTTTGGGAACTTTTGAAGGAAAGTTCAGATTAGCTAGAGCAGATTGACAGTCATTAAGTCACATTGAAGGCCATTCGTGGTTTTGGTGCTTTTTTGCGGCTGAACCTGTTACACTTGCCGCCGGTCCTTGCTGCCACTCCTTTTAGTCAGCGTATTTCCATCCAGGTAGCCCAGGAGGATTAAACAAAATGAAGATGCGTATTTTCGTTGCTGCTAGTGTCGTGTGTGTTTGTGCTCTCGTCGTTGTGGGCCAGTCGAGAAAACGACCCTCCCCATCACCGTCGCCGACTCCGCAATTCTCCTGGGAAAGTTTCGAGGCTGTGAAGTGGCAGAAGGGTCCCGCGGTTGGTGACCTCGGGATCAACGCGCAGCTCAAAGTGCCGGAGAGCTATCTTTTTGCCAACGCCAGCGACACTCGAAGCATCATGGAAGCGTTTCACAATCCCATCACCGGAAGGGAAATGGGACTCGTTGCTCCTGCGGGTGAGGATTGGTTTGCAGTCTTCGAATTCGACGACGTTGGTTATGTGAAAGACGACGAGAAGGGTTCTCTCGACGGGAACGCGATTCTCGAGTCGATCAGAACGGGCACGGAAGAGAGTAACCAGGAACGCGTTAAGCGCGGTTGGCCCACCATGACGATTCTCGGTTGGGAACAGATGCCACATTACAACGAACTTACCCACAACCTCGAATGGGCCATCAGAGCAACAAGTGAAGGCGCGCCGGTCATTAATCACAACACACGCATGCTTGGTCGCGCTGGTGTCATGGAAGTCACGCTTGTGACTGATCCGAGAACGCTGGCCGAGACGCTCCCGAAGTTCAAATCAATGCTTCAGGGTTTTGAATTCAAACAAGGGCACCGCTACGCGGAATTTCGTGCGGGCGATAAGACGGCTGCCTACGGACTGACTGGTCTGATCGTGGGCGGCGGCACCGCTGCCCTCGTAAAGACGGGCGCGTTCAAGTGGTTGTGGAAAGCAATCGTAGCTGCTGCCGCCGGAGTTGCGGCACTCTTCAAGAAGATCTTCTCACGCAGCAAGGAAGCGTGAACGTCCCCTCTGGATTTGATCAACCGGCTTCACGAATAGTTCAGAGTTCAAATTGCTCAGCCTGCGAAGCAGGCGTAAGCATAAAGCCTGGGGCGCAAGCCCCAGGTTGTGAATTTGCAATTAGGATGGAGCCCGCGCTAGCGGGCGAAAGCTTGCAACCTTAAAAACTGTCTCCCGTTTCACGGGCTACAAAACATTTTATTCCGAGATCCTGGGGCTTGCGCCCCAGGCTTTATGCTTACGCCTGCTTCGCAGGCTAAGAGCTTAGAGTTTTTGGGCAACTGTGAACGTTTTCTTTTTTATAGGCGAAGGGCAAACGCTGCTCCTCATCCTTATCTTGCTCTATCTTTCAGAGTGCTTGATTTGGGTGAAGCGGGAGTCTGTCGCATTCGTTTCTGCATGGAGCGGGCGTTGGCGGCTTGCGATTCCACCGTCGTGGCTCGGAAATGCTAAGGGCGGGATCGTGTTTTTGAATCCGTTTCCGCCGGCAGGTCGAGTGTTCCTCTCACACTTATGGCCCATCTCCATCTCGCCGTCAGGAGTTTGTGCCTACAACCTACAAACGCTTCCTTTCGGAGCGCGTTCGCCTCAGCAAACCGGAGAATTTTTGCCGTTCGGAAAAATCCAAGACGCCAGCACTGACGGTGCATATCTCGTCATCAACAACGAAAAATTCGC
>DASUYO010000325.1:0-25416 GCA_036377375.1 Pyrinomonadaceae bacterium
GACACGCTGACCGGAGGGCCGGGTGCCGACACCTTCATCGGCGGCTCGGGCACCGACACTGTGACCGACTACACCCCGGCCCAGGGTGACACCAAGGATGGGACGGTAGAAATTGCCGCACTGTTCGGACCAAACGATGCGGGCCGTTTCTTAGCGTATCTCACGCCAGTACCGCCGCCATGGTGGGTCAGCCGATATCCGGCGTTGTGGACGGGTAAGAGGTTCGATGGTCGCCCGTAAAACGGGGTTGGACCAATTACCGGCCACAAGTAGTAATCACTTAAACCAAAGGAGCGCTCGAGAAATCGAGCACTCCTTTGCCTTTTTAATCAACCACAGTTAACCTACAGCGCTATGTCTGCTCCACTGACTGAACAGGAATTCTCAAAACATTTAAAGACGAAATTTCGAGTCAACTGCGATGACCCGATCGAGCTGGAGTTGACGGAAGTCAAAGGCTATTTGAGCCAGGCACACGAGCAGACGGGGATGGAGAGGTTTTCGGCATTCTTTCTTGGACCAGGCGATCGTTACCTTAGGCAGAAGGTTTATTCCCTGGCCCACGAGCAGATGGGAACTTTCGAAATTTTTTTGGTGCCGGTAAGCCGCGACGAGGCTGGCTATCGATACGAAGCAGTCTTCAATTACTTTAAAGAGAAATAACCCTATTGGTGTTCGGGTCGCCATTCCATGTGCTTGTAGGCGCCGAAATCTTCGATCTGCTTGAACCCCAGGCGCTCATAGAAACGCTCAGCGTTGTTATTGAGCACGAACACCATGTGACGCAGCACCTTGCCCTCCCTGTCAGCGTACTTCTTCAGTCTTTCCAGTAGTGCTGTGCCGACCCCGCGGTTCTGAAACTCAGGCAGGAGAGCAATGTCGAGTAGACGGATTTGTTCGTCGTCCTCTCCGACCCAGATGCGCCCAGCAGGCTGCTGGTCCAAAACGATCACACGATAATCGGCATCGGGGAATCGCGTTTCGTATTCCCTGCGTTGCAGGTCAAGTTGCCAGCGGAGAAACATCTCCTTCTGGCCTTCGGCCCACTCCGCCTGGGCGAGCTCGTCTTCACGTGTACTCGCATAAACGGACAGCAGGAAATCGTTATCACTATCAGAGACAGGGCGGAGTTCTACCGTGTCGCCGCCAGGAAGCTGAAAAGTCTCACTCGAACGTTGCATATTAGCCGCGAATTTTCGCAGAAATCCGCGGCTAAATCTATCTGCTAAGCAATGTGGTTGACGATCGCCGTTTGCAGGAACTTACCGCCGTCTTTCGACTGGCTCATGTACAAGTCGAAGCTGCCCAACTTGCGGTGATTCAGTTGGTGAATGCGTGCCCTGGGCGGCAGTGGTGACGCGGCGTGGAAGCGCATTGAAAAGCAATCAGTAGGGGCGACCTTTCCGGTGGTAATGCCGCGGGAGGCTGGAGAAACATTCTCAAGAGCCACCAGTTGCAGACTAACCATTTGCTTTCCAACACGAACACGAAAGACGTCGCCGACATATGGCTCAAACGTCTCACGGCTATAGTAACGATCCGGGTTAGGGGAGTTGTGGGAAGACATGGAGTTTCGGCCAAGAATGAGCGTGCCAGGCTTTAACATCAGAGCGGCGGACATAACGGCGCCGGCTTTTATGAACCTACGACGTGAAATAGACATTTATCGATCTCCTTAGGCGGGATGGTTTTCTGGAGGATTTAGGCAGTCGGACCTGCTTAGAACGATGAGGTGGGGCGGCTGGGGTTAGTGGTCCAGCCAGCCAGTAGTGTATTGAGGCGGCGAGTGTTTGACAATAGCTAATTTGCCGTCACGTTTAGCTTGATATTCTGCGGCGCTACGAGTAGAATCTGCGACGCTTCAGTGCTAAATTCTTTTGCAAATGCCCTCAAGCAGGTTTCCTAAGGTCTTCAGCTAAGCATTTCAGTTCGCGCATCGTCCACTTCCGGAGTCCCGACGTTTATTTTCGGCGAACATGTCACGAAAAATTAACGCTTGGACGCTCCCGCGGAAAGGCGGTGTCAACAGTTCTCGAAGTCAAATCTACGAGGAGTAACTATGGCAGAACCTTTCTTATCTGAAATAAGAATCATGAGTTTTGTGTTTGCCCCCAAAGGCTGGGCTCTTTGTAACGGGCAACTTCTACCCATTAACCAAAACCAAGCCCTCTTTTCTTTACTCGGAACGACATTCGGTGGTGATGGGCGCGTCAACTTCGGCCTCCCCGATCTTCGCGGACGGACGCCTATCCATGTTGGCGGCGGCCACACGTTGGGTGAGAAGGGTGGTGAGCAGGCCCACACGCTTTCCATAGCCGAAATCCCGACGCACACGCATGTCGTTAATGGGTCGTCGACAGCAACCGGCGGAGTTGCAACTCCAAACGGTAATTTCCTGGGTGGTGGTAACAATGTCTATCACGATCCCGCGAATCTGACAACGATGAATGCCGGAATGGTCCCACCCGTCGGCGGAAGTCAGGCCCATTTGAATATGCAGCCGTTCCTAACGTTGAGCTTTTGTATAGCGCTGCAAGGAATCTTCCCCTCGCCGAACTAAGGAGAAACTAATGGCACAACCATACGTTGGAGAAATTCGCATGTTCGCGGGCAACTTCGCGCCCGCAGGCTGGATGTTCTGCGAGGGCCAGTTATTGCCAATCTCGGAGAACGAAACCCTTTTTCAACTGATCGGCACCACGTACGGTGGCGACGGCGAGAGCACCTTCGCTCTTCCCGACTTGAGAGGTCGCATCCCGATCCATCAAGGCAACGGTTTCATCCTGGCTGAGACGGGAGGGGCCGAGGAGATCACGCTTACCGTAAGCCAGATTCCGGCGCACGCGCACCCCTTCCTGGCCGCAGTGATCACCGGCGATTCGATCTCGCCAGGGGGTAAATTGCCTTCTTCGTCTTTCAATGTGACGCCGTATATCAACGATGTGCCTGGCGGGAACTTCAATCCCGGTTCGATATCGCCAGTTGGCGGCAGTCAGCCACACACAAATTTTCAACCTTACCTCTGCGTCGACTTCATCATCTCGTTATTCGGGATCTTCCCAAGTCCGACATGATCGTGAGGTTGGTATCAATTGTGTTGAGGTGAGTGCACCTGAACGATTAGAACCTTTCTTATCTTTGAAGGAGATTGTGATGGATCCTTTCGTAGCTGAAATTCGCATCTTTCCATTTAACTTTGCGCCCAAGGGTTGGGCGTGGTGTGATGGGCAGTTACTGCCGCTTTCGCAGAATACGGCCCTCTTTTCATTGCTTGGCACTACGTATGGCGGCAATGGCAAATCGAACTTCGCGTTGCCTGATTTGCAAGGCCGCGCCCCCATGCACCCTGGACAGGGACCAGGACTTTCGCTTCACGACCTGGGGGAGACGGGCGGTTCGGACACGGTTACGCTCCTGGAGTCGGAGATTCCGTCTCACTCTCACGCCATGCGGGCCGACGTTTTGGATCCGGCTGATACTAACGTTCCAAGTCCAAACGCATCATTTGCCCTATCCACTGGAGGAACGCTATATCAGACGACGTCAAATGTGGCTCTGTCGGGTCAAGCATTGGCGCCGGCGGGCGGCGATCAGCCTCATAACAACCTGATGCCGTACCTCACTTTTTACTTCAATATCGCACTCCAGGGGGTCTTTCCGCCTCGAGGTTAGGAGTTGCCCCGGATTGCGAAAACTTTCTGCCGCCGGAGGCGAATCGCAAGTCGCTCCGGCGGCGGTTCTTTTTCCCTGGCATCAAAGCGTATTAAAGTGAAGGTTCATCCAATGGTATCGCTTATGAAATTGTTTTTCGTAATCTTATGCGCGGTGGGAATCGCCAGCACCGCATGCAAGTTAGAAACGTCTGTAGCCACGCAGAATAGCAACGCAACGCCACCACAAGCCAAGCCCTCCGCAAGCGTGGTTCAGTCGGAACAAACGACAAATTGTACATTGACGAAGGCTGAGGCTCCCGTAGTGAGTGCTCTCAAACTCGGGATGACTAAGGAAGAGGTGTTGGCGGTGTTTCCCGGCAGCAAGGACGATCCGGAGTTGCGCTCTCAATTGTCGCGACCTCCGAGTCCACTTGGCGTTTCTAATTTCGTGGTCCAACCTGAAAAGTTGGCACCGGACGAAAAGTTCGCCAAGTTTACTCACTTTACTTTCAATTTGCTCGACGGTCGCGTCTCAAGTCTGAATATCGGATATAACGGTCCCGCGTATTCAAACGTGGACGAGTTCATCACGAAGTTCGTCGAAGGAACGAATCTGCCGCCAGCAGATCAATGGCAAATATATACCGGCATGGACAATCAGTTGAAGATTCTCAGGTGCAAAGATTTTGAAGTGCGCGTCTTCGCAGGCGGCACAGATGGAAATCTTAACTATGTGGTGCTGACCGATCTTGAAGCTGATAAGCGGCTAAAGGAGCGTCGCGCCAAAGCGCGGGCACAAGCGAGCCCAACCCCCATTGCGAAGCCGACGCCGGATCGTTAAGGGGTCAGCAGGAAGTAAGCGAAAGTCAACGCACGAACAGAATTTCGCTTTTGGTATCGCCCTGTAGGGCGTCTTCCCACCACGAGGTTAGCAGTCAAAGCGGCATAAAGCGCAGTTTAGCTGCCTTTTTATGCCGCTTTTGTTATGCACAAACCGGTAAAAAAACGTTGACTCCCGGTCGGCGCTTGGAATAGAGTCGGGTTTGTCTGCTCGTTTCGGCGACGCGTATCAAGCCTGCGTCGCATTTAGTTCGTCAATCAGGTCATTAGGAATAAATCTTCCAGCTTGTCTAACAGCTACTCACCCAACTGTATTCTGCGTGTCTCACCCACCTCTATTTACCTTTGCTAACAGAGGACTCAGATGATTAAAACCACATTCGCAGACCACCATTCATGGACCAGAACGCTTGTCGCCTGCTTAATCATTTCGTTGATGGTACTGAGTCCTCTGGCGCCACTGACGCCGTCTGCTTCGGCTGCTCCGAAGCCGGCCAAACCGGCCGCTGCGCCACCAACTGAACCGGCTGCTGCGCCGCGGGTCGAGCCTGCCACTGCTCCTCTCGTACCGGCGATCACCGCCACCAAGACTGACTCGTTTGCTGACGCGGACGCGGATGGCAAAGCGGCACCGGGTGAGACGATCACTTACGACGTCAACGTAACCAATAACGGCACGGACGCCACTGGCGTGAACTTCACCGACACGATCGATACCAACACGACCTTGCTGGGAGGCTCGCTGAAAGTATCTCCACTCGCGTATGCAGACACGTTCTTCGCAGCCAAAGACACGCCATTGAGCGTCGGTACTCCAGGCGTGCTCACAAACGACACCGGTATTCCATCGCCTACGGCAGTGGCAATTGCAGGCGGTGCGACTGCGCAAGGCGGTACAGTCACTCTGAATACGAATGGTAGTTTTCTATACAATCCGCCCGCGGGCTTTACCGGCACGGATACATTCAACTACACGGCTACAAACGGATTAACACCAAACGATACTGCACAAGTCACTATCACCGTCGACGCACCGCCGAGTGTTACCAGCACAACTCCGACGAACGGCGCGAGCAATCAGGCACTCAATTCCGATGTCACAATCACTTTTAGCGAAGCAGTTAATGTAACGGGCAACTGGTTTCAGATCGTCTGCACAAACAGCGGCACTCGCAACGTCGCGGATACCGTTGTTACTGGTGGGCCAACTACTTTCACTGTTAATCCGAACGCCGACTTTACAGAAAATGAGACTTGCACGGTCACCGTGTTTGCTGCACAAGTTTCAGATCAGGATGGCAACGATCCGCCGGACAACATGACGGCGGATTTTGTTTTTAGTTTCACCACGCAGGATGCGGCTCCGAGTGTCTCAAGCACCACGCCAACCAACGGCGCCACCAATCAGCTCACCAACACGAATATCGACGTCACGTTCAGTGAGGCAGTAAACGTTACCGGCAACTGGTTCCAGATCGTTTGCACCAGCAGCGGAACTCGGAACGTGGCTGACACTGTAGTCACTGGCGGACCTTCCGCTTTCACGATTAATCCGAACGCAGATTTCGTCGCAGATGAAACTTGCACGGTGACGGTCTTTGCTGCGCAGGTGACGGATCAGGACTCGGATGATCCGCCAGACAACATGGCGGCTAATTATGTTTTCAGTTTCGCCACTGAAGCCGCTCCAACAGTCAACGCCACTACGCCGACTAACGGCGCGACGCAGGTAGCGAACAATACGAACATCACCCTTACGTTCAGCGAGCCGGTGAACGTCACGGGCAATTGGTTCCAAATCGTCGGCTCGACGAGTGGCACGCGTAACGTCGCCGATACCGTGGTGACGGGTGGTCCAACGACGTTCACGATCAATCCGAATGTTGACTTCGTCGACGGCGAGTCAGTCACAGTCACTGTCTTTGCTGCACAGGTCACAGATCAGGATGCCATTGATCCGCCTGACAACATGGCGTCGAACTTTGCCTTCAGTTTCACTATTGACCAGCCGCCATCCGTTTCGGCAACCACCCCGACCAACGGCGCGACGAATCAGGCAACCAACACAAACTTAACAATTACCTTCAGCGAGCCGATCAACGTCACGGGTAACTGGTTCCAAATCGTCTGCGCGAGTAGTGGCACACGCAACGTTGCAGACACCGTGGTAACCGGTGGTCCAACTACTTTCACCATTAATCCAAATGCTGACTTTACAGCAGGTGAATCGTGCACCGTTACCGTCTTCGCCGCCCAGGTCACGGACCAGGACAGCGCCGATCCGCCTGATAACATGGTCGCCAACTACGTCTTCAGTTTTCAGACGACAGACGTAGCTCCAACCGTTAGCAGCACCACGCCGACTAATGGCGCGACTAATCAGGGGACTAACACGAACATCGACGTTACCTTTAGCGAGCCGGTCAACGTCACCGGCAACTGGTTCCAGATCGTTTGCACCAGCAGCGGCACACGCAACGTCGTCGACACGGTTGTGACCGGTGGACCAACCACTTTCACGATTAATCCGAACACCGATTTTACTCAGGGCGAAACCTGCACGGTGACCGTCTTTGCCGCACAGGTCACGGATCAGGACTCGAACGATCCGCCGGATAATATGGCGGCCAATTTCGTCTTCAGCTTCAGCATGGACGCTGCACCCAGCGTCACTGCGACCACGCCGACCAACGGCGCGACACAGATAGCCGGCAACACGAACGTCAGCATTACGTTCAGTGAACCTGTGAACGTAACCGGCAATTGGTTCCAAATCGTGGGTGCAACCAGCGGCACACGCAACGTTGCCGACACCGTTGTCACCGGTGGTCCAACTACGTTTACGATCAATCCCAATGTTGATTTCACGACGGGCGAGTTGGTGACGGTTACTGTCTTTGCTGCACAGGTCACGGATCAGGACAGCGCTGATCCGCCGGACAACATGACGGCGAACCATGTCTTCAGCTTCACGATCGATCAGGCCCCGTCCGTCACCGCGACGACGCCAACTAACGGCGCCACAAATGTGGCACTTAATTCGAATCTCTCGATTACGTTCAGTGAGCCGGTTAATGTTACTGGCAACTGGTTCCAGGTCGTCTGTCCGACCAGCGGCACTCGCAATGTCGCTGACACCGTTGTAACAGGTGGTCCAACCACTTTCACGATCAATCCAAACGCTGACTTCACGTTTAATGAGACGTGCACGGTCACTGTTTTCGCCGCACAGATCTCGGATCAGGACAGCGCTGATCCGCCCGACAACATGACGGCAAACTTCGTGTTTAGTTATACGACTGTAGATGCAGCCCCGACTGTCACCGCTACGACTCCGACCAATGGGGCGACTAATCAGGCAACGACCACGAACGTCGACGTCACGTTCAGTGAGCCAGTCAACGTCACTGGCAACTGGTTCCAGATCGCTTGTACCACCAGCGGAACTCGCTTACCCGGCGCGACCGTTGTGACAGGCGGCCCAACGACTTTCACGATCAATCCGAACGTTGATTTCACCTCGGGCGAAACTTGTACCGTCACGATCTTCGCGGCGCAGGTCACGGACCAGGACACCAACGATCCGCCTGACAACATGGCGGCAAACTTCGTCTTCAGCTTTACGATTGATACGCCGCCTGCCGTCACCACCACCATACCAACCAACGGCGCGACTCAGGTAGCAACAAACACGAACATCACGATTAATTTCAACGAGAACGTCAATATTCAGGACTCGACGGCATTCACAGTTGAATGCCCAGTGGCAACCCCTATCGCTTTCAATGTCACTCCTGTTGCGCCTGGCGGAACGAACAGCTTCATTCTCGACCCGACGTCAGATCTACCCGTCGGGACAATTTGCACCGTGACCGTGGTTGCATCGAAGGTGACGGACGTCGATGCGGGCGATCCGCCTGACAACATGGTGGCGAACTTTGTCTTCAGCTTCACAACGGACCAGGCGCCGTTCGTTACCACGACAATTCCGACCAACAATGCAACGGACGTCGCGCTGAATTCCACGATTACTATCAATTTCAGTGAGAATGTCGACGTTGCTTCTGGTGGCGTCACGATCAACTGCGGCAGCACAGTAAACTTCACGCCGGGGTTGCCGCTGACCAACCTTAACTCTCTCGTGCTGACTCCGACCGGAGGTCTCCCGGCTGGCAGCAACTGTACGGTAACAGTGGATAAGACGAAGATCTCAGACGTTGACGCCAGTGATCCGCCTGACAACATGGTCAACGACTTTGTCTTCAGCTTCAAAGTCAAACCTGATGCTGTCAACGACACGTATCCGGGGACACTGATCGGCAACGTCGGGGTTAACTCGGCCAACGTTCCGTACAGCGTCACCGGCAACGATGTTTCGGCCAACACGTTCTCAATTACGGCCGTGCAGGCAGTATCAACGGTTGTGGCAGGTACGATCACCGCTGCATCAGCGAACGGCGGTACAGTCGTGATGAGCGTCTCCGGTGGAACTATCGGCAGGTTCACATACAATCCGCCGGCCGGCTTTGAAGGCACCGACACTTTCACTTACACGATCAGCCGAGACGATGGCGGCGGCACTGATACAGCCACCGTCAGCATGCCGATCAGCGGCATGATCTGGTTCATCAACAACAATGCTGGGTCCTGTGTTGTAGCCGGATGCGGACGTCTGTCGAATCCATTCTCGACGCTGGCGGCATTCCAGGCACTTAACAACGGTACAGGCAACAATCCCGCAGCCAACGACAATATCTTTGTTTACGAGAGCGCGATTGATTACGTTGGACCAGTGACACTACTCAATGGACAGAAATTCATCGGACAGGATGCTACGGCAACCCTGGCTACGATTACGAGCCTTACTCCGCCCTCAGGCAGCGATCCTTTGCCTGTAATGAACAGCGGCAACGGCACAATCACCAACATCACGAGCGCCGGCGTCGGAATTACCCTCGGCCAAAACAACACCCTTCGTGGATTCACCGGAGGGAACGCAGTGCCCGATATTACAGGTAACAACTTCGGTACACTCACAGTTGCGGATGTGACGTTGAATGGTAACGGTCAGGCGCTGAATCTTACGACCGGCACATTGGCGGCAGTATTCCTGAGTATTACTTCGACAAATAGCGCGACTACCGGTATCAGTCTGACGAGCGTCGGCGGTAGTTTGACTACTGGCTCTACCACGATCACGAACCCGACCGGCATTGGTATCAGCGCAAATACCTCGAGCGCCACGCTCGGTTTCGCCAATACCTCAGTCACAAGCTCAGGCGGCACCGGCGTCAGCTTGACGACGAATACCGGCGCGATCACGTTCGGCTCTTTGACCATCACGCCTGATGCGTCGCAACGTGGTCTGCTCGCGACCGACAACACCCAGACGATCACGATAACAAGCGGAACCATAAGCACAACCACCAACACCGCTGTCGAGATCACGCGCGCGAGTAGCACGACACCATTGGCAGTTTCGCTGACCGCCGTCTCCGCTAACGGCGGGTCCAGAGGAATCATGCTGTCCAATACGTCAGGCAATTTTACTATCACCGGTACCGGTGGCACTTGCACCAACGCAAACACGAGCGGCTGCTCGGGCGGCACCATCGCCAGCTCGACGGGCGCAGACGATTCGTCAGCGATACCTGTTGGAACCGGTGTTGTGCTGAATAACGCGACGAACGTTTCTCTCACCCGCATGTTCATTCACGACCACAGCAACTACGGGATACGAGGAACCAGCGTCACCGGCTTTACGCTCGACAATAGCGTGCTCAACGGCACCAACGGCACCGATGCGCCGGCCAGCGCCGCGTCACCGTTTAACGAGGGCACGATCAAGATCAATAACCTTGCAGGCTCGGCCACTATCTCCAACACGTTCATCAGCGGCGGTATCTCGAATAACGTCCTCATCGACAACACCACCGCCACCGTGAATCGCGTCACCTTCACGAACGACACCATCGGAGCAAACAGCACGAACAATGGCGAAGATGGAATTCAGCTCCAGTCGGAGACTAGCGGCAGGATTCTGGCGACGATACAAAACACGACGTTCACCTCGGCGCGCGGCGACCTCTTCAACTTCCTTGATAACGCCACGAGCGGCAGCGCTGACGATCTGATCTTTAACAACAACACGTTATCGAATAACCACCCCGCGATTGCTACTGGCGGCGGCGGCGTGACGATCAGCAGCAATGGCACCAAGGATTTCACCTTCCACATGGAAAGCAACACGATGCGCGATGCAGTCGGTCACGCTGTGCTGCTGGTGAAGTCCACCGGCACGGCCTCTTACTCAGGCACGTTCACTGGCAACACGATTGGCGTTGCGGCCACTAACAATTCCGGTTCGAAAGAAGGTTCTGGTTTGAAGGTGCAGAGCGCAGGGCAAGGAACGGTCACTGTCGCAATCACGAACAACCAGATTCATCAGTACAACAATAATGGAATAGAGTTACTAACTGGTGGCGGAGCTAGTGCGCAGAGCGGAACATTCAACGCCACCATCACCGGAAACACGGTCGACACACCGGGCAATAACGCAGCAACGAACGCTATACCAAAGAACGGCATTCACCTGAATGGTGGAACGGTGGTGGGAGACACCTATGCGATTTGCGCGCAAATCGGCGGTGCCGGTGCGCTGGCGAACTCGATATCCACGAGCGGCAAGGACGCGGTGCCCCCGACCGGAGCCGGCGATTTGGACTTCCGTCTTAGACAGCGGCAGTCAACGACTGTGCGCTTGCCAGGCTACGGCGGCGCAAACAACGATAATACCGCCGTACAGAACTTCATCATTGCCAACAACAGCGGCAACGGAGCGCCTGTCGGGGCGGCTTCTAACACCGTGCCTACCGGCGGCGGATTCGTTGGCGGTGCGGCTTGCACGTCGCCTTTGACGATGGCCCAGCCTCTCAATTCAACCTTCCGCGATACGCTGGCGCAGAACCGCGAAGTGAAACGCAGCGCGCCGCAAACGGTTTCGCACCACGCGACGATCGCGAGGCGCGAGAACGTCACATCATCAACGCAGGTAGCTCCTGCGGCAGCGGCGACTACCCGCCCGACGATCATGACGCCAGTGGCCTATAAGCCGGTAGTCAACAAGATCGCGAGCCGCCAGCCAGTAAACGCACAGCAGGATAAGACTCGACGCGGCATAATCGTGAAGCCACGTGTAGGCATAACTGCGGGCGGTGGTGAAACGGTTACTCATTCAGTCGGCACACTGCTCGCCGGTAAGACGGTACACATTCAGTTCCAGGTGACGGTCAACAGCCCGTATCTCGGCGGCGCTACCGTTTCCAACCAGGGCACGGTTTCCGGCAGCAACTTCTCGGATGTAATGACCGACGATCCCGCAGCAGGTGGAGCAAACGATCCAACGACGACTCCGATTCTGCTCACTCCAAATATCTCTATTTCTGACGCTCAGGCAAACGAGCCCGCGTCTGGCTCTGCACCGATGATCTTTACCGTCGCGCTGTCAGCACCGGCTCCTGCGGGAGGTGCGTCGGTCCATTACGCGACGGCGGATCAAGCACCTGCGCTTAACCACGCCGTTGCAGGTGTTGACTACACGGCGATACCCGATACGGTTCTGAGCTTCGCCGCAGGCGAACAGTTCAAGACCATCATCGTCAACGTTCTCGCTGACGGAAACGCACCTGAGGTTGACGAGACCTTCCTGGTCAATCTGTCGAATCCAACCAACGCGGTCATTGTCGACAACCAAGCCATCGGTACGATCAAACAAGGCAACGCTGCAGGCACGTTCCTGATTTCCGAAATCAGAACTTCAGGACCGGCTGGAGATGGTGACGACTTTGTTGAGCTTTACAACAACTCCGACACGCCACTAACTATCGCTGCATCTGATGCGTCAGGTGGTTATGGGTTGTTCAAGATGGGCGCTGATTGCAATGCAACACCAGTGCTCATCGGAGTAATACCTAACGGCACGGTCATCCCGGCGCGTGGACATTACCTGTTCGTTGGCTCGACCTACAGTCTCGCCGATTACGGTGGAACAGGAGCGGCCGCCGGTAACCAAACGCTGTCCGCAGATATCGAGAGTGACGGGAACGTCGGTATATTCAACACGGCGTCTATCGGCAATCTCTCGTCTGTGACACGTCTGGATGCTGTAGGCTTCGGCAACAACACAGGCGGAACCTGTGACCTCCTGCGCGAGGGTACGACGTTACCACCGCTCGGCGGCAGCACGCTGCAACACAGTTACGTTCGCGACGAGTGTGGTAAGAAGGGTAACCCCGCGACCTTTGGTCCATGTCCGGCGGGCGGTCTCCCCAAGGATTCGAACGTTAACGACGACGACTTCATCTTTATTGACACGTCGGCGACGGTAACTGTTGCCGGTCAGCGACTGGGAGCGCCGGGTCCGCAGAATCTGGTGAGCCCGATCCAGCGCAACAGCACGATTACGACGCTGTTGCTTGACTCGAACTTCGGCGGGCCGGCGTCACCAAACCGCTTCCGCGATCTGACGCCGCAATTGCCGAACGCGCAAAACGGGACGCTGTCAGTCAGGCGTCGCGTGGTGAACAACACTGGCGCGCCAGTGACTCGACTACGCTTCCGCATCGTGGATATCAGCACGATCTCAGTACCGGGAGGTATTGCAGATATCAGGGCTTTGACATCCACGAGTGTGGTGGTGAGCGGGGTTACCGACAGCGGCACGTGTCAGGCGTCGACTGGAAGTGCGACAACGCCGTGCACGGTCACTGTTGAGGGTACGACGCTGGAGACACCGCCGGCGCAGTCGCTGGGAGGCGGTCATAACGCTACGATGACAGTGACGCTGGGAACGCCGCTGGCGCCCGGAGCAAGCATCAACGTGCAGTTCCTGTTGGGCGTGCAGCAGACCGGCTCGTTCAAATTCTTCTTCAACGTCGAAGCGTTGCCGTAACCTGCGAAGCAGGTGAAAGCATAAAGCCTGGGGTGCAAGCCCCAGGACAATGGAAGGAAGAACATTAGAGCCCGCGGAGCGGGTGACAGTTCACAGGCTGTCACCCGCTCCGCGGGCTCGATATTTGGTTTTATCGTGAACCTGGGGCTGCGCCCCAGGCTTTATGCTGTCGCCCGCTTCGCGGGCTTAACCTTTGACGGTGAGTGGCTCCGGCTCGGGCTGGCGTCCGCGACCTGCGTCGATGACCGCGGCTGGTGGCGGTGGAGGATTCGAGACCAGAACCTCGAGCGCCGCATCGAGCACTTCCGCGATTCCCGAAACAAACACTAACTGCAACTCATTTCTAACATCCTCAGGAATCTCATCCACATCTGCTTCGTTACGGCTCGGCAGGATAATTCGCCTGATGCCCGCGCGATGTGCCGCCAGAACTTTCTCCTTCACGCCGCCGATCGGAAACACCAAACCAGATAACGTGATCTCCCCAGTCATCGCCGTGTCTGGCCGCACGCGCCGTCCTGTGTATAACGAAGCTAATGCCGATGTGATCGTCACACCGGCGCTTGGTCCATCCTTCGGAATCGCGCCTGCCGGTACGTGCAAGTGAACTCCGTAGTCCTTGAAGATCGACGAGTCGATCCCAAACTCCGCGGCATGTGACCACAGGTACGACTGTGCTGCACGCGCCGACTCCTGCATTACCTCGCCGAGCTGACCGGTGATCGTCAATCCACGTCCACCCGGAAGCAGCGTTGCTTCGATGAAGAGAACTTCGCCGCCCATTTCAGTCCACGCCATTCCAGTCGCGACGCCGGCCGGCAATTCTTTACGTGCCTGTTCCGGATAGAACTGCGGTGGTCCAAGATACTCACGCACCTCCGTCGCGGTCACTGTAACCGTCTCAGCCTGAGCCTGCGCAATCTTCAGTGCCACCTTGCGAGCGATGCTGCCGATGTTTCTTTCCATCTGGCGCACGCCTGCTTCGCGTGTGTAGCGCGCAGCGATTAACTCAACTGCATCGTCAGCGATCTTCAGTTGCGCTGCGTTCAAACCATTCTCAGTGGTCTGTCTCGGTATGAGATAACGACGCGCGATCTCGAGTTTTTCGCGATCGCTGTAACCGGCCAGTCGAATGATCTCCATGCGGTCGCGCAGTGGAGCGGGAATTGGACCAAGCTGGTTGGCCGTCGCAATGAAAAACACTCTCGAAAGGTCGAACGGCAGATCGAGATAATGATCGCGAAACGAATTGTTCTGTTGGGGATCGAGGATCTCGAGCAGTGCAGCAGCGGGATCGCCGCGATAATCATTTCCGAGCTTGTCAACTTCATCAAGCATCAGCACGGGATTATTCACTCCCGCGCGCCGAATCGATTGAATGATGCGGCCCGGCATTGAACCGATGTACGTGCGGCGGTGGCCACGCAGCTCAGCTTCATCGCGCACGCCGCCAAGCGACATTCTTTCGAACTGCCGGCCCAGCGCACGTGCAATCGATCTTCCGAGCGATGTCTTGCCGACTCCCGGAGGACCGACAAACAAAATTATCGGGCTCTTCGTATCCGGCCGCAGTTTGATGACAGCCAAAAACTCGAGTATGCGTTCCTTGACGTCTTCGAGTCCGTAGTGATCTTCGTCGAGAATGCGACGAGCTTCATCAAGCTCGAGTTTGTCTTCTGAAGATTTAAGCCACGGCAGCTCCAGGATGAACTCGAGATACGTGCGAATGACGTGATAGTCAGGCGCCGCAGGTGGAAGTCGTTGCAGTCGTTTCAACTCACGCTCAGCTTCGGCGCGCACTTCCTCCGGCAGCTCGGCTTTTTCGAGGCGCTCGCGCAATAACTCGGTTTCAGCAGCCTCGCCGGTCTCGTCCTCACCAAGTTCTTTCTGAATGGCCCGCATCTGCTGGCGCAGGACGTAATCGCGCTGCGCTTTGTCCATCTCAGTCTGCGCTTCGGAGGCGATCTTCGAGCGTAGTTGCAGTATTTCAACTTCGCGGACGAGACTGGCGTGAGACAGTCGAACGAGCTCGTCGGCAGTGTTTGCTTCGAGCATCTTCTGCTCTTCTTCGACGCCGAGGTTGAGAACTGACGCAAGGAAATACGACAGCCGTACCGCATCAGCCTGGCCCAGCACAGCAATGCGAACTTCGGGAGGCACATTCGGCAGCAGCGCCAGGGCCTCAGTGATCATCTGTTGCAGATTTCGTTTTGTAGCTTCGACCTGTTCTGAATCGACAGTGCGTGGCTCCGGCAGGATTTCAACGACAGCCCGGAGAAACGGATCTTCCTGCTTCCACTGGACCACGCGAATGCGCTCGGTTCCCTGCGCGATGATGCGCATGCCGTTGTCGATTCGCTCCATGCGCTTGATCATCGTGAGGGTGCCGATTTCATATAAATCAGCAGGTTTGGCATCCGTATCGTCAGAGCGATCGGGACGCACGGTTATACAACCGAGCAACTTTTCGGGAGTTGCAAGCGCAGCTTCGACAGCCGCAACTGAGCGCGGCCTGCCAACGCCTAATGGAACGACAGTCTCAGGAAATATGGTGAGGTTTTGCAGAGCCAACACCGCCACCTCAAACGGTTGTCCCTTTGCCTGGCTCGAGAATCTCAACTCCTCGCTTGTCGGTGTTTGTTGTTCTGCGGCAGTGGTCCCCGGCGCTGGCGCAGTATTTTCAGAAGTTTCCGGCATGATCAATCCTCTTCCCGCCGCACGTCGATAATCAAAAACCCGTCACTGTAATCCTGTCTTATCGACGCTCGCTCGATCGGCGCCGGAAACTGGATCGATTTTTCGAAATGGCTATAGGTGATTTCCATCTGATGATAGACGAAGCCTTCGCGATAATGAGTGTCGCGTCGACAGCCGCGAATGGTCAAAATAGAGTCGCGCAATTCGACTTCCAATTCATCAGAACAAATGCCGGCGAGGTCCACTTTGACCACCCAGCCATCAGAGGACCGATAGACGTCCGCCGCCGGATTCCAGAGGCGGCCGGACGGTACCACTCGCCGATCCGTCCGGATCAGCGAGAAATCACGATCAGTGTTTCGCATGGCAAGAGGATAATGACAATTAAGAATTTTCGCCACAGATGAACACGGATAACACAGATTTAATCCGTGGCATCCGTGTAAATCTGTGGCAAAAAATTATCCGAAGAGCCGGTTCCAAAACGACGAACCCTTCGAGATGTCTTCCAGAGCATCTGCCAGTTCGCGGTCCTGCCGGGTTTCAAGTGCGATATCTGCCATCGAGATCATGCCCACGAGGTAATCGTTATCGTTAACAACAGGAATACGTCTTACCTGTTTGTCACCCATCTTCCGAATTACATCAACTACGCGATCGTTTGGCTTAGCCGTGTAAATATCGACTGACATGATGTCTTCCGCGCGAACGCTTGCACAATCCTTGTTGTCCGCAACAGCACGCACGGCGATATCGCGGTCAGTGATCAAGCCGATTAATTTGCCACGCGCGTAATTTCGACCTTCATAGTTTCGTTCCGGGTTCTCATTTCTGCCGTTGCCGGCCGGAACGTCATACTGAACTACCGGAATGACGCCGACGTCTTCCTGTTTCATCATCCGTGCGACTTCAGTGAGCGTCGAGTCACGTGTGGCAACCGCGAGGTCGCGAGTCATGATGTCGCGACAACGCAAACGAGAGCGTTCCGAACCATAGCGATCCTGATCCCGCCATCTTCCTTGATCTCGCCATCTCGACGATGAAGGATCTCCACCTACGTTATAAAGCGAACTGTTGCGAGTTTCGTCCCGGGACCGTTCGCGACGAGAGTCGGCGTAACGTGGCTCGTCGTAGTCGTATTCAGCGCGTTCGCCAAACCTGCCGCGGTTATATTCACCGCGCCGTTCAGTATCGAATCGCCGACCGTACCACGGCTCGTCATACCCGCCGGGGTTTTCGCGCCTCGTGCGCTCTTCACGCCGGTAATAGTCCCTCTCGTCATCCAGGTCGTCTCTGTATCTGGCCATTGCTTCCCTCCTTAACACCTTGAACAACTTTGAGCTGGGGGCTTCGGGGGAATTAAATCTGTTACTCGATCTCCGCTATCAACTGGACCCGCGAAGTAATATCAAGCGATCCAACCTCGATCGGTGTCGCCACATCTCCGCGTTTAGCCATCAACGCTTCTGTCTGATAGATCGGTACGGGTCTTTGCAGTCCTTCTTCCTGAACCTCAACAATCCGCACCACGCGGCCGCCTAACGCCTGCGCGATGACCTGCGCTTTGCCTACCGCTTCCTTCGTAGCTTCGCTGAGCGCACGGTCACGAGCCGGCCGATCCTGTCGCAGTGTGAATGCGACGTTTGAAATATCGTTCGAGCCAGCCTGGGCTGCGGCATCGATGATGGTGCCCACCTTGTTCAGATCGCCGGTGATAATCGTGACGCTATTACGCGCTTCGTAGCCGCTGATCGTCGGTGGCTGACCTTCCTTGTAAATCCGTTGGGGCTGGAGACTGTAACCGCTGGTTTTAATTTCCGCGCCCGCACCTGCTGTGGCTTTAAGTGCACGCACGACTGCGTCAGTCTTCGTTGCGTTCTCCTGTTGCGCGTCGATGGCGCGCCTGCCTTGTGTGACTACCGAAAGCGTCAGGATGGCAGTGTCTGGTTGGGCCTGGACGATGGAATCGCCGGCAACCATCACGCGCGTGACTTTTCTGCTGTCGTCGCGTCCGGCGGTCGCAACTGTTTGCTGCTCGACAGGTTTCAGCGACCTTGCTTCAAAGGGCTTGCCCTCCATGTAAGTGGTCATTACGTCTTTGGTTTCGCCCACCGCTTCGACGTTGGTTGATTCCTTAAACCAATCGTTATTCTGAAAATTTTTCGCGTTCAGGAGTAAATATTTCGCATCGCGGTTGACGATTAACCAGGCGCCCGCTTCGACAGTCTTTTGCAGTTTTCCTTGTACAGTGATTTCTTTGGCGTGCAGGATGGTGGCAGCTCCGAGAATGAGTGCCAATACGCCAGTAATTGAAATTAGCCGTTTCATAAACGTGTTTTGTTACCATCCATTGATGCAATCATTCCATACTAAGCCGTCCGACGCAGATTCATCACCTGCGCCCGACGCTAATTGTTTGCGAGATAAACGGCGAATTCTATGCCAACGAATATTATCCGTCGTTGCCGATGGCCTCAACTGGACAACAGCACATCGCCTCATCACACAGCGCTTTCTCTTCCTCAGTCTCGGGCTGCTTATAGACAAACGAATAATTCTTCTCGTCACAACGCATAAAATTATCCGGTGCGGTGTCGCGGCAAACGTCGCAATCGATGCACGACGAATCCACGTAATACGCACCGCAAACGTTCTCTTTAACTTTTTCGTTTTTATCAGGCACGCCGGAATCTGCGGATCAGGGATGCGTCATCTCTTCCGGGATCACAAACTCGTCAAACTGTTCACCCGTTAGAAAACCCAGCTCTACAGCCGATTCGCGCAAGCTGATCTTCTTTTTGTGAGCGTTCTTTGCAACCTGGGCAGCTTTATCGTAACCGATGTGAGGATTCAAAGCGGTCACGAGCATCAGGGAGTGTCGTAAATGATCGTCGATCTGTTCACGATTGATCTCGATTCCGGAAATACAAAAATCGATAAAACTCTTGATCGCATCGCGCAACAGCCGTACTGAGTGGAGAAAGTTATGGATCATCACGGGCTTGTAAACGTTGAGCTCGAAATTGCCCTGTGACCCGCCAAAACTGGTCGCGAGATCATTGCCAAAAACCTGCACTGCGACCATCGTGAGCGCTTCACTCTGCGTTGGATTCACTTTGCCGGGCATGATCGACGAGCCTGGCTCGTTTTCCGGCAGGATCAGCTCACCCAAACCACAGCGCGGACCAGAAGCCAGCCAACGCACGTCGTTAGCGATCTTCATTAACGAGGCGGCGAGAGTTTTCAAACCGCCGCTAGCCGCAACCAGCTCATCATGTGCTGACAGTGCGGCAAACTTGTTCGGATGCGATTTGAACGGCAATCCGGTCAGCTCCGCGATTTTCTTCGCTGCACGCTCGCCAAATTCCGGATGAGAGTTCAGTCCGGTGCCCACGGCGGTACCGCCGATTGCGAGATCCAGCAAGCCTGGCATCGCCAGGTTCAGTCGTTCCGCATCACGCTGAACGAGATTTGCCCAGCCGCCCATCTCCTGATCGACTGTGAGCGGCGTCGCGTCCTGAAGGTGAGTTCGACCAATCTTTACTACGCCTGCAAACTGTTTCGCCTTCGCTGCGATGGCGTCGTGAAGTTCCTGAATCCGCGGAATCAGTTTGTTCAACTGTTCGGCAGCGGCGATGTACATCGCGGTCGGAAACGTGTCGTTTGACGACTGCGACATGTTGACGTCGTCGTTCGGGTGAATCGGCTTCTTGCTGCCCATGACGCCGCCGGCGATCTCGATCGCGCGGTTCGAGATCACTTCGTTGGCGTTCATGTTGGTTTGGGTGCCACTGCCGGTCTGCCAGACGCGCAGCGGGAAGTGATCGTCGAGCTTTCCTTCAATCACTTCGTCGCAAGCCTGCACGATCAGCCTCGCTTTGTCGGGCGAAAGCTTACCGAGTTCTTCGTTCACGAGGGCCGCGGCTTTTTTAAGAATGCCGAGCGCGCGAATCATCTCGCGTGGCATGCGGTCGTCGCCGATGTGGAAGTGATGAAGTGAGCGCTGTGTTTGAGCTCCCCAGTAGCGATCGGCGGGGACCTCGATTGCGCCCATCGAATCAGTTTCTGTTCTGCTTTTTGCGGGGGACACCATGACCGGTTAGATCTTGCCACAAATAGGCACAAAAAGCACAAAATGATTTATGCCAGGGTGAGCCCCCTCGCTCAAAAACCTTTGTGCTTTTTGTGCCTTTTTGTGGCAAGATGACTTGACGCCTCGCGCGCGCCGGCCCGGAATTCTCGCCTCGCTAGTATGATCTGGGAAAATACGAAACTCCTCCTTGGCCTGCTTTATCGTCCCGTGTCGTCGATGGGCAGGATTGTCGATGAAGGCCACTGGCTCTACGCCGCAGTGGTCGTCGCAGCGCTGTCGATGGTCTTTCATGCGACCGTCACTTCGGTCATTTACAATAATTACGAGGCTGTTTATCGCGCGTTGCCGCCGCCACCGCCAAAGCCTCAACAGGCGGAAGCGTCTGATGACGAAGAGGATTACGAAGAAGAAGAGGTACAAAGACCCCGCTTTGTTTACGATCGGTTGCCGCTGCCTGTGGTTGGGATGCGTGGCTGGTTGTTTCTCTCGTTCGCGGCGCCGAGCTTCCTCACGAAAGTGCTTGGCATGGCTATCTTGTACATTCCGTGTCTGATCCTCCTGGTCGCGATGTCGGGAGTGAACGCGAGCTTCAGCGTGCTCTTGCGGCGCGATTACGGTCCGCTGTTCACTTGCGGACTGATGGCCTGGGCCTCAGCTCACATACCTTTCGCGCTCGTCGGATTTGTCTTGCCTTCAATGGGATCGAAGACTGCGCTTGGACTCTGGGCTGCCAGTGCGATCTGCTTTGGACTGCTAATGGCGCTCGGGCTCCGAATGTTGTTCGGCCTCAACTACGCAAAGGGCGTTGTACTGGTTGCACTTGGAGCGCTTGCGTTTACAGTGCAGGCGAAGTTATTTGCGACTGTCTCGCCTTATCTCTTCTCGCCATTCCTCTTTTGCTACGCCCTCAACATCTTTCGCGGCGATATTGGCGATATCGGATTCTCTCTACGCCAGCGCCAGAGCTTTCGCCGCTCAATGGAAGCTGCGACGATCAATCCGCGCGACGGAAGTGCTCATTATCAACTGGGTTTGATCTACCAGCATCGCCGCCAGTATGCGGAAGCAATCTCGCGTTTTCAGAAAGCGATCCAGATCGCGAACGATGAAACAGACGCGCATTTCCAACTCGGCCGCATCGCGCGCGAGCAAGGCCGGCTGCAAGACGCAATCAATTATTTTGGTGTCGTGCTGGAGCAGGACGACAAACACGCGCAAAACGAGATATGGCGCGAGATTGGTGCCACATATCTTGCGGCGTCGATGTTTGCAGAGGCCAAGGATGCGCTCGAGAAGTTCATCGATCGCCGTCCTTACGATCCTGAAGGGCTCTACTACTACGGCAAGACGCTGGAACAACTCGAACAGCGTGATGAAGCGCGCGAAATGTTTGCTCGTTGTGTTGAGGCTGTGAAGACGATGCCCTCGTATCGCTACCGAGAGCAGCGCAAGTGGGACAAACTCGCGAAGGAAAAGCTTAGGAATCCACAGATTACACAGATTTCATAGACAGATCTGTGTAATCTGTGGATGGATTTACGTTAGCGACTTATCGCGTCGCCAACATCTTCGATTGCTTCTCCAACCTTCCTTCGGGCTTTGCCGAAACCTTCCTTCACGTTCCCGCCGGCATGATCTGCCTGGCCTTCAGCCTCAAGGTCGGGATCGTCGAAGGCACGGCCAATAGTTTCTTTAGTTTTGCCTTTCGCCTGATCGAATTTTCCTTCAACTTCGTCTCTATTTGGTAGACCCATTGCTAACCTCCTTTGTGTCGTTATTCAGTTCTAACGTGCTCACCGCCGAGCTCACTAAGTAGATCTTCAAGTCGATCCACCTCTTCATCGTCGCGTGCTTCCACGCCGATCAAGATCCCGCCGCCCTTAATGCCGGCTTCGTAAACTTTTGCGCGATATTCCGGAATGCCTGCTCCGATCAGGGCGCCAATCAGACCGCCCGTTGCTCCACCTGCGCCAGCGCCCGCCAGTGCGGCAGCAATTGGACCAGCAATCACAAGATTGATTCCGGGCAGAAACAGCGTCGTACCGACTGCGGCAATGGCCGCCAAAACAGCACCGACCGCTCCACCGACCGCGCCGCCGATTCCCAAGCCATCAGCAGCGTGGGTGCGCGTTTGCAGAGCAAACTCCTTGGATCGAGTGGCGTCTGACATGAGCACGCTGATGTCGTCGCGGCTAAAGCCGCGCTTCAAAAGCGCATCGACAGCGGACTCGGCCGAAATTTTGCTCTTAAAAAGTGCTGTTACTAACTTCGTCTTGGCCATACAATCCTCCCACCAAACAGTTCTATCTAGAACGGAGATGGCAACACGTGTGCCAGCCAGATATATGTGTTATCGCTGAAATCCGAGGCTTGCGGCTGTTTGGCTTTCGTACGGACGCGGACATTCAGACTTGAACATCCTCCAAATCAGTTCAGCTTCGTCTTTCGGTGGGGGCGAGCGTTATCTTGCTGATCTCACGAATGCTCTTAGTGAAAGAGGACACGATCTCTATGTGGCCGTGCGGCCAAAGTCACCATTGCCGCGACATTTGCGATTGCCGCCGGAACGAATTCTGACACTACCGCTGCGAAATGCGCTCGATGTTCAGAGTGCGCGTGAGCTTGACAGGTTTGTGCGACGCCGGCGCATCGATATTGTTCACGCACACATGGCGCGTGACTATTCGCTCGCTTCTTATGCTGCACGACGACGCGAAACGAAGTTCATCGTTACGCGACATGTGTTATTCAAACTCAGTCGAATACATCGTCACACGCTCGCGCGAGCTGCGCGGGTGATTGCAGTTTCGCAAGCAGTTGCGAAGGAGCTGCGCGCATCAGGTGTCGTTCGTGAGGAGCAGATTGCGGTAATTCCGAATGGCATCGATGTCGATCGGTTTGAGCGCGCGCGTGCTGAAGCGCATCGCGGGCTGCTGGTCGGAAGCATCGGTGAGCTGAGAACACTGAAGCGTCACGACGACTTCATTCGCGCGGCAGCAAAGATCGGCTCACGATTTCCTGAGACTCAGTTTGTGTTAGCCGGGATGGGTGAAGGTCGTAAATCACTCGAACAGTTGGTGAAAGAGTTGGGTTTAAGTGACAGGTTCCGTTTCCTCGGCTGGGTGGACGAGGCGGAGAAACTGTTATGTGCGATGGATGTGTTTGTCTCGGCGTCGGAGACGGAGTCGTTTGGGTTGGCGATTGTTGAGGCGATGGCGGCTGAGACTGCTGTTGTCGCGACGCGGACTGAAGGTGCGCAGGAAGTGATTGAAGATCAGAAGACTGGATTGCTGGTGCCGATCGGCGACGTGGATCGCATCGCTGACGGGGTTGCTGAACTGCTCGCGAATCCTGAAAAGCGCCACGCGATGGCAGCGCGTGCGAAGCAAGCCGCGAAAGAACGATTCAGCTTAAGCCGGATGGTTGCCGAAATCGAGAAGATCTATTTATCCGTGTAAATCCGTGGCTAAAGCTTGTCGATCTTTGCCGCGAGAATGAAATCGCTCTCCGTCAACCCATCGATCTTGTGCGTCCAGATTGAGATCTCAGCCTGTCCCCACCCGAAGCAGATATCCGGATGATGTCCCTGCTCCTCCGCCAGCTCTCCGACCCGATTCACAAACTGCTGCGCTTCGCGAAAATCTGAGAAGCGATACTTCTTCTTGAGATGGTGATTGTTGATAACTTCCCAACCATCCAGTTCCGGCAAAAACTTCGCAATTTCTTCCGCAGTTAATGGTGGTACGCCCCCGCGACAGGGCACACATTCTTTGAGTGATAGTCCGCTCATAAATTACCCAATGCCTTTTTCAAAATAGCGATTTGTCCTGCATGATATAGATCGTGTTGCACGCCGCCATGAAGCGTCACGTACACGCTCGAAAACGGAGTGTTTGGATCGTTGATGATCGGTTCATTCAATCTCGATTCATCAACCGTCGCAATCGCTTCGAGCAGTTCACGATGATTATCGATTAACTCTTGTTTCGTCTTTTCCCACGCTACGTCAGTCGTTTCGTCGATGCGTTCCCAGTCTTCAACATCGCTGAGTCGTGCGGGGTCGCCCTGGAGACGGCGGAGACACGCGCGTTCCCACGCCGCGATGTGTCGTGTCAATTCCCAGATCGAATGAGCGCCGGCAATCGGATGTGCCGCAGCTTGCTGTGCAGTAACTCCTTCCAGCAACGAAAGCACCGACGGCCCATGCCACGCCTCGCCATCGAAAGCGCGACGAAATTGATCTCGGATCCGATCGACTTCACTGGTCATCATTTAATTCTCGGAAGTTAGCCATAAAAGGCACAAAAGTCACAAAAGGAAATTCACTTAGCTGTGATAGGCTACCTCTCACCGGGCGTAAATCTCAACTGTGCGAAACGACGACAAACAAACTTCTACACTCAAGCAGGTCGCAATCTTCTGCGATGGCTCGAGTCTCGGTAACGGGCAGGAAGCGAGCCGCGCTGCGGCCGTCGCATTGTTGGGATACAAGGGACACTGGCGCGCTGTCGGAGAGTTTCTTGGAAAAGCGACGAACCAGCAAGCTGAGATCGCAGCAGCGGCAGTTGGATTGGAATCATTAAAACAGCCGTGCACGGTGAATCTATTCACTGATTCGCGATACGTTGTGGAGACGATGAACGGGCGATTTCGACGCAAGGCAAACCTGCCATGGTGGCAACGTCTGGATCGCGCGGCATCCGATCACAAGGTGCAGTGGGAATGGACACGCGGACACGCCGGACATTTGCTTCAGGAAGCGGCCGACACTGCTGCACGGCGCATCGCCGCCGCTGGACGTGTTGAAGAATCGATCCTGCGCGATGCTGTGGACAGCGTCGGCGTAATTGAAACCACGGATCTTCGCGGATTATAATCGCCTCCCCCTTGCGAAATGCTCAGAAATAGCTTCCTAGTCATAATCTGCCTTCTCCTGGCGCCCGTGGTTTACGGTCAGGACCCGTTCCGCGGCTGGCAATGGCAAAACCCGCTGCCACAGGGAAATTCCATCAACGCCATCAGGTTTGCCGCTGACAAGAGACATGGTTGGGCTGTGGGCAACGACGGCGTGGTGCTGACCACGAGCAACGGCGGTTTCGAGTGGGACGAGCAGCAGACGCCGACCAATACGACTCTCTACGGTCTTTACATCAAAAACCGCTCGCGCATTGTGATCACCGGTG
>DASUYO010000326.1:0-7289 GCA_036377375.1 Pyrinomonadaceae bacterium
TGCTTCGTACTCTTCCCAACTACGCATCACGATCTGCGTCTCGATATTCAAAGCCGAGCGCCACATCGCCGCGATCGACTGCGCCACGGTGCGCTGTTGCTCGTTACGATTGATCAGCAGCTTGATAACTGGAAAGCCTTCACCGTTCGGATAACCTGCTTCGGCGAGAAGCTGCCTGGCTTTGTTGACATCGTGCTGGATCAGGTCTGCCTTTTCCACGACAGGCTTTTCCTCGGACATCGCTTCAGGAAAGAACTTTCCGGCCGCTTCAGTCGAGCCGCCGAGATCGTCGCGACTGATCCGTTCACGATCAATCGCAATCGCAAGCGCTTCGCGCACTCGTACGTCGTCAAACGGTTCATGCGCAGTGTTGAATCCGTAATACGTCAACGCGCCGAACGTCGAACGATGAAAGTCTTTGTAAGGCGCCAACAGCTTCAACGCGAGCGGCTCGAAAGGCGCGTTTGTGATCGCGTCGACATCGCCTGCTTTGTAAGCCGTTAAAGCATCTTCGGCGCTGGCGGTGTTTACAAAGGTGACGCGATCAAGTGCGACGGAAGCATCGTCCCAATATGTGCTGGCGCGCTCCAGCCGCACGCGATTGTTTTCCGTTGCCAGCAGGTGAAAAGCACCGTTCGAGATCAACTCGTGTGACTCGAGACGATCGACTCGATCCGCATCCGCTACCTTCACCGGACGAAACACCGGATGCGCTACAAGCGAGGGAAAACTGCTGTCCGGCCGTTGCAGAGTGACTTGCAGGACGTGCTCGTTGAGGGCGCGCGCGCCAAAAGCATGCGGCGTCGCGATGGTCGGGGATGCTCCTTCGATGTTGGCGAGAAGCTCGGTATGGGGCGCGAGTGGTCCAATCTTTAGCGTGCGCTCCCATGAGCGGACGAAGTCCTGAGCGGTAACTTTCTCGCCGTTGGACCAGCGCGCGTTGTCTCGTAAATAGAATGTCCAGACGCGGCCGTCGTGGGACGACTCCCAGCGAGTTGCAACAGCAGGTACTGGAGCTAACGTTTGCGGATCGTAATCCGTCAGTCCTTCGAAGAGTGCTCGCACCGCATCTGTATCAGGTGGCGCAGCGGCGAACGCCGGATCGAAGGTTTGCGGTAAACCCCCGTTGCTCCAGCGAAACTCCTGCGCCTTCGGCAGCACGATTTTCCCGTAGTAGGGCGAGGGATCATTCGTGCTGAAGCAGCCTGTGTGAGTCAGACACAGGATCAAAAGCAGTGAGCAGATAATGGGGAACGGTTTTTTAGCCACGGATTAAACGGATTAATTTGTTATAGATTTCCACTGATCGAGCTCGTGTTAACTCAAATCCATCGGACGTATCGATCAAATAATCCGCAAACTTCTGTTTTTCTTCCTGAGGCATTTGCGATCTGATGCGCCTCTCGGCCTCTTCGCGCGAGAGTTTGTCGCGAAACATCAGGCGCTCGAGCTGGACCTCAGGACGGCAATGGACCACGATCAACTTATCAAAACGCTTGTAACCGCCCGATTCGATCATCAAGGCCGCATCGACGATACCGATGCCCTCCGGATCGTCGGCTTCCCAACCGTTCAGAATCTCATCCTGACGCACGATGATGAATGGATGAAGAATGTGATTCAGGCGTTGGCGCTGACTCTGATCCGCGAAAATCAGTGCTCCAAGTCGCTGGCGATCAAGTGTTCCATCCGCGTTCAGAATGTCGTCACCGAATGCTTCTGTCAGCGCCTTCAGCCCAGACGTGCCGGGCATCACAACTTCGCGAGCTGTCTGATCGGCATCGAGCACATGACATCCGAGTTCGACAAAAACTGAAGCGACAAACGATTTACCAACTCCGATCGATCCTGTCAGTCCGACTCGTAACATAGATCATTGCCGTCGCAGTCGTGCGGCCGTGAGCGTGTTCTTCATCAACATGGCGACGGTAAGCAAACCGACGCCGCCGGGAACGGGAGTCAACATGCCCGCCACTTCGGCAGCTTCTGATGGATTGACGTCACCAACCAAAGTCGAACCACGTTTGGCCACGACTTCGAGTCGCTTCTCCGCTTCATCACCAAACAACGCGCGCACTTCATCGACGTCCGAGACTCTATTCATGCCTACATCGATCACGATCGCACCCGGCTTGATGTGCTCACCGCGGATGAAGCCTGCTCTTCCGATTGCAACCACCAGCAGATCGGCAGTGCGTGTTACAGCAGCGAGATCGCGCGTACGCGAATGACAGATCGTCACCGTTGCATCGCGCTGTAAAAGCAGTTGGGCCATTGGCCGTCCCACGATCTGACTGCGCCCCACTACGCACGCGTTCGTACCACGTAACTCAATACCGCGATCATCGAGCAGCTCCATGATGCCTGCGGGTGTGCAGGGAACGAGGACCGGTCTGCCCATCGCCAGTTTGCCCGCGTTCACCGGATGAAACCCATCTACGTCTTTCAACGGATCAATCGCGTCGATGATTGCAGTCTCGTTAACGTGAGCAGGCAGTGGAAGCTGTGTCAGAATTCCGTCGACGTCATCGCGCGCATTCAAGGAAGCGATCAAGTCGAGTAATTGTGAAGTCGTCGTGGATTCCGGTAGCGCGTGGTGTTCCGACCGTATGCCGACTTCTTCACAGGCGCGAATCTTGTTTCTGACGTAGACAGCAGAGGCAGGATCGTCACCGACACGCACTGCCGCCAGGCACGGGCGAATGCCGCGCTCGATCTCCGTCTTAACTTCTTGCTTGATTTTTGCCGCAAGTTCGGCCGCCTCAAGTTTGATCATAAAAGTGAGCCACAAAAAGGCGCATAAAGCACAAATCAATCTGTACTCTGCTCTTTATGCCCTTTCGTAGGCTCATTATAATCGAGACATGTCATTCGCGAGACTGGTACTTTTTGTAGCTTTACTCACAGTTGCTGCGCTGTCGGCATTGGCGCAGTCGCCGGATCCGATCGTCGCGGCGGTCGAAGTTGAAGACTGGCAGACTGCGCGATCCGAGATCAACAGAGTTCGTGCAGCAAATGAGGCTCTTTTTCGTGACAAGAATTACGACTATCTGCTCGGACGCATTGCCGAAAAGACCGGAGATGTGGGCGCTGCCTCGGCGAGTTACCAGACAATCGCCGCGAATGGTTCAAAGTTGCGCGAATATGCGTTGTGGCGTCTCGCAAAGATCGCACGTGCAACAGGCGATCTCGTTCTCGAGCGCGAGCGTTTGCAACAACTCGTCGCAAGTGCTCCTTCGAGTTTGCTTTTTGAAGCGGCGACATTACGACTGAGCGAGAGTTTTTTTGAAAGCGGTGATTTCGCCGCCGCTGCCAATAGTGCAAAGCCGCTGACACTCTCGAAAAACGTACGCGTGGCGCGTGAAGGTGCAGCGTTAATGGGCCAGGCTTATGTACGCGCCGGAAAACTCACCGAAGCACGTGATGTTTTTACAAAACTCGTGATGCAGATGCCTGATGCGTCGCGTCCGGACGATTTCGCGCTCGAGGCAGTGCGGCAGCTCGATGCGCTCGACAACAAGTCACCAACTCTTTCCGAAGCCGAGCACTTGTTGCGAGCTTCCGTCTATCAATTCAATCGTGACTTTGCCGGCGCGCGTGTTCATTATCAGACTGTCGTCGATCGGTTTCCGGAAAGCGGCACTGTGCCAAATGCAAGGTTTCAGATTGCGCGCGGTTTATACAACGAGGGGAAATACGAGGAAGCCATCCCAATCATTCAGAAGATTCTTGCGACAGCGTTTGACGCCTCTCCGGAATCATTCGGGCGCGATGTAGTAGCTTTGCTGGCTTCGAGTTACCTGCGACTGAAACAATATGACGCCGCAGTCGTGGCGTATAAAACTCTCATCGACCGGTTCCCGAATAATCCAAATCCAGAACGAGCTTACCTGAACATTATCGATGCGCTGCACGAGGCGGGCCGCTATCCGGAAGCGCTCAACTGGGTGCAACAAGCCCGCGCGCGCTTCAAAAATAATATCGGCGACGCGCTTGCATTGTTCGCACAGCTCCGCATTCACATGGCCCAGGGAAGCTGGGCCACCGTCGTACGCGATGCTGAAGAGTTGTCGAAGTTTTCTGAGCTCGGCGGCACTCGCGTTCCGGGTGGCACTACTCCTGCGGAAGTGAATTTCCTGCGCGCGTACGCCCTCGAACAGCTCGGCCGGACCGAAGAAGCAATCACTGCTTACCTGTCGATTCCCGACGGTCGCAATGAGTACTACGGAACACGCGCAACACAGCGACTGCTGGATCTGGCGACGAACGAGAAGACGCGCACACTGGTTCGCATGCGCCTCAATTCCCTGCTCAATCAGGCGAAAGTAACAAGCGCTCCGGGCCAGTTCGAGCAAGCGCGTGCGGCAGCGCAATCCGTTTTAAGACTCACAAACGATCCTCAAATTCGCGCCGAGGCTCTCAAGTATTTACAGGATGCGTACAATGCGCTGCCGAACTACCGCCTCTCTCAGTTCAATAAAGTGTCGCTGCTGAAACAGGAGACGGATCCCGGAACTCATGACGACCTTGCAAACAGTCTCATGCTTCTCGGGCTCTATGACGAAGCACTTCCCGAATTGCTTGCGGCACGCAAATCATCGGCGGGTCCGGACGAAGACTACACGATTGCCGTGTTCGCTTTGCGCGCCCGCATTCCGAACCGCTCCGTACGTTTTGCAGAACAGGTCTGGAAAACTGTCCCTGCGGATTTTGTAGTTGAGCTGGCACCGCGCCAGATGATCGAGCTTCTCTACCCAGCGCCATTTCGCGAATCGCTGCTAAAACACGCGGCAAGCAGAAACGTCGATCCACGATTGGTGTTATCGATTGCGCGACAGGAGTCGCGTTTTCAAGCGGATGCGAAATCAGCTTCGGCTGCGCGCGGAATGATGCAGTTCATCGCATCAACCGCTAACGACATCGCCGCGCAAGTCAACCTGCGCAATTTCAACCAGGACGATCTCTACAATGCCGACACAGCAATACTCTTTGGCTCGCAGTATCTCGCGAATCTTTTTAAGCAGTTTCCAAATCAGCCACAGGCAGTAGCCGGCTCGTACAATGGTGGTGCAGACAATCTCGCGCGCTGGATCGCACGGTCACGCGCGAATGAAGCGGACCGCTACGTTCCCGAGATCGGCTTCGCGCAAACGAAGGATTACGTTTACAAAGTGATGGCGAACTTCTGGACGTACGAGCGCCTCTACGACGCACAACTTCAGCCAAAATGAAGCCGCAAAAAGAACCGCAAAAAGGCACAAAAAGCACAAAATTTTTTTCTGCATTTTTATGCCTTTTTGTGGTCTGCTTTGCGTTATCGTGCGGGAGAAGTGGCAATGAGCAACGGTATGAGCTGAAGGGCAAGGTGGTGGCTGTCGATCGCGACCAGCATCTCGTCACGATTTCTCACGAAGACATCAAAGGCTACATGCCGGGGATGACGATGCCGTTCACTGTACGGAGTGAGACTGACCTGCAATTCATCGCTCCCAACGATGACATCCAGGCGACGCTCGTTGTCGACGGTCTTCACTCCTGGCTGGAAAATCTGATCATCACGCGACAGAGCGCGACGGCGCCTGCAATGCCCGGCGTGACAATAGCGAAGGTAGACGATGAAGTTCCAAACTTCACTCTTCGTAACCAGGACAATCGTGAGATTCACATCAAGGATTATCGCGGCAAAGCGCTGCTACTGACGTTCATCTACACGCGTTGTCCGGTACCGGATTACTGCACGCTGATGTCCGACAACTTCGCGCAGATCGATCGCGCGCTCGCCCAGGATCCCGGGTTGTATGAAAAGACTCACCTGCTCAGCATCAGCATCGATCCGGCGTACGACACGCCAGCAGTACTGCGGAGTTACGGCGCCGCACACACGGAGCGTTATCAGAACGAAACGTTCGCGCACTGGGAATTTGCGGGAGGCACAAACGAGCAGGTGAAGGATATTGCGCAGTTCTTTGGGCTGACTTACTTCCCGGAAAAGGATCAGATCATCCACGCGCTCCGGACAGTGATCATCAACCCCGACGGAAAGGTTGGGAAGATCTATACGGGGAACGAGTGGAAGCCGGACGAGATCGTAGCCGAATTAAAGAAGAATTGAGCCGCAGATGAACGCAGATCTGCGTTTATCTGCGTTCATCTGCGGCTCAATTACCCTTAATCTTCTTGATCTCCTCGGTGAGTACGGGAACTGCCTCAAACAGATCGCCGACAATTCCGTAATCCGCAATATCGAAGATCGGCGCCTCGGGATCTTTATTGATCGCGACGATCGTACCCGAGTTCTTCATCCCCACGAGATGTTGAATCGCGCCCGAGATCCCCAGCGCCACGTAAAGCTTCGGTGCTACGGTCTGCCCCGACGATCCAATCTGGCGGTCAATTGGTAACCACTCGGCGTCGCAGATCGGACGCGACGCAGCGAGGTCGCCGCCCAACACTTCCGCGAGCTTCTCCGCGAGCACGAGATTGTCTTTGCTCTTGATGCCACGTCCGACAGCGACAATCACGTCAGCTTTCGTGAGGTCCACTGCCTGTTTCGCTTCCTGAAACGGCGCTTCCGGGTTCATGCGCACGTCGCCGATCTCAACCGCGACGTTCTCCACTTCCGCACCACCGCCTTTCGCCGCTTGATCTGCGCGATAAGCTCCAATCTGAAACGTCGCAAACACCGGTGGCTCGCCATCCGAAACGACATCAGCATCGAGTTTGCCGAGAAAGATCCGCCGAGTGAATCCGAGCTTCCCGCCTTCAGCTTTCGCGCGAATGCAGTCGCTGATCAGTGATTTGCCAAAGCGTGCTGCCAGCTTCGGCGCGAAGTCGCGCACCTGGTACGTGTGCGTTAGAAAAACAAAACTCGGATCGACCTGCTTGACGATCTGCTCCATCCCATCGGCATAAGCATCCGGCGTATACTCTGCCAACTTCGGATCCGTTGCTGCAATAACCTTCGCGAGATCGTAAGCCGCAATCTCCTGCGCGAGACTGGCAACATCCGCACCGAGCACTACCGCACTCACACTCTGCTGCAACTCCGATCCAAGCAACTGCGCCGCCGCAATCGCTTCAATCGAGCTCCTACTCGCCACCCCACCTTTATGCTCGATAAAAACCAGTAATCCGTTACTCAAAATACCCTCGCCTCCACATGAAGCTTCTGGGCCAACTCCGCAGCGCCCGCCTTCGCGTCGCCATTCCCAAGCATCTGCGTCTGCTTCATCTTCTGCGGTAGATAAATCTTCTCGACACGCTGATGCGAAGGTCGCCCAACAAGCTCC
>DASUYO010000327.1:0-4957 GCA_036377375.1 Pyrinomonadaceae bacterium
TCGATTTCGGCGAGCGGCTCGCCCATGGAGACTTTGTCTCCCTCTTTTTTCAACCAACGCGAGATCTGTCCCTCCTCCATCGTTGGGGAGAGCTTCGGCATGATTACCTTGGTCGCCATAATCTATGTAATCTGTGGAAAAGGGTTAATCCAAGTACGCGACTTCGCGTACCGCAGCCACGATCCTGTTCACATCAGGGATCGCAAGATTCTCGAGATTTTTCGCGTACGGCATCGGCACGTCCGCACCCGAGACACGCTTCACCGGAGCATCGAGATAATCAAACGCACGCTCCATAATTTCCGCACTGATCTCCGCGCCCACACCGCAGATCGGATGCGACTCCTCTGCAATCACGACGCGGTTTGTTTTCTTCACTGACTCGACAATCGTGTTGATGTCGAGTGGCCGTATAGTTCGTGGATCGATTACTTCGCACGAAACGCCCTGCTGCTCGAGTGTCTCCGCCGCTTTGAGCGCAACTGGCACCATCAGCGATCGCGCCACGATCGTCACGTCAGTTCCTTCTCGTTTGACGTCGGCAACACCGAGCGGAATCGTGAAGTCAGGATCGTCCGGAACCTCACCTTTGTTTCCGTACATTCTTTCCTGTTCGATGAAGATGACCGGATCATCATCACGGATGGAAGACTTCAGAAGCCCTTTGGCATCCGCGGCCGTTGAAGGCATGACCACCTTCATCCCCGGGAAGTATGCATACCATGACTCCAGCGCCTGCGAATGCTGTGACGAAACCTGGAACGCCGAGCCACCTGGACCACGAAAGACGATCGGGATCTTGAACTGACCGCCTGACATGTAAAGCATCTTGGCCGCTGAGTTGATGATTTGGTCAGTGGCGAGGATCGAGAAGTTGAAAGTCATGAACTCGATTACGGGACGCAATCCCGCCATCGCTGCACCTACTCCCAACCCTGCAAAGCCGAGCTCTGTGATCGGCGTGTCAATAACTCTCTTGCTGCCAAACTGATCGAGCAGTCCTTTGCTGACTTTGTAGGCGCCGTCGTATTCGGCGACTTCCTCACCCATTAGAAAAACTGTTTCGTCACGGGCCAACTCTTCACGGAGGGCCTGGTTCAATGCTTCGCGGATCGTAATTGTCGACATGATTCGGGATTCTATTTGGGGCCTGGTTCGATCGGATTCGCGTAGACGTCTGTATAGAGCTCTTCCGGATCCGGCAACGGACTCTCGTCAGCAAAACGCAATGCGTCTTCAACTTCTTCACGCGCTTTACGGTCGATCTCTTCGAGCGCTTTGTTGTCGATAACCTTCTCTTCGAGCAGGGTAGCTGAGAAAAGTTTGATTGGATCGCGCTCCTGATACTTCTCGATTTCGGCTCGCGTGCGATAGTTGCCGGGGTCGGACATCGAATGGCCCATGAAACGATAAGTTCGGACTTCAAGTAATGTGGGCAGATAGTCCTTGCGGGCGCGCTCAACCGCACGCGAAGTAGCCTCGCGAACGGCGAGCACGTCCATGCCGTCGACAAACTCTGAAGCCACTTCGTAAGCGCATGCCTTCTTTGAGATGTCACTCAGGGACATGGCTCGCGCCAGCGAGGTGCCCATGCCGTACTGATTATTTTCGCAGATGTAGATGCACGGAAGTTTCCAGAGCTGGGCCATGTTGAGCGATTCATGGAACGCGCCCTGATTCACTGCTGCTTCGCCGAAGAAACAGAGTGTGACTTGATCTGTGCCCTGGTATTTCGTCGCGAAAGCGGTTCCGGTTGCGAGGGGAATCTGGCCGCCGACGATCGCATGACCGCCGTAAAAGCCGAGGTCCTTGTCAAACATGTGCATCGAGCCGCCCTTGCCTTTCGAGCAGCCGGTGGCTTTGCCAAACAGCTCGGCCATCAAAGAACGGGCTGTCATTCCTTTCGCCAGCGCCAAACCGTGTTCGCGATAACTCGTGAATACGATGTCGTCTTTTCGAATTGCGGAGATTGCACCGACTGCGACTGCTTCCTGCCCGATGTAGAGGTGGCAGAAGCCGCCGATTTTGCCCGCGACATAAGCTTCCGCCGACTTCTCTTCGAAGCGCCGGATGAGAAGCATCTGGCGGTAGAGCTCGACCAGTTGCTCGCCGCTCAGGCCGCGCAGGCGGTCTTTTTGTCGTTCCTTTGCCTCGTCTTTCTCCTGTTTGAGCTGTTTAGGATCGAGGTCCGGTGGTGCATCGACTATTTGTTTGCTCATGAATCGAGGGATTATAAGCGAAGCCACAAAAAGGCACAAAAAGTAAAAAAGCCAGCCACAAAAAAGCACAAAAGGCACAAAATGTTTTCTTAATCATTTTTGCGCTTTTGTGCCTTTTTGTGGCTACTCTTTCGCAGCTTGGCTTAGGTCATCATGTCGATCGAGCTGACGCCCGCGCCGGCCACCGTCAGGATAGTCTTGCGGCTGTTCTTGTCGTGCTGCATTCGGCGTGCGGCCGCGCTCAGGAGCTCTTCGCTCGTCTCACCGTCGTCGGGGAAGCAGGCTACGCCAAGACTCACTCCCAGACCGACCATCGTGCCGGCGCGTACGGAGAACAACTGCTCCTCAACCGCACTTCGCATTCTCTCACTGATCGAAGCAGCCATCTTGCTCGACGCCATCGGCATGATCGCGACGAACTCATCTCCAGCATAGCGGGTCAGAATATCCATCTGCCTCAGCTCGCGACGAACTACTCCCGCAACGCTCGCCAGCAAGCGATCGCCGATAGAGTGTCCATACTTATCGTTGACCACTTTGAAGTCGTCGATATCCATGCAGACGACTGCCAGCGGCTCTCGATTCATGCGCTGGCACTCGGCGATTCGCTGCTCGAGCATCATGTAGAAGCCGCGCGCGTTCGGCAGCTCGGTCAAAGGATCGACCAGCGCACTCTCGCGTGTCTTCTCGTATGTCAAAGCGTTGTTGAGAGCGCTGGAGGCGTGTTGGCAAACTGATTCGAGCAAGCGCACGTGCTCGCTTGTATAAGAGGTGCGACTTTGCGAGTACAATGCAATCGCCCCGAACGCGCCGTCCTCGCGAAGCAGCGGCGACACCAGCACCCCGCGAAAACGTTTCACTACTTCTTCTGGAATGCCTACGAGGTCCAGATCAGGCGACGCATTACACATCGAACGCGAGTTAGCTATCACCCAACCCGTAATACCGTCGCCGATATTGATCCGTCTGCGTTTGAAGACTTCCACATCTTCACCGACGACGTGTGCTGCGATAGCCTTGCCGGATGGATCATCAACTAAATAGATGACGCACGTATCGAACGGCACGATCGCGCGTAATTTGTTTGCGACCAATGTCACCGTATCACTCAGGTTCAGCGAAGAGCCGATCGTCTGCGCGATCTCGTGCAGCGCAAAAACCTCTCGCTGCGCCTCGGTGATCGATCGGAACGGCGAAAACTCTTCGGCAACGCCGAGAATGTCGGGCGCAAGGCCCGCATCGGGCTTCGTCGCAGTTTGATTGTCCACATCGGGCGTGGAAGCAACCTGCTCTTGAATATCCTGAGAGTCGATCGAACAATCGAACTCTTCCACGTGCTGAATAAAAGTCTCGACCACCTTCGGATCGAACGCGCTTCCCACCATGCTGCGCAATAATGCGAGCGACTCCTCGCGCTTCATGCCTTTGCGATAAGGACGATCACAACGCGTCGCATCGTAGAAATCAACCACCGAAATGATGCGCGCGATCAGCGGAATCGCTTCACCCTTGAGGCCTTTCGGATAGCCACTGCCGTCCCATTTCTCGTGGTGATAACGAACGATGTCTTCGACGGGGTAAGGGAAGTTGACGCGCTTCAGAATGTCGCCGCCGACTGTCGGGTGGATCTTCATCTTCGCAAATTCTGCTTCAGTGAGCTTGCCTGGTTTGTTGAGAATGTATTCGGGCACGGCGAGTTTGCCGATGTCGTGCAGCAAAGCGCCTGCATGCAGTGCCTGCAACTCTTTTTCGGAAACGCTTAAGAGCACTCCCATCTGCGTCGCGTATATCTGCGTGCGTCGTACATGACCGTGCGTCGTCTGGTCCTTCGCATCGATGGCAATCGCCAGCGACTCGATGGTGTTCATATGGATGCTCGCCATCTCTTCGACATGCCGGCGCCGCTCAGCTTCTGCATGACGAATCTCTTCGAGACGCCGTTCATTGAAGCGATACAGGAGATAAACCAGGGCAGAGATGAGTAAACCCAAAACTGCGTAGGCGACGCTCTTGTTTGACACTGCCGAATAGAAACAGACGGCCGAAGCAGCGCCCGCGAGTTTTGTAGTGAGTGTCCAGACGACTGTTTCGGGAGTCGGAACCAATGTGAACTTACCGGCTTCGAAGCTGATGAACCAAGCGGTGGCGATCGTGCTCAGAGCGTATTGCAGTGCTGCGAGGACCAGTAGCGGAATGAAAAAGATGGTCAATGGAAGTGAACCAGGTGACGGTAGATCAGTCGGTTCGGCAAGCAGCTCGATTAGAGCTCCATAGAGAGATGCAGCAACAAAAGTTGAGACTACGGCCATGCCGGTCTTGAGCAGGACTTCACGATTCGTAGCGATGCGATAAGTTGAGACGAATGCGACAAGTGCAGCCAGAAGGACTGCTGGTCCAGCGGTGTTCGATGGAGGAACTGCGTAAAGCATCACAGCGAGCAACACAAACGAATCGGCGATGGACTCTCTGCTTCTGAGGATGCCGTCGTTGCTGGTTACACGAACGGTGAGCGGGCTCGAGGCTAGCGTGATGAGTAGCAGCAGAAGCCATGATCCAACACCGACGCTGGTGAATGCGAGGTCAATAGTGGTGATGACCGCCGACAAAAGCAGAATGGCACTCACAACAGAGATACCTGCCATGAGAGCGGTGCTCCTCCAGTTGTTTTTCAGCATGCCGGGCGCGGTCCTTGGGTTGGTGATTTACGGGTTTGGTAAGGTGCCAACACTGTTTGGCAC
>DASUYO010000328.1:0-5952 GCA_036377375.1 Pyrinomonadaceae bacterium
TGAGTAGAGTGATTCGTAATCACGTCGAACCCCTACGCGCTTGCGGATTAAGTCGAGAGCCGAGACGGCTACCAATCCAATCGCGATGCCGGCTCCTGGGCCAAGAACAAAAAGTCCAAAACCCATTTTCGCGAAACTGGCACTAGTCTCAGGATCCTGACGCATGATCAAAGTGATCGCGACTACAACGATTGGCAGCAGCACGACATCGTTTAGTCCACTCTCGAGTCGCAATGCCTGGCGTGCATCGGAAGAGATGTCGGTGCGTCGTAGTAAGCCGCGCAGCAGTACCGGATCTGTTGAAGCGAGTGCGGCGCCGAGAATAGCTGCCGGTGCAGGCGGAACGCCGAGTAGCCACCACGCGCCCACGGCCGTCAGAGCAGCACAGAGAATCGTTCCCGGACCGAGTATGCGAAACGTCAGACCGGCGTGACGTTTTACTTCGTTGGTGTTGAGAGTGACTGCATCGGTGAACAAGACGAGAGTGAGACTCAGTGTGGCGACGACTCTGACCACCGGAGACGCGAGCGTGATATCGAAGACTCCGAATCCGGCTGGTCCCAACGCCGCTCCGATGAGGATAAAGACAGCAACGTGCGGCAGACCGCTCTTGTCGACAAGGCCTGAAAGGAGTGCCGATACGACGATGACAATGCCGATCAGCGCCAGTGCTGCCACTATTGAATCCGGGGTCATTCGTGGCCCATCCTAACCAGAGCCCCCAAAAAGCACAAAAGGACCAGCCACAAAAGAGCACAAACGTCACAAAACGATTTATCAAATGAGATTCTGTGCTTTTTGGGCCATTTGTGGCTAGTCTTTGGTGTCGATTTGTGGCTTAATAAGCGGCCAAGTAACCGCCTTTACAACCAACAAAGTAGGACGCCATGAACCTTTCACTGCTCGATTGGACGGTCATCGCCGCATATTTTCTTTTCAATCTCGGCATTGGCATCTACTACGCCCGCCGCGCCAGCGGCAGCACCAGCGAATTCTTTCTGTCCGGCCGAAACGTGCCGTGGTGGCTTGCTGGTACGTCAATGGTTGCCACGACCTTTGCGGCTGATACGCCATTAGCTGTGACCGGCCTCGTTGCGAAGAACGGAATCGCCGGCAACTGGCTGTGGTGGAACTTTGTCATGAGCGGAATGCTCACGGTCTTTCTTTATGCGAGACTGTGGCGACGCGCGGGCGTGATGACTGACATCGAGTTTGCCGAGCTTCGTTACTCCGGTAAGCCTGCTGCATTCCTGCGCGGTTTTCGTGCTTTGTACCTCGGCCTGCCGATCAACTGCATCATTCTCGGCTGGGTTAACCTTGCCATGATCAAGATTCTCCAAATCACGCTCGGAGTGAGTAAGAGCGGCGCGATGAAGATCGTGATCGGAATGCTAATCTTCACAGCCTTCTACACTACGATCTCAGGCCTTTGGGGAGTGCTTGTAACAGATCTTTTTCAGTTTGCACTGAAGATGGGAATGGTGATCGTGCTCGCGATCCTTGCAGTCAACGCGGTTGGAGGAATCGATGGTCTGAAGAGCCAGATCGGTGCCATGGATGCAGCCGCCGGCACCGGCTCGCGTCTCGCGTTCTTCCCTGAATTTGATTCGGTCTGGATGCCGGCGATAACGCTGTTTGTTTATCTTGGCGTGATTTGGTGGTCCACCTGGTATCCCGGTGCTGAACCAGGCGGCGGTGGTTACGTTGCGCAGCGAATCTTCTCTGCGAAAAATGAAAAGCACGGACTATTCGCGACGCTCTGGTTCAACATCGCTCACTACGCTCTACGACCGTGGCCATGGATCCTGACAGCACTCGCTTCTCTGATTCTTTATCCTACTTTGGTCGACAAAGAGACGGGTTACATCAAGACCTTGATGGATCCGAATGTGTTTCCGACGTACCTGCGCGGCTTCATGCTGGCTGCATTTGCCGCAGCGTACATGTCGACCATCGGCACGCAGCTCAACTGGGGCGCCTCATACGTTATCAACGACTTCTATCGTCGCTTTATAAAGCGTTCGGCGAGCGAGAGACACTATGTAATTGCTTCGCAAGTCGTGACGGTGTTGCTGATGATCGCGTCGCTGACCGTAACCTTCTATATGAATTCAATCGCCGACGCGTGGAAGCTGCTGCTCGTCACCGGAGCCGGAACCGGAACGGTACTATTGTTGCGGTGGTATTGGTGGCGAATAAATGCGTGGTCCGAAGTCTCGGCGATGATTTGTGCGGCTGCCGTTTCGATCTTTTTGCAACGGGGTTTGAAGTGGGACAGCGAACGGCCCAGGGATTTCGCTTATTTGATGTTGGTTACAGTTGGAGTCACGACTGTTGTGTGGATAGCAACTACGATGCTGACGCGTGCCGAGCCTAAAGAGAAACTACTCACCTTCTACCGTCTCGTCAGACCCGAAGGACCGGGGTGGACCAACATCGCCGCAGAGGCAGGGCTTGCAGAGTCGCACGCGGAGGGACGGGTTTCATTGCAGCTTGCGAATTGGATACTCGGCTGCGCGCTCATTTACGGTACCTTGTTTGGCATTGGCAAGTTGATCTTCAAAGAGTGGGCCGCTGCATTGCTATACTTGCTAATTGCGATCGTGGCAGGAGTGCTTATCACGCGTAACCTCTCGCGAGGAGAGACGGCCGCGGAGACGCTCCAACTTGAACATGCCGAAGAACCTGTCTAGTGAAAGCTTAGTCTTCGCCGTCGATCTGGGAGGCACGCATCTACGAGTAGCTCTCGTTGACGACACTGGAAGAATACTCAAGCAACTTAAACAGGAGACTCCGAAAGGAGATTCGCCTGAGTGCGTCATCAATGCTCTTGTCCGCGCCGCCGCTGATTGGAATGACTATAAAGAACGCGTAGTTGCTGCTTCGATAATGGTGCCGGGTGCGGTGGACAGCGATAAAGCTGTCGTACTTCAGGCGCCAAACCTTCCTTCATTAATCAACGTCGCCTTAAAAGCTGAACTGGAACAACGGCTCAGCTGGCCCGTGTTTCTCGAAAACGACGCCAATGCAGCAGCGGTTGGAGAGATGTGGCTGGGCGCTGCGCGTTGCTGTCGTGATGTTGTCAGCGTGACGCTCGGGACCGGAGTTGGCGGAGGCGTGATTCTTGATGGCAAGCTATGGCGCGGCTCGCATGGAGCGGCAGGCGAGATTGGACATACGACTGTCGATCCGTTCAGTGGGTTGAAGTGCAAGTGCGGCAACACGGGTTGTCTGGAATTGTTTGCGTCGGCGACGGCGATCGTGCGCATGACTCGTGAGAACTTGTCGTTGTTTCCGCAATCGAAGTTAAAGAGTGATGAATTAACGGCGGAGAAGGTGTACGAAGCGGGAACAAATGGTGACGAGCTTGCGCTCGCAGTTTTCAAACGTTTCGGAATGTACCTGGGAATTGGTTTGGCAAATCTGATCAATTTGATTGATCCGGAGATTATCGTGATCGCGGGCGGCGCGGTGAATGGATGGGATCTGTTTGCGACTGAGATGTATCGAGAAATTGGCGAACGGGTGTTTCGGGCAACCGCGCAGCAGGTGAAGATTGCGCGCGCAGAGTGTGGTGACAATGCGGGACTGCTGGGCGCGACGCGCCTGGCTTTACAAGATTGACGAGTTTTTCTTTACAATTCCGTTCACATGTCACCGGCTCTAATCATCCACGGCCATTTCTATCAACCACCACGCGAGAATCCATGGACAGGCGTTATCGATCCTGAGCCAGGCGCCGCGCCTTATCACGATTGGAACGAGCGCATTCACGCGGAGTGCTACGCGCCCAACGTCAACAACTATTCCCACATCAGTTTCAACTTTGGTCCAACGCTACTCGCGTGGCTCGCAAGCCATCACAGAGACACATATCAAAAAATTTTAGATGCTGACAAAGTGAGCGCTGCAAAACGAGGCTGCCATGGCAATGCGATCGCGCAGGCGTATAGCCACGCTATCCTGCCGCTTTGCAATGAACGCGATCGGCTGACCGAGGTGGTTTGGGGATTGGCGGATTTCCGTTTTCGTTTTAACCGTGAGCCGGAGGCGCTCTGGCTGCCTGAAACTGCTGCCAACGATCAGGTTCTCGCACTACTCATTGAGCAGGGCATGCGATACGTGATCCTTGCACCGAACCAGGCGAAGGGAAGCGTTGACAGTTCGAAGCCTTATCGCTTTCGTCACCCGGACGGATCGAGGCGCTCGCTCGCTGTCTTCTTCTACAATGGACCACTCGCGCGCGCGATTGCGTTCGAGCGTGCCTTGTCGTCGAGCAGGGGTTTGGTGGACAAGTTCATCAGCGCCGCACGAAACGGAGATCTGGTGAACGTTGCAACTGATGGTGAGACTTATGGCCATCACTTCAAATTTGGAGATCTATGTCTTGCTCATGCGCTCGAGTTCGAGGCAAAGCAAGCTGGTTTCTGGATCACGAATTACGGCGAGTATCTCGATCGTCACCCACCTGAGCTGGAAGCGGAGCTTGATAATGGTCCTGAAGGTGAAGGCAGCTCGTGGAGTTGTGCGCATGGAGTCGGCCGCTGGTCCAGAGATTGCGGCTGCCATACCGGAGGCCAGCCTGATTGGAATCAGGCGTGGCGACAGCCGTTGCGCGCTGCGCTGAATTTCTTGCGTGATGATGCGGCGGTGAAGTTTGAAAGTGTTGGAGGTGAGTTGTTGCGCGATCCGTGGGCGGCGCGTAACGAATACATTGCAGTGATTCTGGATCCGGATAGACGCGAGGAGTTTTTGATGCGGCATGCTGCTCGTCCACTGAGTACGCTGGAAGAATCTCGTGTGTTGAAGCTGCTCGAGATGCAACGAAGCGCGCTGCTGATGTTCACCAGTTGCGGCTGGTTCTTCTCCGATCTCGCGGGAATCGAAACGATTCAAGTGATGCGCTACGCTGCTCGCGTTATAGATTTGATGAATCAATTAGGACTCGATCCTCCACGAAACAGATTTCTGGAACTCCTGGCCGAAGCCAAAAGCAATCGGCCCGAAAAAGGAACTGGAGCCGATCTATTTACACGAATCTAAATCCGCGTTTTTAATCCGCGTTCATCTGCGGCTATGAACATGTTGGGCGACATCGATCTCCATCTTTTCGGCGAAGGTCGCCATGAAGAGATCTATAAAAAACTCGGTGCGCACGTTACGAAAGCGGGCCGCACCAAAGGTGTTGGCTTCGCTGTCTGGGCGCCTCACGCGTTGGGCGTGACTGTAGTTGGTGATTTCAACGGTTGGAACGGCAAAGATCACCAGATGCGCATGGTGGGCAGCTCAGGTGTGTGGGAGCTGTTCATTCCCAAGCTTGCTGCCGGTCATCTCTACAAATTTGAAATCCGTCCGCGGAAGGGCCCGCGGTTGTTCAAAGCCGATCCTTACGCTCAGTACACCGAAGCCCCTCCCAACACTTCATCGATCGTCTACTCCTCGAAATACAAATTTCACGATGCAAAGTGGATCAAGAGCCGCACTAACAGGGAGCACTTTCGCAAGCCGCTCTCGATTTATGAAGTGCACTTCGGCTCGTGGCGCCGAAAAGTAGAAGAGGACGATCGCCCTTTGACTTATCGTGAGATGGCCGAACCGCTCGCGAACTACGTCGCTGAATTGGGCTTCACACATGTCGAGTTTCTGCCGCTAAAAGAACATCCGTATGGACCATCGTGGGGTTATCAGGTCACTTACTACTACGCGCCATCGGCGCGTTACGGTGAGCCGGACGATCTTCGCTACTTGATCGACTACCTGCACCAGCGTGGTATCGGTGTGATCATGGATTGGGTGCCGGCGCACTTTCCGAAGGATGCGTGGGCGCTCGGCCGCTTTGACGGCTCGGCTTTATACGAACATCTCGATCCGCGCAAAGGCGAGCATCCCGATTGGGGCACGTACATCTTCAACTACGGACGCAATGAAGTGCGCAATTTTCTCGTTGCGAAT
>DASUYO010000329.1:0-3493 GCA_036377375.1 Pyrinomonadaceae bacterium
GTCCACCATCACTCTCTTGCAAATCTTCAATCCCAGCCTCGATGCCTCCAAGCTCTTTAACGACGTCGAATTGAGACTCCAGCAGTCGCTCACTCTCTGTAAAGATTTGTCGTCACTGATGCGGTTTGTGCGCTTGGCCCAAGCCAACGCCGATCCCGACGTGCTGCGCTCCGTCACCGCGCGAATCCTCGAATTTCGCGATGGCAGCATGCAGTATTTGATGTACAAGGATTGGCGCGGTTACGAGAGCCTCGCGCTCGAAGTGATTACCGCAGTGGAGAATAATCTCGATCCCAAACCGCTGTTGCACCGGTTCATTTGTTACCTGGAAGTGCTTTACGGGCACGTGAAGATGCGGGCGGTCTTGGCTGACGAATTTCCTTATTCCGGAAAAGACGAGGACGTGGCTGCCTAATTGTGCCGCAAACTGGTAGAACGCAAGTAACAGAAATTGTTAGTTGCACGGATTTTCACGGATTACGGATGGATGACTATCTTTGGCAGCGAGGGCAGAAATATGTTGATCGTCCGCTCTGGACGACCCGTCTAATCCGTGTTCCACATCTGACGCACGGCTCGCCTTCCCGTTCATACACACGCCAGAAGCGTTCGGGTGCTTCGAAGTAGCTTCCATTTCCGTCCGCAAGATCGATTCGCAGCGTCGAACCGGCATCGATCGCTTCCTGCAACACGTCGCGGATGGCCTGGTACAACTTGCGCGCACGAGGCTTCGACAACTTATTTGCTGCCTTCGTTGGTCTAACACCTGCCAGAAAGAGCGCCTCAACGGCATAGATGTTTCCCAGACCGAGAACGCGAGTCTGGTCCAGGAGGAGATGTTTTAAAGGACGGCGCGAGCGCGAGAGAGTTTCGATGAAGTAGTCTTCCGTAAAGTCGTCAGACAACGGCTCGGGCGCGAGTGTTTGCAACTCCTTTGGTTGACGTCCGGGATGTTTGAGGATTCGCATGCGTCCAAACTGGCGCATGTCGCAAAAGACGAGACGCCGATCGTCGTCGAAATAAAAGATGACGTGTGCGTATGGCGGCAATGACTGATCGTTGGTGAGCGAGACAAACTTGCCGGTCATGCGCAGGTGTGTCGTGAGTACGTGTCCTGATTCGAGTTTGAAGAGAATGTACTTGCCGCGCCGGCCGACGTCGGTGATGAGTGAGTTGCGAAGTTGGCGATCGAATGCGGGACGCGAGATGCCGGGAGCGATTCGTTTGAGGTTGAGTTCCGCGGCGAGGATGCGGCGTCCCACGACGAGTGGAGACAAAGCGCGGACTACGTGTTCTACTTCGGGCAGCTCAGGCATCGAGTCCGTAAAAAAACGTGAAATCCGTGGCTACGCTTCGATTATTTTTTCGATCTCCTGTTGGATTTGATCCACCAGTTCTGGTTTGCGCGCCTCGATATTCAAGCGCAGGAGTGGCTCGGTGTTTGAGCCGCGGATGTTGAATCGCCACTCAGCGGTCTCAAGCGAGTAGCCATCGGTGAAGTCTTCCTGCCCCTCACCGTGAAACTTTTCTTTCGTTTTCTCAATCACCGCCTTGATATCTTTGACGTGGAAATTGAGCTCTCCAGACATGTAGTGGCCCGCCGTGATCGGCGCTATGATCTCCGAGAAAGGTTTATTTTGAATTGAAAGATGTTCGAGTATCAACAGAAAGGGAATCACCCCATTGTCCGCATAGAAGTTCTCACGAAAGTAATAGTGGCCGCTCATTTCCCCCGCGAATAGACCATTCTCGCGTCGCATGCGATCCTTCATGAACGCATGACCGCCCTTCGAGATGATCGGCCGTCCCCCTTTTCGTCGCACTACATCGAGCGTGGGCCATATCACACGTGGATCGAAGATGATAGTGTTGTCGCTGCCGTATTTCGTCAGCAGGATATCGGCGAGCAGCGCGGTGATGTAAGCGCCTGAGATGAACTCTCCTTTTTCATCGAAGAACATCGCGCGATCGGCATCAGCATCCCATGCTACTCCAAAGGTGGCATGATTCTTCCGCACCAGCTCTTCGGTTTCAGTTCTGTTGCCCGGCAACATCGGATCGGGCGGACCTTTTGGAAATGAGCCATCAGGTTCGAAGTTCAAAGTAATCATATTCAGTCCGAGTTGTTCTACCAGCTTGGCGGCGGGTCGACATACGTAGCCAAAGTTCGCGTTCCCAACAATGGTGAACTTCTTGACAACGCTTGTGTCAATCGACTTCAAAACGTGCTTGAGATAGTCGTCGACTATGTCGCGCTCAGTGCACGTACCTTTCTTGTCCGATTTAACTTCGGCATCTTTATTGGCTTTGAGTACGTCGCGTATTTCAAACAATCCAGTATCGGATGAGATGGCCGTGGCTTTTTCTCGGACCATCTTCGCGCCGTTATATTGCTTCGGGTTGTGTGAAGCTGAGACGACTACGCCACCGGAGTATTCGGACGATGCTCCGACAGCGTAATAGAGCATGTCAGTTGTGATCCCGCCGATGTCTACCACGTCAACGCCGGAATCGAGGAAGCCTCGGACCAAGCTTGCTTTACACGCTGGTGACGAAAGGCGGGCATCCATGCCGACAACCATCCTGGTTGGTTTGAAGACGTAGACGTAGCCTTTGGCGATTCTGTAATACGCCTCTTCGTCGATATCATCAGGATAAACGCCGCGAATGTCATAGGCGCGAAAACTGTCCCAGTTCATAATTAACCCTCCAGATAATTTCGGGTCAAAGATGGATGGGGAAAAGTTCAGAGTTCAGCCTTTAGGCTGCAACTTCGAGGAGCAGCAAGCTAAAGCTTGAACTCTAAACTTTTCCCCATCCATCTTCATCTCGCATTACTCCATTTCACGCGAACGTATAATCCGTCAGCGAAGTCTTGTCGCCGAGCACTGTCCCGGGTCGAATCACGGCCGAACGTCCAATATGACAACCGCGACCCACGACGGCTCCAGTCAACTGCGCTTGCGTGCCGACGCGCGTGTGCGGCCAGATCACGGAATTCTCCACACGCGCTCGCTCTTCAATAAAACATCCCTGGCCCAACACTGAGTTAATGATCTGCGCGCCAGGTTTGATCTGACAGTCATCACCGATCATCGATACCTCATCGATCTCCGCCACTGTCGCCGCATCAAACTGCCCCCGCCGCTCTTTAATATGAAACCGGCTCACGCGATTGTTCAGCAGGTCGCTATGCACTTGTAGATATCGCTCCGGCGTTCCGATGTCGATCCAATATGTACGCGTGGGAATATGTGCATAGAACGCTTCACCGCGCTTCAACAGATCCGGAAACAGTCCATACTCAAACGAATAATTCTGGCCCGCAGGCAGATAGTCGAGGACCTTCGGTTCGAGCACATACGTGCCCGCATTGATCGTGTTGCACGTGATCTCGTTCGCCTTTGGCTTTTCGAGAAAGCGGCGAATGCGTCCGTCCTTTTCCGTCTCGACTAAACCGTAGCTTTGTGGATTCTCGACAGGCGCTAGCACA
>DASUYO010000330.1:0-3476 GCA_036377375.1 Pyrinomonadaceae bacterium
CGCAGCCGCCGGCAAAAGCGATCGTTCTCGTTAGGTTTGTATAGCAGGACGACGTCAACATCGTGTCCGGCCTGGTGCAAACTAGTGGCGTAGCTGACGACAATCTCGTCAGCCCCGCTGACCGGTCCGAAGAAGTGACTCTTGCAAAGAGCAATCTTCATAGGTTGATCGGGAAACGGCGAAGCATAAGTAATGGCATATTACCGTAGCGAGCCCAATAACCATAACAGGCGGCCACTCGCGACCGTCCGAAACGGATGAAAACGAAATGCATCTTTAATGTTTGATCTTGCTGACTGCGTGTTGCCTTCGTGAATCGAGTTCGTTGCTTCAGTCATCAGTATCTCAAACGCGCGGTTGCGAAACTTCCGTCGCACGTAGTTACGTTGGGCCTTGCTTGCCGCCCGCGCGCGAGCGCGATTCAAAGCCATCTGCTGAACACGAAAAGCCTGTTTGCACAGCTCCGCGGAATTTGAACACATCTGACCCGATACCGCACTCGCTTTGCGGTGAATCGAAACCGGCTCCTCGACGGCTGCCACCAACGATCGCTCGCTCAGACGCAGCCACATGTCCCAGTCTTCGATCAGATGAAGAGCGCTATTGAAACCGTCCTCCTTCACCAAACACGACTTGCGTGCGAGCACGGAAGGCACAGGAATAAAATTATCTTCCAGCAGCTCCCAGAAGATATCACCCTGCGGACAATTGATGGGATAGATCTCGCCCGTTGGAAGCTGGCGTCGCGCATCTCCAATAAGCGCCTGCCCATAACACAGAGCGATGCGACCATCAGTGGCTAGCATGCGCAACTGTTTGTCGAGTGAGCCTGGCAACCGTAAGTCATCGTCATCGAGAAAGGCGATGAACTCAGTTGAGCTTTCAGCAATACCTATGTTGCGAGCATTTGCCAGACCGCCGTTGGCGCTCAAACGGACGTAACGAATGTTCGGGATCTTCGCGCAAACGTCCGGCGTGTCGTCATCCGAACAGTCGTCAACTACGATCACCTCCAGATCCGAGCCTGCGTTTTGCGCACTTTCGATGGCGCGAGGCAGCAGTCCGGAACGGTTATAAGTGGTGATAACGATGCTGATATTCGGCACGATGAGTTAGGTGAGGTGTATATTAGCCACAAAAAGGCACAAAGGCACAAAAACTTTCAGTCAAATGATTTGTGTCTTCTGTGCTTTTTTTGTGGCTAGTTGATAATTCTGCGGCAGCTTCCGTTGAGTTGCGCGCCTTCTTCAACTACCAGCGCGGGTGAGGCAACCTGTCCTTTTACGTTCGCGGTGCGGCCGAGCACGAGTTTTTCCGTGGCGTGAATGTCGCCTTCGACGGTGCCGTTGATCTTGGCGACCGCCACTTTGATGACCGCTTTCGTGACTTGAGCGCCAGTGCTGACGATCAGCGTACCGTCCTCTGAGGTTACGTTTCCTGAGAAGTGTCCGTCGATGCGCAGCATCGATTTGAAGCACACTTCACCAGTGAAATTCACCACGTCACCGACGAAGCCAAGCCAATTATCCTTATTGATATTGGTCCGAGAACCATTAATAAGTGTAGCCACTGTGCTGCCCCTGAAACTCGGGAAGGAAAGAAAGAAATTGCCTAGCTGAGCGACAATATAACACTTGCGTTGTGGGACGCAATGTTGCGATTAGATTGTCATTCCGAGGCGGAAACGTTAAAAGCTGAGCATGAACACGATGAGATTCGATCTGCATACTCACTTTTATACCGAGGCGTTTTTCCAAACGATCCGAGATCTACCTTCAGAGTTTTCCTTCGGTAAGAGTCCGAGCGGACAGACGATCATCACATATCGCGGCGCGAGGTTTTTTGGCGTCACGCCGGCAATGACCGACGTTTCGCGGCGAATCGAAGACATGGATCGCACCGGCATCGACGTCGAAGTCGTCTCACTATCGACGCCCAACGTCTTCTTCACCGGTGCCGAGCATCAACCAGCCGTCGCGAAGATGATTAACGACGCTTACGCAGATCTCATCGCTCGACATCCCAAACGCTTCAAAGGTTTCGCATCGATTCCGATGGACGCACCGGATGAAGCACTGAAAGAGCTTCACCGCGCGATCGATACTCTGAAACTGAATGGCGTCATCCTGTTGACCAACATCGCCGGCAAACCTCTGACGGCGCCGCAATATCGTCCGTTCTTCGAAGAAGCGAATCGCATGAAGCTCTGCATCTTCCTGCACCCGATGTTGCCGGCGAATTCAGATGCGTTTCGGGAGTATGTGCTTGGGCCGATCATTGGATTTCCGTTTGATACGAGTCTCGCGGTGGCGCAGATGTGTTACGACGGGATGTTTGAAGAGCTTCCTGACATTCACTGGATCGTCGGGCATCTTGGTGGCGCGATTCCGTACTTGATGGAGCGGATGGACAACGGTTTCCGCGACTTCGCCGAGTGTAAGGCGAAGATCGACAAGCTTCCGAGCGTTTACCTGAAGCGGCTTTACTACGACACGGTATCGTTCAGTCCGCACGCGTTGAAGATGGTGAGAGATATGGTGGGCGCGGATCATATGGTGATGGGTAGTGATTACCCGCACCTTCTCGGATCGATCGAGCGCGCGGTTCCGTCGATTGAAGCGCTCGAGATCAATCCGGAAGAGAAGGAGAAGATCTTTTCCGGGACGGCGCTCAGCATTCTGAACAATATTTAGCCGCAGATGAACGCAGATGAAGACGGATTACGGCCGCTTGCCCCATGTGGGTGGTGCGGGCTCTTTCGGGAGACGCTCCACCGGACGCACCTTCAACATTCGCATCGCCTCCTGCACCGCGCGTTCGAGCTGTGGATCGCGACCGGCGACGACTTCTTTCGGCCAGTTCTCCACGTCGATATCCGGCGCGACGCCTTCATTCTCAACCGCCCATTTACCTTCACGCGTGAAGAACCCGCCGCGCGGCGCGATCATCGTGCCGCCATCGATAAATGGCGGCGTGTCGGCAGTGTGCACGAGACCACCCCACGTCCGTTTGCCAATCAATGGACCAATCCTGCGGCGCTTGAACATGTAAGGCATCAAGTCGCCACCCGAGCCCGCCATTTCGTTGATGATCATTACCTTCGGACCCCAGATGCCTGCCGAAGGACTCGTGAATGGATAACGATCGCCGGCGACGTTATTGAAGTAACCATCGAAGTCGCGCCCGAGGATCTCGATGATGTAATCGGCTGCCGAGCCGCCGCCGTTGAACCGTTCATCGACAACTACGCCTTTCTTGTCCTGTTGCGAGAAGTAATACCGATTGAAACTGCTGTAACCCGGCTGTCCGGTGTTGGGAAGATAAACGTAAGCCAACTGACCATCGGAGAGTTTCTCGACTAAACGTCGGTTTGATTCAACCCACGCCCGGGTACGGAGTGCCTGTTCGCTCGCGACTGGAATTACTGTGACTGTGCGCGCGCCCTGCATGGACGGCGTCGTATTCACAGTCAGCGT
>DASUYO010000331.1:0-41493 GCA_036377375.1 Pyrinomonadaceae bacterium
ACATCCCTGGCGCCGCTTCGACTTCAGCGAGAACTCAATCCAAGCACGAGAGCGTCGCGGGGAACTATGCATTCTGCGCAAATAGAAAGGTGACATTTCTACTTTGCGCATTTGGGTGACATTTCTACTTGGGGTTTACACGCAAAAAAATTCAATTGACTTTTCGGTCAAGTGAGATTATTGTCCGCGCTGCTATTATCTCCCTCATAGTCTAAGTCCCAGCGAGGACGTGCGGTCTCGCAAGATTGCCCAGCCTCGAAAAACCAAAACGCGTACTGCTAAGGGAACGAAACAACCGTTGCTCATTTATCGAGCAGCGATAGGGGGCTTGTTTTTGTCAGGCTTATATTTCTATTAATACCGTAGTCATTGCTTACATAGGTCAGTCGCCCTCGCTTTAATCGGGATTAAATTCATCTACGGCCTCGCAACCAACACTGCGGTGCTTGCCTCTATCGGAAGTGCCGCAGGTGAACCTATCTTTAAATTCTGTGTGTTCATCACACCAGAAAGAGTTAACCAAATGTTCCGCATCCATCTATTTGGTAGATTCAGCGTGGCATATGGCGGGCAACCTGTCGAAGGCTTGGGCACTTTTAAAGTTCAAGAACTCCTCAGCTATCTCTTGATCCACCGTAATCGGCCGCGTCCTCGCGAAACTCTGGCGGCATTGCTTTGGGAAGATATGCCCACTGATAAATCCAGGAAACACTTGCGTCAGGCTCTGTGGAATCTACAAACAGCATTAAAGTCTCATAATGCGGCGGCGGTTGATCAAATTCTCGTGGTCGAAGACCACTGGGTCCAACTCAACACGAAAGCTGAAATCTGGCTGGATGTCGCCGTGCTTGAGGAAACTTTCGCTGCGCTCAAAGACAAACCGGGATGGGCATTGAATACGGATGAAAAAGATGAGCTTCAGCTTGCGGTCCAACTCTATCGAGGTGAATTACTCGAAGGCTCGTATCAGGACTGGTGTTTGTTTGAGCGGGAAAGACTTCAGAATATCTATCTGGCCCTGCTCTATAAGTTAATGAGCTATTGCGAAGCACATTACGAGTATGAGGCAGGCCAGTTATTCGGGACACGGATTCTTAACTATGACCGCGCGAGTGAACGCACTCATCAACGGTTAATGCACCTACAGTATATGGCCGGCGATCGGACGGCGGCGTTGCGCCAGTATGAGCGATGTGTTACTGCACTTCACGAAGACCTCGGCGTCAAGCCTGACAAACGTACAGTCGCGCTTTATGAGAAGATTCGTTCCGGCGAGCCCGAGCGTCCGAGCAGCGTGACTAAACCTGTGACCTCAACCATGCCAACCGATTCTATGCTGACGAATGTAATTGGTCGATTGGAAGATCTCGAACTGACGTTGGTCGACATGAGGCAGAACGTGCGTCAAGATATCAATGACATTGAAGTGGTCTTAAATAATGGGAAATAACTCAAGAGGTTTAGCTATCCTGATAAATGCCATATTTCCTTTTTCGCCGTAAGTTATTTCTTGATTGAACGCTCGATCAAATAGTTCTCTCAATTCCCGCTCATTTCTTGGACGCACAAACTCGTCGATGCGATACAAAGCATTGAGATACCAATTACCAACGGCGCGGCTACTTGAGACCAAACTAGTCACATACAACTTTCCACCGTTGATCAGTACCTGCTTAAGATTTGAAATTAGAGCTGCGGCATCGGCAAATTGATGGAGCACGTTGAGGCAAAGAATCGTACGAAAACTGTCTCGGCGAAAAGGTAAATCATTTAAGTCTGCTTGTAGCAACCGGATGTGTTTAGGGACACAGCCTGAAAGCTGTATTAATCGTTGGCGCGCACGTCTCAACATCGCCAATGACTGATCGAACGCGATTATCCGGCAGTTCGCATCAGCATAAAGGCGTGAGGTAAACAGCAATGAACCGCAACCCGCATCTAAAAACTTTCCGTCGCCTGATGAGTTGAGAGCCTGGCGAGCGAAATCAACGTAATCGCAGGGAGAGCTTCCCCACATGATGGAGTTATACAATCGCGTTCTAACCACTGAATCATACAGGGCTGCTCTCTTGTCATAATGATGCCGAACTGAGGTGTCAGGAAGGATGGAGTAAATATCTTCTTCGATAAGTCGAACAAAGCGCTCCTCTGCCAGGATCTCGTTTAATTCATCCGACGCGTCCATACTCAGGTTCCTGGTTGTTCAACCAATGATTGACATATTGCCATACTTCAGTGGCGCAAGCGCGTGAAAGATCAACTCGGCTCAGCAAAAATCGGAGATCGCGGGACAAACGGGTGCCTGACTCGAATTTGGAGTTGACTCATTGCGTTTGCGTTCGTATAGTGAATCTAGTCAGACTGGTCAGCAAGGTGAATATACTATGCCACGATCAAAAAGAAACACTCGGCCAACCACGAAACGGCAGAATCAACCGTGGCAGTTGCAAACTGCCAAAGCCCGATTTAGCGAGCTGTTTCGTCGCGCTCGTACCGAAGGCCCACAGGTGGTAACGCGTCAAGGCAAAGAGCAGGTTGTTGTTTTACCTGCGGAGCAGTTTGCCCAATTAACCAAACGAGGTCGCCAGCCGAAAAGTTTGGTGAGATTCTTTGCCGAATCGCCGCTCGCACGAATCGCGCTGGATCTTAGTCGCGACCCTGATTCAGGTCGGGAGATCAAACTGTGAGCGGCTTTCTCCTCGATACAAATGTAATCTCCGAACTGGTCAAACCTCGGCCGGACGCGAACGTGACAGCATGGATTGAAGGGACTGACGAGTCGCTGCTGTACCTGAGTGTTTTGACGTTGGGTGAGATTAGGCGCGGGATCGCTGTTCTTCCTCAATCGCGACGTCGAACAAGCTTAGAGGCTTGGCTTGAAAAAGATCTGCGTACGCGCTTTGAAGAGCGAATTCTGGCAATTGATCAGGAGGTGGCCGATCGCTGGGGCTTGTTAACTGCTGCCGCTCGCAACGGTGGAATAGTGTTGCCGGTCATTGATGGTCTCTTGGCTGCTACTGCATTGGAACACAACCTAACGTTGGTTACCAGAGATACGGGACAGGTTCCATCAATGGGCGTAGCAGTTTTCAATCCTTGGGAGAAAAATTGATGTGGAACAAAACTGGCCTCTCTGTGTCCAGGCGCCCGAACGACTAGTTTTACATTTTGTGTGTTTTGTGCCTTTTTGTGGCTATATTTGCTCACGCGCCGGTCGTGGCGCGTTTTTCGATCTTGGCCCAGGTATCGCGGAGGCCGATGGTCCGATTGAACACCACTTTGTTTCCCGAGTCGCGGTCAACAGAATAATAACCAAGGCGTTCAAACTGATACTTAGTCCCAGGCTCTGCATCTCGCACACTCGGTTCTACCTTGCAATCGTGCAGTACCTGCAATGAATCAGGATTCAGATTCTCGGTAAAGTCGTGTCCTTCTTCAACCTCGTTCGGATCCTCTTTGACAAAAAGATTGTCGTAGAGACGAACCTCTGCTGGTAAAGCGTGAGCCGCTGAGACCCAGTGAATAGTGGATTTTACTTTTCGACCATCAGGCGTGTTACCGCCGCGTGTAGCCGGATCGTAAGTGCAACGGAGTTCTACAATCCTGCCGCTGCTATCTTTAATGACTTCTGTGCAGGTGATTAAGTAAGCGTACCGGAGGCGCACCTCGCGACCAGGGGCAAGACGGTAAAACTGCTTCGGCGGATCTTCACGAAAATCATCTTCTTCAATATAAAGCGTCTTTGAAAAAGGAATCTTTCTGGTTCCCGCGGAGCTGTCTTCGGGGTTGTTAATCGCATCCATTTCTTCCACGAGGTCATCGGGATAGTTTTCGATGACCACGGGTAATGGTTTCTGCACGCACATCACGCGCGGAACAATTTGATTCAAGTTTTGGCGGAGAAAGTACTCGAGTTGCTGTAACTGAGTAATGCCATTTGTCTTCGAGACGCCGACACTCGCGCAGAAGTTGCGGATCGCTGTGGGAGTGTAACCACGCCGGCGCATGCCCGAGAGCGTTGGCATACGCGGATCATCCCAACCTTCGACATGTCCTTCTTCAACTAACTTCAGTAGCTTGCGTTTGCTAAGCAGAGTATGAGTGAGGGCCAAGCGATCAAACTCGTATTGCCGCGAAGGAAATATGCCAAGCTGTTCGATGAACCAATTATATAAAGGACGATTATTCTCGAACTCCAGAGTACACATGGAGTGCGTCACGCGCTCGATAGAATCTGACTGCCCGTGCGCGTAATCGTACATCGGATAAATACACCACTGATTCCCGGTACGATGGTGGTCCATGTGCAGAATTCGATACATGACCGGATCGCGCAGATTAAGGTTTGGAGAGCTCATGTCGATCTTTGCACGTAAGGTTCGTGAACCATCCGGGAACTCTCCTTTTTTCATGCGGTCAAACAGATCGAGATTCTCTTCAACAGAACGGTTGCGGTACGGGCTTTCCCTTCCCGGCTCGGTTAACGTGCCGCGATACTCGCGAATTTCATCAGCGCTGAGATCGCATACGTAAGCTTTTCCTGCCGTAATCAACTGAATGGCCCATTCGTACAGTTGTTGAAAATAGTCCGAGGCATAGTAGAGGCCGTCCCACTGGAAGCCCAACCACTGCACGTCTTCCATGATGGCTTCAACGTACTCTGTTTCTTCTTTTGACGGATTAGTATCGTCGAAACGTAGATTGCACTTTCCGCCAAACTCCGCCGCCAATCCGAAATCGAGGCATATGGCTTTGGCGTGGCCGATATGCAAGTAGCCATTTGGTTCTGGAGGAAACCGGGTTTGTACCCGCCCACCATACTTACCACTCTTGATGTCGTCGATAACGATGTCTCTAATAAAATTCGAGGGACCTTCAGTGCTCATAAACCCATGATAGTTGATAACGGGTTTAGCGACAAAAAGCTCCGAGGACAAAAGACAAAATGTTGTTTATGTGACTGAGCGGTGAAGTTCGTATTTAGAGAAATGGCCGATGCTCAGTTATGGTATCGGGCAGTCTGCGATAGTCTGCCGCCGCTTACGCAGATTAGACTTTCTTTTAATCGTTTTAAGGTAAGAGAGATTAATCGCTTACCACCAGATGAACGTTTTCTTTCATCCAGGCTGCTTTTTGCCGAATGCCTGCGGCGGACTCGTCTTCCAAAATCACGAAACCACACTTATCGGAGAAGGTGCTTAAAGCCTGAATCTGATCACCCTCCTTGACATCGACATGCAAGTGGGTAGCACCGCCCTTACTATGTAATTCTGCCAGCCCCTCAATCTTCCGCAGAGTTCCTGCTTTCTTGGAATAAAGGGCCAACATTGCGAAGTGCCGCTGAGGCTCTCGCGAGTGTGAGGAAACCTTCTTGCCCGTAGCGATGTCAATACTTATCTGCATCAGGTCAAATCCATAGCAACGCCTCATCAGTTCAACCATGTGCTGGCCTGGCGGCCTTCCAGCGCATTCGATCACATATGGAATATCGTTCAGTATGTGCACCTCGACATGGAAAACGCTGTTTCGAAGTCCGACCTCACGGACGCATTTCTCCGCGATACTACGTAGCTGCTCTTCCTCCTTGGAAGAGAGATCAGCGGGGAGATAGTGACCTACGACGACGAAGTTGCTCTCAGTAACTTTCTCGCAGAAATTGAGAATGACAACTTGATCATCCTGGATATAGCCTTCGGCCGAGAGTTCTCTTCCTCCAATGAACTCTTCCACGATAACTTCCTGAGCGAGCGGGATCGGTGTAACGACTTTTTTGCGGTTATTAACAATGGTATCCCAGGCTTGCTCCAGATCGGTTCTGGTCATCACCCTGTAAATGTTCAAACTGGAGGCAGAGTCGACCATCTTCACCATGCAGTTGCGATCGAATTCTTCCCAGGCACCGAGAGCTTCGTCGAACGTTTTGGCTACTACAAACTTTGGACTACGCACTCCCCTGTCAGCGAAGCGCTGCTTCATCGCCGTTTTAAGGTGCAGACAGATTGCGTCGCTGGGATGAGTGTAGTCAAAGCCTAAAGCTTCCCCCAACTCGGCAGTGACGGGAACAAAACTATCTTCGCCCGCCAACACACCGCATATCTCGTTCTCGAAAGGCAGTAGCGCCTCGATCATGGACTCTCTACGTCCAGTATCGCACCTGAGAATGTGATCGATGCGAGATGCGTTAACATGGTTCATGCTCTGATTGTATTTAAGTTCTCCTCTGAGACATGCATCAGGATTCGATGACAAAACGAGCGTTTGGTAATTTTGCTGTGCAACTTCCAGATAACGAAAGAGTGCAGCATGCGGCTCAATAATCACGAGGACCTTCTTCGCTCCATTCGTTGAGAGAACGGTATCCTTTGAAACCTCTCGCTGATCCTTGTTCGCATGGGTGCTCGCTCCAGGTTGCGGTGCCAGATGAGCATGTTGTGAGATGTGCGTCCGATGCATTTTAGACATGTGATCCTCCAGCATTCTATAGGCTCCTCCCTGTGAGGATAAGCCTCTTTGGGTAACACAATAAAGGTCGAATTGATCCGTCAGGGCATAACATTGCATCTCGTGAATGTCACTCGGCAACGGCCCATGAAAGATAAATCGCGCCTCTGTCTTAACGGTTTCACCCGGTTCCAGGTTTAGCTCCTGAATCACGGGGTCGACCGTAGCCCCTATTTTTTTCCATTGATTAAACTGCACGAATAAAGAAAGGTCGATCTGGCGATCCGATCGATTGCTGACGATTATTTCCTGGTCAAGGCTTGTGCCGGTAAGTTCATTGAAGGCGGGCAAGCAAATCTCGATTTCGGCAGGAACCGCAGTATCAGCGATAATGCCGCATCGAACGCAGAGCACCATAGTTCGAGGTGGGAGGTCTGTGCAGTTGTCCTCATATCTCCAACTGTAGACATTCCTATTGCATGTGTGACATCTGGCGGGCGGACTCTCCGACGGAAGTCTGTAGTGTAAAGAATATACAGCTCCATACCGATGACTGAGCCAGAGTCTGCTCTTCTCTAAGATAGTAAAAATTTTTTCGATGATAAGGCGGCGAGCTTGTAATAGCGCGTCGTTCAGAAGAACATCGAAATTTCTGGCCGCGGCCTCGCCCAGAGCAAGTTCCAGCGGACGAGGATAACTTACCATCGCACGTAATGGTTTAAGGACGCTGTCTTTCGCTTGAGGTATTATTTCATTCAATCCAAAGATTGATAGATTGGTAATCCTCCTCACCTGGTCCAGTGCACGATGCTTCTGTGCGTCACTCAAATGATAAGCATGATGTAAACGAAACGATTGAGGTGCGTCGGACAGCTTCTGTTCGCTGAACACTAAGACTCCGAGCTGTCGAGCCTTTTTCACTCGCATGAAGGTGAAGAATACGTCTTGTTTGCACAACTCGGCAGAGACGGGGTCAATGGTTAAAGTATGCCCGTTTCCATTCAGGTGTGAAATCGCTTCCTGCGGAACGAGGCATTCCATAACACGCTTACCATCCGGCGAGCATTTCACCTGTACACCGTTCTCATACTTTTCTACAGAAATGTTTGGATGCAGATAGCGACCGCTCGCACTCGGAACGACTTCAGGATCTCCTACGAGAACATAGGCATAATCCGGGTAAGCTCCAACCTGTCCAATACAATTTAAGCGATGGGCGATTTCACCGAGACTGAAACCACTGCGGATCAAGGAATCAACCAGTATCGCGATACCCGAATTAACTTGTACATGCTTAAAAGGAGCAATAGCCGAGATGGGCCAGCCGTTCAGGAAGTTAAGAAGTACAGTATATTCAGGAGGGACGAGGCCATCGCCGAAAGTTAGTGAGTTACAACTGAGGATAATGACATTGTGAGCAGGGATTTCGTTGCTCCGCACCCGCTCGTAAGGGCAACCTACTTCGCAATCAAAGACTAGCGAACTATTTCTTTTGTGCTCGCGAGGAAATGCGCCGCAGATGACCTCATGGTGTCCGTGATGCATATGCATCTCATTTCCATGCTCGCTAATAACGTAGTATTCGACTGGCTTCATGTTCTTGAGAGAAAAGCGTTCCAATCCTTCAGGCTCGACGGAACGCTTCCCGCTACGGTGGAAGTCTCGGTGCACCAGCATGCGGCCTACCAGCGAACTGAACTCACTCATAGAATATGCAGTCAAAATACTTGTCTGAACCGTGGTGTGGCGTGACTCTAAACTCCAATGCAGAAGCTGCTCCAAAAATCCTTTCGTGAAAGTGGGAAAGTCATCAACCAGCATTACCGACGAGAGCTCGCAATCCTCTAAAGTCCGCTCTATTTCAGTTAGGTCTTTCACGAGGTAAAACTGCTTGTCCGTGGCCTGGGCATAAAAAGCTGCTCCTATGGCTAGTGGACTGTTTGAGTTAGCTATAACAAGGTGATCGGAGCGGCCCGCTGATGTGTCGTTTCCAATTCCATTTGGTTCGGAATCTGACGAATCAAAAACAAGCGGACAAGCCTCTCTCAGTGATAACAGCAATGAGTGAGAAAGTTGGCCTGGTGAAGCTGATGATGAGGCGCGAGTGACTCGGGTTGTACCTCGAAACACCGAGCGCTGAATCTCTTGGCTACGGTGAACAGGGTCTGCTCCTTTGAACAGACTGACGAAGTCTACTATCGTGAGCCCATAGTAATTTAACAATGGGTCCATTGCCTTAACCTGTTCAGGAGAGATCAGGAAAGGATAGCAATTGCTGAATCCACTGTCGGCGGCAATCTGACGATGAGCCGAGATTGCCAGGGCGTAGTCGTATATATTGTTGGTCAGTAAAACCGCTCCAGGTAATGTCATAGTCTTCTAACCCGCGCTCCCTGCTTTTGCTACCTCAGTAAGGAATAGACCGTTCGAAGCGTCACTCGCGTCTCTTTTAGAGAGGAAGTTGATGACTTCTTCGTTAAAGCGCGCGGCATGCTCCCAGATCAGAAAATGGGGGGCCGTCTCGAACACGATCAGGCGTGAGTTCGGCAATTCGTGATCTAGTTGTTGCGCCAGCTCAGGATTGACCAGCCGATCCGATCCTCCGTGAATGATTAGAGTTCTACAGTGGATCCCTTTGAGTAGGGCGCGTGAATCGTGATTGACGCCGGCAAGGCTTTGTGAACGGAAGCTCGCAGGTTCTTGCAGCGTCAGACGATAGAAAGTCTTCAGCTTGTCGAGCTCACCCTGGCTATCTTTGATGTATTGCGCTGAGAAGACCCATTCAAGACACGCATCAAACAACGTCTCCATGCCGCTGTCTGTCGCTAAATTGCGCCAATCGCGCGTCACGTTTTTAATAACATCATCCGATTGAGCATAGCTGGACACGAGAACAAGCGATTCAACAAGTTCCGGACGTTTAATCGCGATGTGCTGTGCAATCAACCCTCCCAAAGCCAGTCCGACGATGTGGGTTCGCTTCACATTCAAATGATCGAGCAGAGCTATGGCATCGTCGGCCAACAACTCCGTAGAGCATTCGGGGCCGCATTTGGTGCTGACACCTGCACCGCGATTGTCAAAAGTGATGACGCGAAGGTGTGTGGCGAACTCCTGCGTCTGTCGCGTCCAAAAACCCGCATCTCCTCCGAGGGGGCTAATCAGTAACAAGGTCTCGGCGTTGTTCTCGCCTTCGATTTTGTAATAAATCTCAGCGCCATTGACGTTTGCCTTCTTCGCTTTGTTCTTCTTGAAGAAGAGATCAAGCACCTGCGGCACGAAAGAAGATCTATCAGGGATGCGCGCGATTACGCGGCTCGGATCGAACTTCGCCATTCCGCCTTCAATAAAACTCTTTTCATAACGAAACGTGTAAGGGTCAAACTGGAACGTGTGCGGTATCGTCAAAGGCTTACGCCGATTCAACAAAATGATGACGGCCTCGGCTGCTACGAGAGAGGCCGCCAGATTGACGGCACATCCGAGCGACGGTCCAACGCGAGAGAGAAAGTCTGTATTCGAGGCGCCGAGAGAAACGTCGAAATAATCGATATGGGCCAACTCGGGGACTAAGCCGCACGAGTAGCGCAATTGTTTTTCCAGAGCTGACATCTCAGGTTTGATATCGCAGTACTGTTCGAGACTCATTCCGTGCGGGTCGAAAACCTGGAGGCACGCGCTGAATCCGACGGGCGATCCCATCAACGTATAGAGTCCGTGCTCTCTCGTCTTACGGTGAAATTGGAGATGCGACTCAATCGTGTAAAAGTCTATAGCGTCGACAGCGAGGTCTGCGCCGCTTAAGAATTCGTCACCATTTTGTTCTGTAAATCCGTCGGCGAATATCGTTATCTCAGCCTGTGGATTGATGCGTTTCACTTCCTCTGCCAGCACGTCGCATTTGAGTGCGCCCTTGGTATCAACGCGAGCACCATATTGACGATTGATGTTGACGTGATCGAAACGATCGAAGTCCGCAATGCGAAAGTTGCCGATCCCCATGCGCGCCAAAGTGATCAAAGTGTTCCCGCCGATGCCACCTAATCCGGCGATGGCTACTGTGCTGCGCGAAAGCTTTTGCTGTTCGTCAGCCGTTAGAATTCCGATGTTCCTCGAGAATGAGAGGTCGTAAACATCTTCGCTCATAAGAGACACTCCATTGGCAGAGTCAGCAGGAGACTAACGACTAGGCGGTGGTCGCAATCTCCGCAACAGCTCGATACAGATTTCTTAGACCCTTCTGAAAAGCGGTAATTGAGATGCGTTCGTTTGGACCATGAACGCTGTGCAAGTCGCCGATTGGAATGACAAATGGAATCCAACCGTAACAGTTCACATTAGCCAGTCTCCAAAAGCGACAGTCGCTGGCGCCTGGAGAAAGAATCGGTGTCACTAATCCAGGCTCACCGTCGTCCACAGCATGTTTGGTCAATACCTTGAATTGCCGTGTGGCGAAATCCGAATGATTGGCGGGCTTGTATTTCAGTCGCTTGATTTGCAGGCCCGAATCGTCGGCAGCCCGGCGTATGTTCTCGCTCAAAGCTTCGGCATCGGTTCCGGGCAGAAAACGAATGCTCAGTACGGCCCGTGCAGCGCCTGGAACGACGTTGCTTTTTTGACCGCTCTCCAGGGCAGTGACAGCAATAGTATCTTTCAACATCGCCGAGACAATCGGACTTGCACATAAGTGTTTGGACACTATGCGCGTCCCCAACCCGGGACACTTGCTCAACACTCGATGAAGACCTGTCGCGCCGTTCGCCAGTTGCTTGATCAGAATTTTTGAAAGAGGTGTAAGGCGGATCTTGTCGTTGATTTGAAGGATGCGAGAGAGGGCGCCGATGAGACGAGCAGGAGCATCGTTCGGGTCCGGCATGCTTGCATGATGCGACTTGTCGGCAATAAACAGCTCCAATTCGAGGTAGCCCTTTTCTGCGACCGAGATAGCCTGCACCGTTCCAACTTTGGGCAAAACATCCCGAGGTGAATACCCGCCTTCGCCGAGCACAATTTCTGTATTCAACAACTCCGGACGTTGCCGCAATAGCCACTCCGCGCCGAACTTTCCTCCAGTCTCTTCGTCCGCGGCTATCAACAACACCACGTCTCGCTTTAGTGGAACTTTCAAACGCGACAACAACATGAGCGTCATCAGGTGTGCGACACCCAAGCCCTTCAAGTCCAACGTTCCGCGGCCATAGAGATAACCGTTGCGTATCGTCGCGGCGAAGGGATCGATACCGGAGTCCCATTCCTTGCTTCTGACCGGCACGACGTCGCTATGACTCAAAAGCGTGACGGCACGACCATGCTCCGTTCCTGAGAGACGCGCGATAAGGTTGAGCCGTCCGGGTGCAGCCTCCAGCACTTCGGTTGCGATTCCTTCCGACTTCAAGAAGCCGGCGAGCCATTGAACCGCTTCGGCTTCACGTCCCGCGAGCCAGGGACTATGGGCCATCTGTTCGCTGTTGAGGCTTTCAGGATCGTTGACGGTCGGGAAGCGTATGTATTCTCGTAGCAGGTGCAGAGCTTCCTCGCCTACCCGATTCCAGAGGACGCCTTCCTCCAGTTCCGCGAAGGGCACGGAGTTAAACTTCTGTTCTGAAGTAAGCTCAACCATACGTTGTCTCCAGGACATCGGGATTGACGGCGTTTGAAGTAACTTGCAGCGCTGTTCGAGGTTCGAGACCTGCTCGCAAGGCCGTGAATAGTTCGCGATGATGCTTTGCCACGTGATTCACGTATCGCTCGACGACGTGAGGAATCACTCGTCCAATGATGACGAACACGTCACCTTGGTCAAACCGCAAACTCCGATCGCAGAATTCATTGATCTCGCGGTTGGAACTGTACGGCGTATGTTTGTAGTAAAATTTGCACTCCTTACGCAGGATGAACTTCTCGGCGTCGAACGGTATCTCGGCATCGAAGCGCGCCGCGACGTGTTGTGCTACCTCGATCATGTCCTCGTCCGGCGTGCTATGCGGCGACGGATAGACATCAAACAAGCGGCTCAGAAAAGCCAGAATGTACGGACTCTGGGTGATGGCGGAGATATAAACGCGCTCCAGCTCAAAATTCATGCGCAGCTTTTCATCCTGCCAGCTCGAGAGCCAGAGCAATGCGACCATGGCTTGTAAAAAGCCGCGATTTTGCACCTCCGGCAACAGACCGAGACTGCATAAGTGCACGATGGATTTATCGCGAATATGCCAGTTGTTGACAGAACCTCCCAGTCCGACGAGTTTTTCGTTCGAACGAATCAGGACCACGCCGTTGGCTTCATAGAGCGGCCCTATCTTGAAATTGCGCCGCATCGCTGCGAGTCCCTGCTCATCATCCCACCCGCGTGCACGTGCTGCGATGTCGAAGATCTGCTCGCGTATCTGGTCAAGGAGGTGCGTACGTTTGAAGACGTCCTTCTGCACTACCTCGAACTCGAAGTTCCGGTACGTTCCGGTGTAACTATTAGGGAAGAGACGATTACTCATTGGACCACTTCAGCTACTGAAACTCCCACGGTGAGCGGCGGCGGCTGCAACACTGGCAGACCCTTACGAATGGTAGTTGGATGATCTATCCAACGATCTTCATCCTTCAAGTGTGACCAGTCTCTGGTCATCAAATAATCGATATTCGGAATGCTCTTAACGTCTCCTTTGTATTTTCCGGAGCGATTAAAGATCGCATCGTCGTAGCATTGTTTGACGCAAGCCATGCACTCAATACAATCCTGTGGCTTCACAGAGACGACCTTCTTGACCCCTTCACGTTTAGCGGCAAACACGTCGCGCGGACACACCAGCACACACTGATGACAGTTGGTGCACATTTCCGGATCGATCACCGGATCAAAGAGACTGTGATAGTCGCCCTTCTTAAGCCAGTGTGTGATAGTAGCTTTGTAAAGTGTCGAACTTCCGCACGCGTCCATTGCATAAAGGCTGACCACAGCCACGAGCATCGCCTCCCAGATAATGAACTGCGTTCCTGTCCAGCCTCGCCAGTAACCGAATCCGACGAATAGGACAGACAATGAAGCAGCAATTGTGAGCGAACGGCGCCAGTGATATTCGGCAGGGAAGAAATTCCAGAAACAAAAGCTATAGAGATAAACAAAGTAGATAATCCCCATCACGATCAGGACATACTTGGGCCAGAAGAAAAGCCCGATGGAAATCGTGAGGCAATACGCCAGCCCCGTGCTCAACGCTTGCTCCAGGCGATCTTGAAATCCGAATTGCGCCTGCAACATGTCATTGGTGCGCTGAAACCCGTTGGCGACGTAACGCGGAATGTCGTTCAAGTGAGTCGGCCCCCACTTAACAATGAAGCCCGTCTGATCCTTGATCCAACGCACGTCTACTCCAGGTGCGGCATAGGGAGGGGCGATCAGTTTGCGATGCTTCACCACTTCGTGGAGTTCCGCAACATTGATAGCGTCAACGATATCGTGCTCGGAATACTCGTTCATGCCGGTTGCGCACCAGACATTGGAGCCCCTTGAATTGGCTACCAACAGATAGCAGTCAATTCCAGTCTTCTTTAGCACTCGGAGCAGGCGTTGGACTACCAACGTATAGTTGCCGCTCAGGAACACCGGCGAGTTTTGGTCGGGATTACCGATTCGTATTAGCCCGAGATCACAGGGAAAGTTGTAATGGCGGAAAAAAATGTGAAACAACTCCCACAGATAATTGCGAACCTGGTTCATGAGACATCTCCTTAAGTGGTGAGGGCTACGCTGATTAATTTCGAAGGTTGCCTGGCAAACGATTCCTGCGCAGCCACCTTCTCTGCAAAAACGAGTTGGAATGAAGTGCCCGACCAGGTTTGGAAGTCAGTGAGATTGAAACCTGCTTCTTTAATGATTCCACGAAGATTGCCGATGGGATAGGTAACACGGCGCAGCAGTAAGAATTGCGGCACCCACGAGAGTGCTAACACAGCCTGATAGATCAGACGGCCGGCGCGCCCCTCCGGCCAGACTTCATCAGCAATAATTAGTCGTCCGCCAGGCTTTAGAATCCGCAAGCAGTCGCGCAGGATGTATTGCAGATATTGATGAGGAAACTCACCGAGTGCCATCGTTGACATCACTACGTCGAAGCTCTCGTCGGCGAAATGCTTACGAAGTTGTGTAACGCTGTCTTTAATAAGCACCAACTCGTGGTCCAACCCTTCGGCCGTCGCATTCTTTTGCGATTGCTCAAGCATGAAAGCAGATGAATCGAGGCCAGTAACATGCGCGCCACGTCGCAGACAACGCAGCGCCAGCGTCCCTGTGCCGCAGCCGATGTCCAGCACTCGGTCATTCGCGTGGATAGCCTGAGCGATGATGTCCTTGATCCGGTCCAATCTCCCCGCAGTCATCACTTTCACAGCCCAGTCGTAACGCTCGGGAGCAACTTCCACGAATTTCATCCATGAATACATCAACATAAGTTCGTCCCTCACTGTTTCCGCTAAACACCAGCATGAGATCCGACAGTGGCGCTGAAGACCGCGAACGTTGAAGCGCCGAGAAACTGTGCGATGAGCGGGTTGACCAGCTCCGGAGCTTCTTCGTGCGGTAAATGCCCACAGTCGGGGATGATTTTCAGCTTCGAAGATTGAATACTGTGGTGTATCAATTTCGCGTTGGCCACCGGCAAGACGTGATCTTCTGCCCCCCAGATAATGAGCGTTTGGTGTGAAATCGCTGCCAGTTGTCGGGCCACTTCATGTTCTTGAAAATGCTGCAAAGTGGTGAGAAATGCGCTGTCGCCTGAGTCGCGCCGCAACAGGTCGAAGTAGGCTTCCACTAGTTCCCTGCTTGCCAGTCGAGGATTCGTGTAAGACTTGCGAAGTTTGGACGTGAACAGAAACTTACCCAGAGTATTTATGCGCAGGGTGGGTCGCAGTAGGGTTGCCAGAATTCTGATGCGTAACAGCCGTTCCAGAGAATGAGGCCCGCCTGGATACCCCACGCTGTTGATGAGCACTAGTTTGTCAACGCGTTTCGGTTGTGCGTACGCGAAAGCGATCGCAACCGCACATCCATAAGAACTGCCGATTATGCTGACCTTGCGCAGATCGAATGCATCCAGCAGTTCGCCGATTAGACGCGCCTGGCTCTCCGGTGTATACGAACCAGTTGGTTTGCCTGACATCCCATAGCCCTTCATGTCAATCGCTATCACGGTTGACTGACGTGCCAGGTAGTCAATGTTGTGACGCCAGGTGAGCAACGACAGCGGCACTCCATGCAGCAATAAAACCGCGGGCCCCTGTCCTTTTCGTACGTAGCAGATAGGAACTGAGGACAACTGCAAGATCTTTGCATCGTGATAGGCTGCTTTGATCATTGAGTTTAATTAGCAAGTGACGAAACAAATCGAACTCAAACTGTAGCTACCGCGGTTGAATTATTTCTCAGCACCAAATCCGAAATACCGAATTGAACCTCGCCCTCTTCCGGCTCTCGCAGGTCCTCTTCGGTATAAAACTCTTCGTAGACGTTGCTGGAGAAGACCTGTCCTTCGCGCGTCAGATAAACTCGGTCCGGCTCATTGATCAGAAATCCACGAGCGACCAGATCGTTGACCTCATTGGCGAAGATGGTTTCCATTTCGACGCCGAAGCGATCATAGAAGTCAACTTTCGAGACTTCGCAGACCTTTAAGCCACGAATCATCACGCGCAGCATTTCCTGCCGCTTGCTCATACTCGTCGCAAAGTCCAGCACAGATTCGCCGCTGGCGATTCGCTTAATGTAATCAGTCATCGATCTGATGTTGGTGTAGGCGCGGCTATAGATCACAGACTTCGATGAGACGCCAAAGCCAATCATGGGCCAGCTCCGCCAGTAGTAATCCAGGAAATTGCAGTAACGCGATACTCTCTCTGGATGGTAATAGCCGGTCGTGCTCCAGCGCCTGTAGCCGGCGGCTTCCATGATGTCGAGAGCCACGCGGCACATCTCCACCTCTATTTCTCCCGGTGGCAACTGTTTTTTATTTCGCGTTAACCAGTGGTGGTAAGCAGTGTTCTTCCAGACCTCGAGCGGATAAGCGGTGATACACGCTGGGCCAAGCCTCACGGCTTCATGCACAGAGCTTTCCCAGGTCTTCATGTCCAAATCGATGAGCGGATAGATGAGATCGATATTGGTATGAGTGAACCCGGAGTGTTGCACCATCTCCCAGGCCTTGTACACATCATCTAAATTATGCGGACGATTATTCTGCTTCAGAATCTGCGGTGAGAAGGATTGCACCCCCATGCTGAAACGCGTGAAGCCCGCTTCGTAAATCTGCTCCAACTTTTCCTGCTCGACACATCCCGGATCAAACTCGACTGCCACTTCGCAGTCTTCTGTAAAGTCAGGAAAAGTTTCCCGGCAAGTTTGCAAAATCCTGATGAGTTGACTGGCTGTAAGCAAACCGGGAGTTCCGCCGCCCACATAGATCGAATCAATCAAAAAGCCCGGGAAGGCTTTGTTTTGCGGAAACCGAGAGATCTCCTGACAGAGCGCATCGACGTACGTGCTCTGCGCGTCCTTAGTTGTGCCGGTATAGACCACGTAATCGCAAAAGTGGCACTTCGTTTCACAAAAAGGGATGTGAACGTAAATAGAAGCCTTGTCCGGAGCGAAATACTCGGCAGCGTCCAGATATCTGTACTTGAAGGGATACGTATGGATATTCCGGCGAATGTACTGCTCAGCCATCTGCTTTCCTCCTTCAGGCTAATCTACGTAGATGAGTGAAGCGACCTTCGCGAGTAGCACTACACAATATGAAAGAATTGCAAGTTCCCCGGCGGAGGCTGATCAAATTGGCGCAAATTCATAATCAAGGGACGGCCACACGACACGAAAAGATCTTCGAGCGGAACACGATTCCGGCTGCGAAAACTTTCATCTTCGTGGGCCATCAACTGAATTACATTTTCCACTAACCGTATTTGGGATTTGCACATCTCTGGATTCGGCTCAGTCAGTGAGCCGGTCGCGACAAAGTTCTCCTGCTTGCACCCCCCGCCACAGAGATAACGAATCCAGCACTTGGAACAAGTCGGATGTTCATCAACCGAGAGACGCCAGTCATCCAAATTGGTCGTCAAACCGTCTTTACCTTCACCGACCTGAAACTTCGTCTCCCCCACGAGACGATGACAGGGCATGATCGAATCGTCTGGAGAGAAGGTGTAATAATTGCGCCCTCCTGAACAATAACTAAGCGCGAGTTTTCCGTTGGCAATCATGTCGGCGATGCGCTCGTATTCAAGTGCTCCGCGAAAACGATTTGTCGGTGTGAAAAGTGTCGGATAGATTTCAAAGAATTCTTCTAACTGGCGGTAGAAGGTTGGATCGACGGTGTTTTTAGTTGAGCTGCTGGCGCAACTCATTTTGGGGGCGCCGGATGAATCGTCTTTCCGTTTGATGGTGACCAGAGAACTAAAGATCTCGTTCTTTTCAACCGGTACCACGCCCGGATAGATCTGAAAGTAATCAAAGATGTTGTAGTCCCACAAATACCGAACATTTTCCGACAGAGACACCTGATCGCCAACGACCGTCATTCGTGCAACCAGAGTGATGTCATCACTGGTTTGTCGCACGCGCAAACAGTTGTTAATGATCTTTTCGAAAGAACCGCGTCCCGATTTAGTGGGCCGGTTGTGATCGTGAGTCGTGGGTCCGCCATCGATAGAGACAGAAACGATAAACTTCTTAGCGGCGAACAGCTCCAATACCCCTTGAGGCATCACCGTCAGATTTGTAGAGATTCGGTAAATGAATTTAACGCCATCTTCCCTATGAATCTTTTCGCTGTGATCGCATATCTCTTTAATGCGATCGAAATTCAGCAATGGCTCGCCACCGAAAAACTCAAAACGGACCGTTTGGGATGAGGTGAGATGCTCGCGAATAAAGTCGAAGATATATTCGACGGTCTGAGCCTCCATCCTGCCTTTGATGCGACCGTAGTCGCCGCCATCCGCAAAGCAGTAAGTACAACCGAGATTACAGAAGGCCGTGAGGTTTATATTGACCGCAAGGTTTGCCCCATCACTGAATTGTGAGGAAGCGAGGCGGTAACGATTGACATCCGAGATCGTGCCCGTCTCCATCAGTTGAGACCATTCTGCCAGTTCTTCAGTTGAGAGAGCGTGCAGGCCCTGGCGCAAACGTTCGCCGACTTCGGAGGAGACGCGCAGGAGGCGGTGGTTACCTGTAATGAACAGGAGTGAACCGCCCTCCGCTACATCCAGGACTTGATAATCCTGGCCATGCTGCCAATTGGTAGTTGGAGTTATCATTCCCTATCAAGTTCCCCTCAGAATTTACCGTCTCCGTATTAGCTGGCGGTCGCGGCGAGGACCGGCAGCGATCTTTTCTCTCCAAAGAAGGGCAGGGGTGAAATATCGGTCGGGGCTATACCGCCCTCTTCAATCGACAGCGTCGGGAAGTGTGCTCGATCGAAGACCTCATGGAGATTGGACATGACCATCGGCGGAAGCGCGATCTCTGGACCAATTTCATCGGACTTGCTCTTGGCAAGAATGAAGCGATAGCTTTCACCGGGATCGAGCGTGACGATCTTCCAGAGCTCCTCCTGTCCATCAGCGTAGCGGCGACGGTGATAGATCCTGGTGGACTCGTTACTGGTATTGAGTAGTTGTGCGTGTGCCGAACGAATGTCTCCGTGCCAGTCCATTGACTTCACTGATAGGCCATCCGCGGGAATCTCGTTTACGGTTGGGAGGGGTTGATTGGCAGGCTTGAGCTTGAAATGAGCATCGCGCTTGCAGTTGCGGCAACAACCGGCTTCATCCAGTCCGTGAATCTGCGCATTCAAGCCATAGCGCGTAACCAAAACCGAATCGCAATTACGACAGTAAGTATTGGACCAGGGAGTGTCATAGACATTCCCCAGATACACGTGCTCGAGACCCATTTCCATGCCCAACTCGCGGGCGCGAACCAGACGATCGATCGGCGTACGAATGGTGTCACGCATTTTGTAATCTGGATGGAAGCGAACGTAATGTACAGGCACGGTGCCATCAAGTTCGGTCAGCACCCAGTCGGCTATCTTTCGCGCGGCGTCATCGTTGTCGCTAATATCGGTGATCATCAGGTTGCTGACCTCGACGTGTTTGCCGGCTCGATAGACTTGCTTCGTTGCTTCGAGAACCGGTTCCAGGCGTCCCTTCGTCAGTTTCCGGTAATACTCTGGATCCATGGACTTCACCGAGATCGAGAAGATATCCATGTAAGGAATCAACTCATCAACCGCTTCTTCTGAAATGTAGAAGGCAGACTTGTAGAGGTTGATCATGCCCTTCTCGCGCGCCAGCATCGCGGTATCGCGCACGAACTCGTGCCATACCACCGGGTCGTTGTAAGTCCACGACAAACAGCGAATCCCGTGATGCAAGGCGAGATCAACGACGCCTTCAGGTGTGTAGTAGTAGACATCCTTTTCGGAAACGAAGCGGGCTTGTGAGGTTTTCCAATTATGGCAATAGGCGCAATTCATCATGCAACCGATATTGCCCATGGATAGAATGCGCTCTCCAGGAGAATAATGGTTGACAGCTTCTGTCTCTATGGTCTCTTCGGTTGCATGAACGCTCTTCCCGTAATTAAGACTCACCAGACGACCGTCGCGATTCGCACGCACGCCGCAAAACCCATGTTGACCTATTTTGAGCGTACAGTTTCGTGGTGACAGGTGACAACGAACAACGCCATTCTCCAGAATTTCTTCAAGGCGTGCGGGATGGGTGGTGCTTCTCCAATCCGTCATGAATTGCCTCTTTTCCGGCTTGTTCAAGCCATGCAGGAAGTTTCTGACAATGAGATCCGCGCAACTGCACTACCATCGCCCAAGTAATAATCAGAAGGTAATGCCTGGGGTGCTGGCCCTTGACAGACAAAACAAGCGCGGCACCACCCTGATAGAGAATCTTCGGCGCGTAGATTTATCGGGCGCAGTTCGAATTCGCCCGTTAGAATTTTGTCGTGTCGAGTGACTTGAAGTAACGGCTCTACCAGCAGAGTGCGACTCTCTGTGCAACGGCTTCCGCACTCAGGTTAACCTCCTTGAGCGCTGTGAGTTCGTTCGCGGCTGCGAATTTGATGATCGCCTTTTTCTGACGAATTTCTGCTTCTTGTAGATGAAGTTGATTGAGATGCTCGTGGTAACTCTCCAAACTCGTTTGGAGAGACGCATGGGCTGCTCTATGTGAACTGCTGATGTTGGCTTTCCTTGTTGCCATTCTCTTTCTCCTCTTCATGAACTTTGATTGATCTGTGTAGATGGAACACCATCACACGTGTGCACCGATACTCATAAACTTCCATGTCGGATAACTTCAGTCTATGGTTGTTTCAATTGCACCTAAATAGATCTGCGGATTCAAAAAGGAGCTATGGGACCAGGACGGAACTACGAGAAGGGATGGAGGTCTTAGTTCTCATACAGTAATGCAGATAATCTTAAATGATTCCGCATGCACTGGCATTTCGTGCCAGTTCTCGGCGATAACTGACACCGAACTTTTCGAGGATATTGTGCACGTGATTCTTCACGGTGTTGAGGGTAATACCAAGATGTCCGGCGATCTCCTTGTTGCTGAGATTCTCAGCTATCAGCGAAAGAACTTCTTTCTCACGGGTCGTTAGTTCCACTTGTCGACCCATCCGGTTCGCCGCTTGTGCATGGGACAGCTCTGAAATTCTGGCGAAGACAGTAAGAGCCAGCGCCGAGGAACAAAGCGTGCGCTCCTGATAAACGGCCTCAATTAAGTTGATTAGGTCGGCAAAGGATTTATCTTTAGATATGTAACCAACAGCGCCCGCTTCAATGTATTCCAGCGCCGCGCCCGGCTCATTATCCAAACCAAACACGATGACTTTGACATCAGGAGCTTCTTCGGTGAGCCTTTGGACCAAACGGGCAGTAAGTGTACCTTTCACGCTCGCTGCGACTAAAGCGATGTCGGGAGATTCGGTCAAGGAAATCGGATGCTGTCCACTCAGTGTCTGCCTAAACCCAACAAACTCAACCCCCTTCTGCCGGCTAATAGATAAACCAACGGCTTCTATGAAAAGCCTGCCATCACCAATTATGAGAACACGTATTGGTGCATTCACAACCCACCCACCTATCTCAGGGAGCGCAGCTAATTTCTAAGGTGGACCACGCCAAAGAGTGGCTGCGATATAAGTGATTACGGGTCAAAGAGCCGGACTATTCCAGCTCAGTACGCACGTCCTTTTTCCTCTTCTCTTGCAGTGCGGATTATTCTTAGAATCTCGTCACTGGATATATTGAAAATGGCTTCCTTGTACGTTCTCTGTCGATAGACGTATGCAACATCGGATGTGCACGATATCGCAATAATTAACAGCTTGGGATATTCCGATAAAAGATGGCTAATAACGCCAGGTTCCTCCGTTTTGTCCGGTAGCGTAACTATGACTACGTCCGCATTAACTGCCCTCACTTTCAAGAGGATTTCGACCGGATCGAGGATGCCCTCAACGATTTCCAGATCGACTTGAGATTCGAGCAGATTCCTTACTGAGTCGCGCAGCTTCTGCGGGCAGTCTACTAACAGTACTTTAATAACACTAAACACTTAGTTGTTTTGTTCATACCGAATGGTTACTACTTTGACAATTGATCTATAGATTCATAAAGGATTCATGAGGGAACTATGTTTTCTAGTCCTCGGGTGAAAGTCTCATGACCTGTAAACTTATTTCAACCATTCTTGATTTTGAGCATACTCTACGGCCTGCCACCGATCCTGCACTTGCAGCTTTTCTAATACTTGATGGACATGATTTTTCACCGTATAGAGTGATAGGCAGAGCTGATTTGCGATCTCTTTGTTACTCAGCCCATCAGCAATCATTTGCAGTATTTCCATTTCACGCGAGGTTAGTTTCATAGATTCGACTACTTGCCTTCTCCTGCGCGCACAAGCCAGATGGGATAGATGGGCAAACATGGCGTAAGTGACGTGGGGAGAGAGGGCAATCTCCCCGTCTACAAGAGAACGGATGGCGGTTATCAGCTCGTTCAGTGTTGCCGAAGTAACAATGTATCCCTTCGCCCCCGCTTCGATGAATTCCTGGACGTCGCGGTAATCACTTGTTATGCCGAGTATGAGTACTTTCACCCTCGGACATTCGGTGGCAATTCGTCTTGTAAGTTCGAGCGCTGCTCTATCGCACAGATCGGAATCGATTAGAGCGATGTCCGGTTGGAGCTTTTGCACCTTTTCCAATGCATCTTCATGCCCGTCAATTGAATCTATCACGGTGAGCCAGTCAACGTCGGTAAGCACAACGTCTAAGCATTCCCGGAAAATCTGTTGGTCTTCAATGATTACAAGTCTGGCCGGTCGCTGCATCAGATCCTCCTGGGCCGAATGGATCCACCACTCATAGCTAAATAAAGAAGTGCTTTAAAATGGCGAATGGATGAGAGCGGATGTGAAGGAGGCATGCAACTCCTCTCTACAAAACGTGGAAGCGAGAGTTTTTGGGAGTAGAACAGTCGTTGATGGTCTTAGATGAAACTGAGACTAAGCAAACAACTGTTCGAGTAGTATCCAGGCTGGATTGACGAGTGTGCGCGAGGATGCAGCCCGTGAGAATTCAGCCAATCTGAGCGCGCAAACCATATTCCTATATGGGGCTAAATGTCAATGGTTTGTTAAATGAAAGACTGGACCACCCTACCCGGAAGAGTCGACGGATTTGCGATTTGCCGTTGAGCCCATCGCACGCCTCCGACCTCATTCTCTTGTTCTGATTCCAGGTTACGTCAACGAATTCCTCACCCTGCGTAACGTTTTAGTGATGGTAGTCATACATATGCAGAAAATGGCAAGCGCCTATTTTTGCTCGTAATTATTAAACAGAAATGGCCTGCCCGTATTAGCCGTTCGGCACCGGCCGATTAAGACAACATTGTGTTCAGCGAATGGGGGACAAGCTTGTTCTTTTCCGTTTACGGACACGTCACCATCCTTGAAAAGGAGCACGTCAATGAACTCACGTCTTAAGAAAATCCTGGCAATTAACCTGACACTGCTGGTTCTGCTATTACCGCTACTCAGCGCCGCCCAAAGTCCAATTCCACGATTAGGAAAAGTCTTCATCAGCTACGGAGTGGAGCCTACGGTCCCAATCCCAAATAAACTTATACGGAGACCGACGATCCCGCCGCGTCCCACCGTCCCGGAAATTCGTAGGAGTCCCGAGATCTTCCGTCGAGCCGGAGGAATTATGTTCGACGCAGTAGGCGTACCCTGCGATGCCCTGGCTAATGCTCAACTCCGGTTGAGCTATAACCCGCAACGCCCCGACGGCCAGCGTCTGACTTTGCACCTCAGGAATCGTGCCTATTCCATTCCTGGCATCAGCGACAACTATCTGCAGCCTACCGCTAAGTTCGTGGACAGCAAAAACCCGATCATCGCTAACCTTCAATCTCCTGACGAAGACATCCGTGAGAGCTGTCCATCACCCTCGAATAGGCTTCGCGTCGTAACACTCCACCCAGCCTTTGTCAACATTGAGTTGGGCTGGAGCGCTATACGGATGGATTCCATTCCGTGGAGTTTCAGTAAAGGTTTGCGGTGGGACAAAAACGAGCCAGTGCCTGAAGCAACGCGCGAATTGAGCAAAACGCTCGCAAATACACTTCGTGCTGACGAAGCGGAATACTCGAAGAAAATACTGTCACCCATGCGCGTCAGACTTTTCAATAGGGCCGTGATCGCTCTTGCGGCAATGACCGCGGTCCAAAAACAACAGTTAACCAAGGTAGTCAAATCACTCACTGGAACAGGCCACGACTGGACGCAAGATGAGAATGAAATTCTAGCGGCTGGGGTCGATCCCTCTGTATGGAAAAAGCTGAACCTCGATGACCAACGTATCATTTTATTAATGCTGGGGTTGTTGTTCACCGAACGCGTCAGTAACCTCAACGATGCAGGATCGCCAGCGACGTTCTGCATTCAGGATTCGACGATACAACTTGACGGTTTACCAAACCTCGAGTTCATCGGTCCTCAGTATTCGCAAACCTTCATCTTACCAGCGTCCTCGAAACTGATGACGGAGAAGCTTCCTGAATTGCGGGCAGTGGATCCGGAGGCTTATGACGGCATGATTACGGTTTACCGTCTTGGCGGACTCTTCAGATACGTCAAGGAACAGTCGCCTTTTCACTGGCAGCAGTTTGTCAAAACACTCCCTCGACCAGAGAAACGAGAGACCTACACGATTCTCTGCCCGTCTTGTCCAGTGGACAAGGTAAAACAGTGGGTGGCCTGCGTGGATAAGAACTTTCCCGCATAGCTGCGCAGCAGTAGTTGCGGGTGGACCATATCGCAGCGGAGCTGAATCACATGACGTTACCACTGCCGATCGTCAGTATCTTCGTCAGCTCAACCTGGGAGGATTTGCAGCCGGAGCGGAGGGCCGTAATCGAGGCTCTCAACCGGCTGCGCCAGTTGAAGTTTGTAGGGATGGAATACTCGGGCGCCTGGAGCGAACCTCCGATTGTCCCTTCGCTGAAGGAAGCGCGCGAGTGTCATGCCTATGTTGGCATCTTTGGTGGGCGCTACGGCTCCGGCATTACGGAACAGGAATATCGTGCGGCCCGGACCGAAAGAAAAAAGTGCTTCATCTATTTCAAGAACAACTCCTTTTCTCCAGCGGAAGTTGATCGTGAACCAGAGAAGCGGGGTCTACTGCAAGCCCTCAAAAATGAACTTCTGGACCATCACACGTGTGAGCCCTTCACGTTTCCTGAAGATTTGGCCAGCAAGGTATCGGCCGACCTGTCGAATTGGTACGCGCGCGACTTTTTTCCCCAGTGGGCTGAAGACGTTGGTAAGCGCGTACGAGGATATGCACCCTTTCAATTAGAGCGACCCCCCGGTGACTTTGTTGGACGACAGCAGGAGATCGCCTTAATAAAGAAAGCTTTGGCTCCTTCAGCGAATGCGAAGATCGCCGGAGTGAGCGGCATGGGCGGCGTGGGTAAGACAGCTCTCGCGCTATTCGTTGCGGATGAACTGCGCGCTGATTATCCACACGCCCAGCTTTATGTCCAACTCAAGAGCATGAGGAACGAGCCGCTCGATCTCGCGGAGGCGCTTACGCGATGTCTGGAGTCGTTGGGCGAGAAAAGGCAGGAGCTACCTGACAACATAGACGGCCTATCGATCCAGTATCGCAACTGTCTCAGTGGCAAACGTGCTCTCGTTGTTCTTGATGATGTTGCGTCTGAAGCGCAGGTGCGAGCTTTTTTGCCGCCGCCGGAATGCGCCTTAATCGTCACGTCACACAAAAGGCTGGCGGTGCCCGGCATCACGCAGATCCCGCTAAAACCGCTCGATGTCCCTGACGCTTCCAAACTGCTCACACTTATCGCGAAGCGCGGAACAGTTGATGAGATAGAACAAATCGTGAACCTGTGCGGACGCTTGCCAATCGCCGTGCGTGCGGCAGGAAGCCTGCTCGATGTCGAAATGGATATCGAACCAGGACATTACGTGGATCAATTACGCAAAGAGCAGGCTCGACTGGAGGAACTCGATCGTGCGGGAAGCCTTGAGATCGGAGTGGAGGCGACCTTCAACATCAGCTATCGACGTTTGAATGAGGAGGCCCAACGCATCTTTCGCAACCTATCAATCTTCCCTGCCACATTCGATCGGAAAGCGGACGAGGTTGTCTGCGCAGACAATTCGGGTACACAGCTAAGCGATTTAACGCGCCTTAGTCTGGTCGTCTATGACGAGAAGACATCGCGCTATCATTTGCATGATCTCGTTCGAATCTATGCGGCGCAGTTACTTCAGCAACATGAGCGCAGTAGCGGTCTGAGGCGCCACGCCCTTCATTACCTTGACGTTGCGCAAAACCTCGCAGCTCTTTATGAACACGAAGACAATAGCGGCCTTGAATTGTTCGACATGGAGTGGATGAATCTGCAAGCCGCCCGCATTTGGACCACCGAACATTATGTGGCAGACGCAGAGGCTGCACATACGGGCATGCGTTACGTGGATGCGCTGAAACAACTGCTCCACCTGCGTCGAAGCCCGCAGGAGCAGATCAAATGGATGGATTTGGCCGTTGCGGCGAGTCGCCAGTTGGGACAGCGCTTGAAAGAGGGCCGTTATCTTTGTGATTTGGGAACTGCGTACTCACTGAAGCAACCGCAGGAGGCAATCACGCATTTTCAGCAGGCAATCGAGATCGCTGTCGAAAGCAAAGATCTGGTTGGCAAAGGTAATGCACTTGGCGGGCTTGGCAACGCATACGCAAGCATTGGCGAGGACGCAATGGCGATCCAGTGTTACGAGCAATGCCTGCATCTGCTTTCCGAATTGAGCGATCAACGCGGAAGTGCGCGCACTCTGACCCACTTAGGAAACATCTATGCGGGTCGCGGAGAATCTCGCGTCGCTATTGAATTCTACGAGCAGGCCCTTGAGATTGCGAGATTCATTGGTGATAGACGTGGCGAAGCCACAGCGCTTTGCAATCTGGGAGAGGAGAAAGTCAACTTCGAGGAAAACGTCGCCGCCATTGATGCCTATCAAAAAGCACTTTTGCTTATGAATGAGACCGATGATTTACGTGGCCAAGCTACAGCGTTGACGGGAATTGGTAATGCCTACTCAGGATTAAATAACCATGCAGAGGCCTTGGAGTATTACCGGAAAGCGCTGCAAATCAGTCAGGAAGTTGGAGACTCGCGGGGAGAAGGGATGGCGTTGGGCAGTATAGGAAATGAATATGCGACCATGGGCCAACTAGATCAAGCTTCTCATCATCATCAACAGGCGCTTTCGATTAGCCGGCAATCAGGTGATCGGCGCAGCGAAGTACAAGACTTGATAAACTTGGGACACGTCCAATATTTGTCGAACGCGATTAAAGAAGCTCGTGCATTTCACTTCGAAGCGCTGGAGATAAGTCGCGAGATTGACGCTCCCCTCTACGAAGCCAGGGCACTATGGAACATTGCCCAAACATTCGACAAAAGTAACGACACAGAATCCGCCATACACTATGCCGATGCCGCTTTTGAAATTTTCGACCACTGTTCTCACCCGTTAGCCGAAGCTGCTCGCCAATTTATTAACAGCAAGCGTAGCGCAACCACTGACCATTAGAAACTTCACGGGCGCTATGCTGGTCTGAAAGGCCGGTGTCGTTCCTGAGTAGTGCTGCGTTGAAGAGCGACGCCCGAACACCGTTCCGCAAACATCCTATCCACCAATCTTGCTATTTCTTCCAGCGCTCTTTCGGGAGTCTTACCGTGGCGATGAATCCCACAAACGGCCGTAGTCAACGAATGGTCGAAGCCTGCCGCCGATCGCGATCCCCAGCGCGATTGACCTTTGTGGTCCAGACCATAGGTTAAGTATGCGGAAAGCGTATTGATCCCTGTCCCAGGTCGCTCGCCTATCAGATGAATGATCATTTCGGCTTCCAGCAGCGATCCGACGTGATAACCCGCCCGCACTCTCCCATTCTCAATAACTATATCTATCTCGCTAATATGATGCCCTGCCGCCAGAAGTTCGCGCCGTACGCCCGGTAGCACCGAACGCAGATTCTCATTGATCGCGTTGGCATTGAGCCCATCCGAAATGACAACCTGCACTTGCGGCCGGCGCGCGGGATAGAGTGCCTGGATACGAGCCGTATCTTTGTCGTCGATCAGCTCGCCCGTTGCCGGGTGGGCCAGGTAGTCATCTCGGTCCGAAGATCTTGAGTGCACTCGAATGTAAGATGGTGACGAATCAGAGATCACCGCCTCATCAAGTGTTGAGTAGAGCGCACGCCTCGCGTTTGAATAGATTCGCGTAATTCGATCGTTCGCTTCGGGTGGGTCATTGCAGTTTTCGTCGCAGCCGTAACCAAGATCGAAGCCTCGTTCCCTAAGCACTCCAATCTTTTTTGCTCCTTCATCGCGGAGCGCATCGAGCGAACGAGTGTCACCGCCGGCTTTGTGATAGGCGGCATACAGTGCATCCGCACTCCTGCCGGATACCGCACCGGATTTCCTCATCGCGGACAACTCGATTAGTCTCTTCTGCATTGCGGAGGTGATTTGGCGTCCAGTTTGGCGGCGCAACCTCGGATGTTCGCGAAACGAAGTTGTCATGTAGCCGAGCATCGGATCCGCATTTCCCGCAATCGCCATCAAATAGGCTGGGGCCGCCTGGACTACGATATGTTCCGTCAGGGTCCGCAATTCAGTTGGTGCAATGCCCATATGAAAAGTGGCGCAGACATCGAGTCCCATTGTTATTCCGTGAAGTTTGGCCATCACGGTGTCTTCAAGACATGCGCGTAGCAATTGCTCACCGGTGCGGAAGACTTCTGGTCCGATGAATCCGGCTACATCGTTCACAATCATCCAACTCCCTGTCCGGTGACGAATGAGTCTCGCAACGCCGTACGCTCGCGCTTCGAGCGTAACCATGTCAACACCCTCGGCGGCCTGATTGGTGATTGCGGAACCCTGACCCGTCTCGAAGTAGAGTCCATCAAATCCAGGCGCAAGGGCGAGCAACCCATCAACATTGAGCCCTACCATCCCTAATATTGCCTTTGAGGTTCCGGCAAGGCTTTGAAAGCCGACATCCACTCTTGTTTGGGAGCGCGCCGTGGTCTGCTTAACGATGTCCGACAGCACGCAAAATCGAGTAGGTAACTTAAGTCGCTCGACCACACTTTGCAGCAACTGCTCAAGCCCAATGATTGTGTCGACATCGTCACTGGCAGGATTGAGGCCGAGAATCACATCGCCGCAACCGTACGCGATCCCTTCGAGGATTGAAAGCAATATCTCGGTTTCATCGTCGCCGGGGGAATTAGGCTGAATTCGCGAGCCGAAATGCCCCTGGGATCCGATAGCGACACCCCTTCCCGGCAGTGGATTGAAGAGCTTGCGAGACAACGTCCCCAGCTCTTCATTAGTCATGACTTTCACCACTGCGGCAGCAGCTTCGCTGGAAACGCCATTTCGATGATGTTCGATCCAACTCGCGCCTTCGGGCGAAAGAAGGATTCGCTTGAGCTCAGCGACCGTAAGGTGGGCCACTTTGCCGGCCAGCTGCGGATCCAAAGACCGATGAAGGGCCTCGGTGACCTGATCTTCAACGAAGTCGGCTCTGGCAATATCTTCGAGCAACAGAGCGGCCAGCGCTGCGCGGGCTTGTCGGCGTATGTGGTCATCGCGTGTGCCACCAACGTTCAGATCACCCTCTTTGAATTCGTTGGCAAGCACGAATATTTGGCTAAGCTGGTTGCGAGCCATGGTGAGATTGATTTTAGACCGGAAGAGAATCAAGGAGAACCGTCGAGAGTTCGACTGGTGGACTAGGCTGCCATATGGAGTAAGAACCTGGCCCGCCCGCTTCAACTGAGGACTATGTGATTAGCATGATTAAGCGATATGTCGAGACTGAGAAATGTTTTGTCTCATTTCACCATATAAACTGAGAGGTTGATTATGATCCGATTGTCTCCACACGTGGGATTTATCATTGGGATCAAGTGAGGGCAAAATCACTTGTTGAACTTGTGAGTTCGGCTTAGCATGACACGTGGATTGCTAGGATGTCGAAATTACACGTAGATTTCCAGGAAGGTTTTGCCCGCGACGAGATAGACCTGCGCATAAACGGGCAGGAACGGTTACAAAAGGAAGGTGTTACCACTAACCTTCTTCTTGGCCTTGCCTTGTCGGCAGAGATAGAAGTTCCGGACGGCCGCGTTACGATCGAAATTAAGATCCCAACGAAGAACCTCGCAAAGACAATATCGCTCGAAAGCTCAGGATCAGAATACCTCGCAGTCTCGATTGAGAATGGAAAAATCGAGCATATCGTTTCCCAAAAACCATTTGGTTACGCTTAGGATCTAAAGCTCTACCGGATCCTCAAATCGCAACGCTTAAAGCTACTCGAAAGAAGTAACAATGGCTTCTCCTATTTCTGACAGCTCCTCTGTCAGCACCCTATCTCCAGGGAATGTCGATTTTATTGTTAGCGGCAGGTATGAAGGTGAAATGTCTGCACCGACCGCCGGACTCGATCTCTTGGATCTGCGCCTTGACGTAGACCAGCGCTATTCGAACTCACCAGTTATGAATCGAATCAGCGGCGACTTTTATCAATTGAATAAGATTACCGTTCCCGGTTCCCCGCCGGTGGTCTCAAGAGTGTATAGAGAGTCATGGATTGTGAACAGTCCTGAACTTACTAAGCAGTCGGACCGGGTAACGATCGTAGGTTCCGTCGCCTTCTGGAAAGGCATCCATCCTCCGACCACCTTGCAAGTTGTAATTAAGACTCCGCAATCAGGTGTCAGTACCATCGCTGACGTGTCTTTCACTTCATCAGGTAGTCAACCGGCCTTATATACGTGCGTCAGGAAATCAGACGCTTTCCGTGAAGTTGAAATGGAAATCGACTTTTGCGCATCAGTGAACATCAATCCAACTTTGCCGACGATGCGCACAACTGATCATCCCATAAGGCCTGCGAGCACCACAGCACGAAATTTGACGATTGAGGAGGCATATAGAGAGTCTGGTGTGCTCGTCTCTATTTCACCGACTCACGACATCATCGATGATTCAGATGCGCAGTTTAATTCATGGTCCGCGGCGGAATTACACGATGTAATGGAGACGAGTTTTAGCAAGATTGGCGGGCTTTGGCCTCAATGGTCAATGTGGGGCCTCCTGGCTGGTACCTACGATAATCCTGCAGTCGGTGGTCTTATGTTTGATGCGGCGGCCGCGTTTGGCGGAGCCGGTTCAGCTCCGGAAAGACAAGGCTTTGCCGTCTTCAGAAAACATCAGTGGTTCGACGCCTTAAAAGCGTCTCCGGAAACCAGAGACGAGGCAGCTGCGGCGCGTCAGTTTCTCTACACCTGGGTACACGAGGCAGGCCATGCCTTTAACTTTCTCCACTCGTGGAATAAGAACCGCCCTAATGCTCTGTCATGGATGAACTATGACTGGCGCTACGACAACCTTCATGGGGCCGATACGTTTTGGTCCAGCTTCAATTTCAGATTTGATGATGAAGAATTGATCCATCTCCGCCACGGCAACCGCGCTTCTGTGATCATGGGAGGAGACCCATGGGCCTCAGGAGGTCACCTGGAATCACCACCGGAGGCGGAGTACCTCGCTGCACCTCCGGGTGCGCTGTCGACCATCGACGGTAACGTTCCAGTCGAATTTTTGGTTCGCTCTAAGCCTTACTTTGAGTTCATGGAACCCGTTTCCATTGAATTAAGGATAAGAAACCTTCTTCCGAATCTGACGCTGAATCTCGACACCCGCCTCAATCCGGAATATGGCGGCGTGGTACTTCATGTTCGACGGCCAAATGGTCGCATCCTGGAGTATTCACCCGTTATGTGCAAGCTCGCGGATGCAAGCTACGCCGAACTGTTACCGCTTAGTAAAGGAGTCGAGCCCGGTAATGATCGCTACAGCGAAGAGGTCGGTATAAGTTATGGCCGTTACGGCTTTTACTTCGACGAACCAGGAGAATACTTAGTCCGTGCTTTATACCAGGGTGCCGGCGATCTGCTCATTCCGTCAAATATTCATCGCCTAAGAGTCGGAGCTCCTATTTCGAGGGATCTGGATATAACTGCCCAGGACTATTTCTCATATGAGGTGGGAATGAATCTTTACCTTGAGGGGTCGCGATCACGATATCTCGAGAAGGGATTAAATCTCATGACGCACATGAGTGAGAAATATGCTGATTCTCTGCTTGGCGCAAAGCTTTCGGCCACAGTGGCGAATAGCTTAACCAAACCGTTTTTCAGTATAGAAGACCAACCCAAAGATCCGGAGCTAAAAACATTAAAACTTAAAAAAATATATGACGCAGATCCTGAGGCAGCCCTTCAGAAGACTGCTACTGCCGTTGAGGTTATCCGAAACAGAAAAGAAAAAGCACTGAACCTGGCGTATCGGCAGATGATAGGCCAGCGCGTTGATTGTTTACTCGCATTACAGCGTACCCAGGATGCCCAGCGTGAACTTGATACGCTACACGATGATCTTCAAAACACCGGCGTTAATCCACCGGTCCTCCGACGAATTCGCGCATTGTCGGAACAGATCGATGCTGCCGGAGCAACTGGGCGACAGAAACTCTGGGAACGCGTACGAGTACAAGACCTGAAAGCAGAAAAGGTAGTCAAAGAACAAACCAACTGAGACCGAATGGCTTACTTCCCCCAACCGCGAACACTGACGTCTTGACTGGTTACTTAATCCTAGGAGAAAAACGATGCCTGTCACTCCCGAACAACTCGAACAAGTAATACGACAGTTTTCTGAACAAGATCCAGCCCTTTACCAGGAACTACAGAACAAAGTAGGGGTGCCTTCTACAGAAGCGATGGAAGCCGCAACTCGCGACATGGTTGCTGCGGCTGCTTTGCCTCCTCTTACTGAACCTGGCGCACTTGAGCTATCAGAACGACTTAGCTTAGAGACCATAGTGCGCCCGCTCGCAAGGCCCGTGCTTATCATCCGGGATAATCAAGTCACTACTGAGTTTCTTGGCCCAGATAGCGACGTTTGGAAATCGCGAATCGAAACTGCAAAGCCCATCCTGGATCGCATCATTCCAGCCGTTGGTCGAGTGGAGGTAACGAATAATCCCGATTTCACCTGGCTCGGAACCGGTTGGCTTGTCGCTGACGACATCATTGTTACAAATCGACATGTCGCTCAGGAATTCGGACGTCGTGGTGCAAATGGATTTACGTTCCGAATGGGCCTAAACGGCGGTGCCATGACTTCGCGCCTTGATTTTCTTGAAGAGGACCAACGATTCAATAGCCTTGAGTACGCGGTAAACTCGATTCTTTTTATCGCCAAATCAACTGAGCCCGACGTCGCGTTCCTGCGACTTGTAAGACCGCAAACTAGTCGCCCTTTTCCGCCTCCCATCGTCCTGGCAGATCAAATAACGGGCGACGAGTTTATTGCCACTATTGGTTATCCAGCTCGCGATTCTCGTGTGCCTGATCAAGACCTGGTGCTCCGTATCTTTGGCGATGTGTATGAGAAGAAACGTTTGGCGCCTGGCAAATTGATCAGTGTCGCAGCCGACGAGCTGCAACATGATTGTTCTACACTGGGTGGTAATTCAGGATCACCGACCATCGATCTCACATCGGGCAACGCTTTAGGTCTACATTTCTCTGGCCTGTTCATGCAAGCTAACTTTGCTGTACCTGCGCCGAGAGTCCGTGAACTTCTGACGCGCGTACAGCGAGGAGAGATCGTCGTTGCTTCGACAGGGGGTGGCGCACCGAGCGCAGTCAGTGCAGCGCCGCCTCCTCCTTCGCCGGCACCTAATACTTTTACCTTGCAGCTCAACGTTCCAATTGAAGTGACGGTAAAAGTCGGAACCGCGACTTCAGTACTCCCAGTCCAAGGTGCCGGAACGGCGCCCGGCGTCGCTGGAGGTAACGAGTTTGAGAGGGCATTGCAGGCGGCTCGTGAAGCTTTTGGCGGCGATTCCGATATCACCGAAATCAGGTTGGGTTATCGGTTCAAACGAGGGTGGATAACGGACGAGCGTGTAGTGGTTGTCGAGACACGAAAGAAGATGAGCACGGCTGAACTGACTGCGGCCGGAAAACAACCGCTCCCACCACAGATTCTCGGTGTTGGAGTTGACGTTCGCACAGCGGCATTAAGAGATCAACTAGAGTCGCTCGGTGTAGACATGTCGTTTTTGGAAGCGCCGGCGCGTCCGGGTCGCTATCGTGAGCCGACGAACGTATTTCTTGAGCGTGTTCAGGAACGAATGCGAGTTGTATTTCACGTAAGTCCCGACTCCGGCTTTCCGAATCTACGGGACTTCATTCGTCGTGTACAACGACACCTGACAGCGACAATGTATGAATGGGACCCGAATCATATCAGTGATGAGATCGAAGCAGCCATGTCGGGAGCAAATAACTCGCTACGCATGGTGACTCAACGGGAAGGCACACGCGAAGCTGTTGAGGAAATGAGCCAACGAATCGGCGCGAAATTCAACCACGTGTTTGCATCTGTTGGAAGCGGCAAGCTCATACCTACGGCGTATCACATAAAGGTTGCTTCGCGAGACGGTGAAGAATTCTGGCTATCCAGTGGAAACTGGAAAGACTCCAACCAGGCCAATATCGATCCGGCAGGTGACAATGCCACGAATATGGCTCCTCTTAGACAACATAATCGGGAGTGGCATGCAGTTATTGCGAATCAAAAACTGGCGACAATGTTTCAGAAGTTTATTGAATTCGATTTTAGCGAAGCTCAACGCGTGCCAGTTGAAGAAGGTGTGGAGTTGATCCTGCCGGATGTATTTGTTCCCGAGGCGGCCTTTATGGAAGACGTTGAACGCGTCACGGTCGATTACTTCGACCCTCTTATAAGAGACCGGGAGTTTGATATTCAGCCGCTTCTGACCCCAGATCGTGACGCACGCGGACATCGTCTCTTCATTGAAACTGCGATCGACATGATGCGAAGGGGCACTCAGAAAATCTATGTCGAGAATCAGTCCTTTAACTTGCTTGACGAAGAGAACAACAACGATGAGCTTGTCGAATTCTTTGAAGTCCTGCGCGACAAGCAGCAAGCGGGCGTTGATGTACGAATAATCTTCCGTGATGCTCGCGAGTTTGGCGCCAGCAACGGGCCCAAACAACAGAAATTGCTCGAGCGGCTGAAAGACTTTGGCATCGACACCGATTTCATAAAGGTCCAGAGAAAGTGCCACACAAAAGGAATCATCGTCGACGGCAAGGAAGTAATGTTGGGAAGTCACAACATCACCAACCAGGGAAGCTTATTCAATCGCGATGCAAGTCTATTGGTTCGTGACCCTGAAGTTGCGGGTTACTTTGAAAAAGTCTTTTTGTTCGACTGGAATACTTTGGCTACGCAGGAGACGGATGAATTGGTAGGTGGTATGCGTATTGCACAGCCGGGAGAGGAGACCCCACTAGGTTTTCGGCGGGTCTCGCTTGCTGAATTGATGGGCGAAAGCTGATGGCCGGAATTGAACTTGCGTAGTCGCAGCGTACTAAGCGCGGGCTGCGTGCATAGAACGCAGCCCAATTGGTAGGCGCGTGCGGATTTGAACCGCAGACCCCTACCGTGTCAAGGTAGTGCTCTACCCCTGAGCTACGCGCCTAAATAGGAAGGTTTTCAAAAACCCTAACAAAATCCCACTTCTTTAATTTCCGGTTTGCCCGCTTTATCCGCTTTGTCCGCTTTGTCCGCCTGTTCCGCACTGAATTGTGCGGGTATTTGTGCGGGTAAATTGGAGCGACATAATAGCACGGCATTTAAAGATTAGGCATCAGCTCAAGCCCAATCTCCTCCGATCTCAGACCGGTAGCAAAATTTGGGAGGAGCTCATCCCCTTACCTGTCGCTCAAGGAACCTAATTCAGCTGTGGCGTCAATACCTGCTGCTCTAAGCCTCGGCGCTTTCGACTGGTTCGAATTTCAAAAACATCCTCTCACGCTTACCGGCGATGCGCCTGTCGCCGACTTCACGCTGAATCTAGCGCCTACCTGGGATTGAGCTTTGACAACTAAGCTTCGGGGTTAAACCTTAGCCTGGCTATTCTCAGAAATTCGTGGCCGAGCGGGTTTTCCGGTGGATGTCGGTTTTTTGGCTCTACCCGTGATCACTTCCGCCACCAATCCTGAGATGTTCCATCCAAGATATGATACTGGAGGAGAGGTGTCCCCGACTGTCTGGATCTTTTGCAAATCTTTTTCTAAAGCCGGGTCGCCCCCGACAATCTCGGTCTTTTCAAATTCTGGAACGCCTGTGAGACCTTGGGCCCAGTCCGAGGTGCCCGCACCACTCTGGCTCTTGCCCAATTTTAGTGAGCCCGCCACGTTAAGCCTGCGCGCGCAATCAGCAGGAGACAAATAATTTCGACGAGGGTAATTCTTGACCATCGACCAGACTTCGGGGTCATTTATTCCCGTGTCGGAGCTTGATTTTTGCAGGTTAATTGCAAGCATTCCGGACTCAGGTTGAATAGTTTGACCAATCAAGCCTGAATCCAGGCTCGCGGTATTGCTTTGCTGATCGAAAACTCGATCGGCACGTCGAACTCTTCTCAATGTGGCTTTGAAGAAATCCTCCAAGAAGGTCGTCCAGCCCGTTTCGGTGTCAAACGTGTATTCCCGATAGGTCTGAAAAGCGGTCAGCAGGCGAAATTGACCGGGGCTGATTTCGGTGAAGAAATATGGACGCTCAGGCCTGGTCCACGGGAAATAAATAGATACTCCGTGGGAATACTGGAGGTCCGGACCAATGTAATAAGAATCAGGAACCATTCGTTTGATTGCCTCTAATACCTTGAGGCAGCTACTAACAGTCTCGTTGAGTTGTCGCACCAATGGTGTATTACGGAACTTCTGCGGCGGGCATTTACCGTAACCCAATTGCTTAAGGAAATCGACGTTCACCAATGCCATTTCATTGCATTTCTGGAGTAGCCGTTCGCAAAAGTCGTGCAAGTCAACGAATGTCTCGCCCCAATAACTCTGCGCCTCCAGTCGCGCGAGTTTAACAGCGTCACAGATCGCTGGATACATTAAAGCTTGATAGTCTTGCTGGAACGCTAGGCCCTGCCTTAGCACCTTTACTAACTCCTGGATTGCGCTCAACACATTATCCTTATCGCCGAATTTTGTAATGTCGCAAACTGACTGTTCCGATGAGCGCTCCATTAGCGTGAAATCAAGCAGATTACGAGCACAAGCTTCGAGCATCTTGCGAGCGATTTTTTCCGTCGGCGCGTCAGAGTTCTCAACGACAGCGCCAATCACTTCTCGATAGGGCCACCCATCAACCAACACCAGGCCTTGAGAGCCAATCATAAAATCACATAAATCTTTCACCTCAACGGCTGTTTCAACGCCATTCATTACACAGTTATTGCACGCCAGGATGTCAAGTTTACGCTCCGGTCCGAAATGCTCACTCAGCACCTTCCGTAGATCCGCCAGGCGCAAGAAGCTCGGAGGGTTCTCTTTGGCAAGAAACGTTTGACTTGCCACTATTGGACCATGACCCATAAGAATGAGCATGTACTTTTCAGTCTTCTCATGCTTTTCCATCGACCATTCAATAAAGCGCCTGACACCCTCCGCGGCCACGACGCTCGAGGACGCAGCTTGACCGTTTGGGTCTGAATTCGGTTTGCAAAAGTCTGGGGCTACAATCCCATGACCGCGTTGATCGGGTGGTATAAGCTTATTGTGAATTCCCCAGTCAAATCCATTTTTAACCGAAAGATCTTTTTTACTGATCTCCAAATACCGCGAGCCCTTTGCCGCCGGAGTGTTCGAATCGAAACAAGCCAGGACGCGAACCTTGTCGTTGTAGACTACAGCATCCAACTGTTGTAAGACTGTGATGCAATGCGCGGTCAGATTGCCGTCACCAGCCAAGTACACCATGATTGTCCATTTAGGCGGCTTGCCATTTGACATGACCGGATCGTTATCATTTGTGGTTTCATTTTCAACCTCACTCGTTCCCGTAATCGTCTGGTTTCCCTGTGCAAAAAGATCTAGCGTTGGCTTGCTGGCGATGGCCCCAGCCGTAGCCCCCATTGAGATCAAGTAGTCACGTCTGTTCATCTTTTTCATCGGGGGTATCCTCCTTCAAGTACCTAGCACGTTAACCAGTTCTTGAACCGCAGCCGCGCTCTTTTGCAGTGCGATCCTCTCTTCCGCAGTGGGGTTTATCTCAATAATCTGCTCCAGCCCGCGAGCGCCGAGCTTACATGGAACTCCAACGTGAAGACCATTGATACCGTACTCGCCCTCAAGATAAGCAGCACACGGCAGGATTTTTTCTTGTCTTTTAAGATCGACTCAGTCATCTGCACAGCAGCCGCGGAAGGCACGTAATAAGCCGACCCTGTTTTCAGCAACGCAACAATTTCCGCGCCGCCATTTGCCGTACGTTTGACGATCGCCTCGATCTTATCTTTGGGCAACAACTCTGGAATGGGAATACCAGCACATGTAGAAAAGCGTGGCAGCGTCACCATGGTATCGCCCTGACCACGCAGCACAAATGCAGTGACGTTCTCGATCGAGACATCCAACGCCTCGGCAAGAAAACATCGCATGAATCAAGTACGCCGGGCATTCCAATCACGCGATGCTTCGGAAATCCTGAGCGACGGATCGCTACCTGGCACATCGCATCCAGCGGATTAGAGATTACAATCAGAATTGAATCGGGCTACATCGCCCAACTCTTTCGCCGCCAGCCAGTGTGCTGCGGTCGCGCCGACATTCCCGGCCCCGATTACTGTGATCTTTTTACGCGCGCCCATTCTTTTGGTCCTATCAGAAGCGAGCAGGGAGAACAAACAATACTCTGTTCTTAGAGTAGTTGATAAGATTGCCTGGATTTGAAAGACCGCGAGTGTATATGCCTGTTCGGAAGAGTGTCAAGAATTACCTTGTATTGAAAGAGCAATGAAACTTTTCGATTGGATCAAAGGCTTCGCGGGAAAGAGAATCCTGAGAGTTCAGGAGCAGATTACGAAGGACATAACAGCCGCTTTGACACTAAGGTCGATCTAGGGCTGACGTGCCTGCATCAAACGGGTGCGCACTGCTCGCCCATTATCGCACTTAGCAAAAGGGTTCCTGTCGATCGGACCAAAGAAAAGAAAGCGTTCTCTGATATCGATCTAAAAAGTCTGTAAGACTTACCTGCTTCCGAGGTGGGCCGGTCTTGGCTTGGGAAACGCGGGTAAGTAGTGGAAGGTCAACAAGCCCAACACCAATCGGTTCTGAACCCATTTCAATCGCTGCCCTCCTCCGCGTCGAAACTACCACGTCAAGATTTGTCTTGAACCTTGTCTCGACGGTTCTAGACTACCAATGGCGACGACTCTTAATAACGCGGAGAATGCAAAGGCTGAATTAACACGGAACTATTGGGGAATCTCAGGAGTGTTTGCTGGCAAGACGATGGTGAAAGTTGAACCTCTTCCGCGACCCGCACTATGCACCGCAACTGACCCGCCATGCAGCTCGACGAAGTAGCGAACAATAGCCAGCCCCAGCCCAAGCCCTGCGTGCTGACCTCCGTTATCGCCCGGCGCCTGTGAAAATCGATCAAAAACAAAAGGAAGAAACGTCGGATCTATACCTACCCCCGAATCTGTGACGGACAATTGCAGATAATGATCAGCCAAGGTGACCTTCACCTCAATTTTTCCACCACTAGGCGTGAACTTGACCGCATTGGAAAGCAGGTTCCAGAGGATTTGAAGCAAACGATTTGGATCAGCGGAAATGATGCCATTGATGGTATTGACTTCAGTCTCGATTTTGATTGATTTCGCATCAGCGGCCGGACGTACGGTTTCCACTGCCTGATTAATCAGCTCGCCTATATTCAATGGCCGCAGCTGCAAATGGATTTTGCCTTTCAGTATTTTTGAGAGGTCAATTAGATCCTCAATCAATTTCAGTTGGACGTTAGCGCTCCTGTCAATGCTATCAATCGCCCGAATGGTTTGAGCGCGCTCATAATCCTGTCGGCGCAAGACACTGATCCATCCGCGAATCGAGTTGAGCGGTGTCCGAATCTCATGGGAGACCTGGGCAATAAACTCGTCCTTTTCAATGTTCGCAGTTTGGGCCTGTTCCAGTGTTACCTGCAACTCTTCCATTAGGTCAGCTCGTTCCTGTTCGAGCCTTTTTCGCTTGGTGATGTCACGAGCGATCTTTGAGGCTCCAATAATGTCAGTACGACGATTGCGCACCGGAGAGACAGAGAGGTCAATATCGATGAGCCGCCCGCTTTTAGTTAGTCGCACCGTCTCGAAGTGCTCAATGCGTTCGCCACGGCGCAACCGGTTCAGAATCACTTCTTCTTCGTCATGACGATCGGGGGGAATGATTAATTTGATGGACTGGCCGATAGCTTCCTCGGCGCGATACTCAAAGAGATGTTCTGCACCGCGGTTCCACGATTCGATCACACCATCGAGGTTCTTGCTTATGATTGCATCTTCAGCTGATTCAACAATCGCGGCCAGCAGACCTTGTGCCCGCTCAGCCTTACGACGCTCACTAATTTCACGAAAAACGAGAACTGCGCCGATCAAGTGTCCGGTCTCATCTTTGATTGGCGCACCGCTATCGTCAATGGGGATCTCCTTTCCGTCACGGGTTACCAGCAACGTATGATTCGCGAGGTCAAAGATCATCCCTTCTCTGATCGCTCTGATCGCGGGATTCTCAACCTGCGTACGTGTCTCCTCGTTGACGATCTGAAATACGCTCTCCAGAGGTTTTCCATGTGCCTCAGCGAGTGACCATCCAGTTAACTGCTCAGCAACTTTATTCAGGTACGTAACGCGGCTATTCGAATCGGCAGCAATTACGCCATCGCCTATGCTCGAAAGGAGCGCATGAAGTGAGTCCGATGTTCTTGCGCTGAAGGGCATTGACTGAAAGGTTTGGTCAGGCATAGTTCTAGGTCTGCTTTGAGATAGAAGTCAGATTGTCGGGGATGCGAAATTCGGTCTTACACAATGACACTGGGTCGTTCAGCAGCCTCATGGGTGCAACTTAGCAAACCGGCCACCCGTTGAGTCTAACTCATTTTCTAAGATGCGTGAGGCACAGTTGTCAAGAAGACTGGCAGAGAATCCTTAAGATTTGGTATGAGGTAAACCATATTTCCGGAAAGGACTTGTTTGTTGCTGGCGTTATAATAGTCTTGAGCTCGCTTACAACATTGGCACTGGCACAACATGACAAGGTGGTCTACTGCTACGCTAGATTCACGGCGGCGTGTAACGTTGCTGAAGCAGCAAGGCCAGGCTTGGCACCATGTTACTCTTGCGACTTTTTGGCTTCTGCTCGCTTCCCCCTTACTACGGAATTCGTCAACA
>DASUYO010000332.1:0-2991 GCA_036377375.1 Pyrinomonadaceae bacterium
GACCTCGTACTACGCTGATTATGTTTTGCCGATGGGCGTCGGTTCAGAGCGGCACGATCTTCATTCTTACGAGACACACGATTCGCAGTGGCTCGGTTTTCGACAGCCAGTGATGAAAGCTGCTCGTCAACGCATGGGTGAGACTGTTGACGATACGCGCAAGGTGAATCCGGGTGAAGTGTGGGAAGAAAATGAATTCTGGCTCGAGTTGACGTGGCGCATCGATGCTGACGGCAGTCTCGGGATCCGGCAGTATGCAGAGTCGAAGAAGAAGCCAGGGACAAGACTAAGCGTCGATGAATATTATGAGTGGATCTTCGACAACTCGGTGCCTGGTTTGCCTGAGCGGGCAGCGGCGGAGAACCTGACGCCGCTCAAATTCATGCGTCGTTACGGCTCGTTTGAAGTGAAGAAGAAGATTGGAAAGGTTTACGAAGAGTTGGTGCCCGCAGAAGAGTTGGACGACGTGCGCGAGGATCGTTTCGGCAGAGTGTTTACGCGCGCTGCGAAGCCTGCCGGGCCAAATGTTGTTCCGCTGCCAGTGCCTGACGGTGATGAAGAGGGCCGCCGTATGGCGGGCGTCGATATCAATGGGCAGATCAGGCGCGGGTTCCCGACGCCGAGCGGACGATTGGAGTTTTATTCGTCAACGTTGAGCAGTTGGGGTTGGCCCGAACTCGCAATTCCAACTTACTTCAAGAGCCACGTTCACAAAGATAATCTCGAGGAAGATCAATCGATCCTCATCTCAACTTTCCGGCTCCCTGTGCAGATTCACACGCGCAGCGCGAACGCAAAGTGGCTTGACGAGATCGCGCATACGAATCCACTTTGGATCCATCCCACACATGCAGCTAAGCTCGGTGTTCGCACCGGCGATCTTGTCCGCGTCGAAACTGAGATTGGTTATTACGTTGTGCCGGTGTGGGTGACGGAAGGAATTCGACCCGGTATCGTGGCGTGCAGTCATCACATGGGACGTTGGAAGTTGACGGATGAAGGTCAGCGACAGCTGATGGCGACGGTGAAGTTGGACCAGAACGGAACGGAGTGGAGTCTTAAGCGGGAGAAAGGAATTACGCCGTATGAGTCTGGCGATCCAGACACGTTGCGCATCTGGTGGAAAGATGCAGGTGTTCACCAGAACATGACTTTTCCAGTGCATCCGGATCCGATTTCGGGAATGCACTGTTGGCACCAGGCTGTTCGCGTGCGCGCGGCTGACGCAGGCGATCAGGCGGGCGATATTCTTGTCGATACACAGAAGTCGCGGGAGGTTTATAAGAAGTGGCTGGCGATGACGCGGCCGGCTGATAAGTTTTCGCCCGACGGGACTCGCCGGCCCTACTGGATGCTGCGGCCATTGAAACCCGCGAGAGAGTTTTATAAATTAGCCGCAGATGAACGTAAATAAACGCAGATCTAACCCGAAATGTACTTCAAACAATTCTATCTCGCCTGTTTGGCCCATGCTTCGTACCTGATCGGCTCCGGTGGCGAAGCTGCGGTTGTCGATCCGCAGCGTGATGTTGATGAGTATCTCGCAGAAGCAGCCGCAAACGGACTCGAAATCAAGTACGTGATCGAAACGCACCTGCACGCCGACTTCGTCAGCGGCCACCGCGAGCTCGCCGCACGCACCGGCGCACAGATCATCTTCGGCGAAAAAGCCGGCGTTGCGTTTGCGCATCGAGCCGTGCGCGATGCTGAAGAGCTATCGATGGGCAAAGTGGTCCTGCGTTTTATCGAGACACCAGGCCACACTCCCGAAGGCATCTGCGTGCTCGTCACCGATACCGAAGCTGACACACCGCAGAAACTACTGACCGGCGACACGCTTTTCATCGGCGACGTTGGCCGTCCCGACCTCGCCGGCGGCAAAGGTTACACGCCGCAGATGATGGCGGAGATGATGTACGACAGCCTTCACGGAAAACTGCTCAAGCTGCCCGAAGAAGTTGAGGTCTATCCTGCTCACGGTGCAGGCTCGATGTGTGGCCGCAACATGTCCAAGGAAACCTCGTCGACAATCGGCGAGCAACGCAAGTTCAATCACGCGCTGAAGCCGATGTCGAAGGAAGAGTTCGTGAGAATGATGACCGCGGATCTCCCTGAAGCGCCTGTTTATTTTCCGAGAGACGCCGAGATCAATCGCTCCGGCGCACGCGACCTTTCTGAGTTGCAGCCGCCGCAACCGTTAACACCGCAACAAGTTCTGGAACTGCGAGACGCAGGTCACACACTGCTCGACGTTCGATCGGCCGCGGATTTCGGCGCGGCTCACGTACCCGGTTCGATGAACATCGGACTCGGCGGACAATTTGCGATGTGGGCCGGCAGCTTGATTCCGCTCAGTGCAGCCATCGTTCTAATCGCCGACACTGACGCACAAGTCGACGAAAGTGTGGTGCGACTGGCGCGCGTTGGAATTGAGAATGTGAAAGGCTTTCTCAAAGGTGGCATTCAGAGTTGGAGAAACTCCGGATTGCCAGTTGAGACGATTCCGCAGGTGAGCGTCTCTGAGTTGAAAGAGCAGATTGCAAACAACGATCTGCAAATTCTTGATGTGCGGCGACCGGCGGAATACGTAAACGGTCACGTGCCGCGCGCAGTGAATGCGCCGCTTGCGAGCCTCGACAAAAGTCTTGGTCCACTGCCGCTGGAGAAAGACAAGTTGACCGCGGTAATTTGCGCGGGTGGATATCGATCGAGTGCGGCGGCGAGCTTGTTACAGCAGCAGGGCTTCTCAAATCTCCTCAACGTATCCGGCGGCACGGGCGCGTGGATCAACGCCGGCTACCCCGTCGAGCAATAAAAGCGTGCAACCTCACCCGGAATTCGATCTAGTTCAGAGTTCAAGCTTTAGCTTGTCCGTCGGAGCAACCTAAAGGTTGAACTCTGAACTAAATCGAATTCCGGGTAAGATCCTGTCATGAAGTTGTTAATCGCTATCGGCATCATCATTGTTGCCACGATTCACGGCTATGGCGC
>DASUYO010000333.1:0-3347 GCA_036377375.1 Pyrinomonadaceae bacterium
TCTGGTACCGATCCCGGATCCTAATCACCCGGATGGACATCGCCACATACTCGTGTGGGAGTTCCTGGATCCGGTGCGCGGATCGTCGCGGTTCGGTGTACTGATGTCATCGTTGTTACAGGGCAATCTAGCGTACGGAACCAGGCGCAGGTATCTCACCGAGTTGCGAGCTGTCTCCGACTACGTCGTCGCTAAGCCTAATATCCCGGGCAGCAGCAACCTCACCATTATTGAAAAGTATGGTCCGATCGCACTCCCGTTTACCAAATACGATTTACCAGTGCATGCGCAGGACAGGCCCACCAAACCTCGTTACGCCTTATCCGCAGAAGTGCGTGACGAATTCTATGAGTTCCTGCGCACCGAACACCTGCCGAACCATCCAGTGCCTCACCTGGGTGCTCAGGACTATGTGGCCATTGTTCTGCAAACCGAGATTGGCGCGCGTACCAGTGAGCTTCTGGGGATACGGTCGAGTGGAGCAAGTTGCGACATAGATTGGCAGGCGGGTCGTGTGCGTCTCTTTGGCAAAGCAAAAGCATTTAGCGGTAAGCGTGTGCGAACCGTTCCGCTCACGGCGTTTGCAATGGAGGTGTTGCGTGCGTTTGAGAAAATCTTCAAACCAATGTTCCCACGGCGGGGTGATGAATCTGAATATCTCTTTCTAGACAAAGATGGAGACCCGCTGATGAATCACCAATACATCTACAATTTTAGGAAAATTGTTGAACTAGCTCGAGAGGCTGGCGTGCCCCTACCTGAAGACCTGCGTCCTCACGACCTGCGACGCACCTGCGCAACACTTGCGCTCGAACAAAATCCACTAGAGTACCGGAAAGTTCTCAGAAAACTGGGCCACACGTATCCCAGCTCAGCCGCGCCTTACCTTATTGCAACGGACGCCGATGTTGAGGATGAACAGGGCGATCTCATCGACATTTTTATCGATCCAGACATGGAGAAACGAGGAACAAAGTAATGCCTACTAATTGGAAGTTGCGAGAGTTATTGAAAGAGCGTGGGGTCAAGAGCGCATCGGAAATCAGCCGAAGCCTTCAGGAGATCGGCTACCAATTATCGGTACAGGCGGTATGCGACCTGCTGAATCGCCCGCCAAAGATGATCCGCCTCGAAACGATCGAGGCAATCTGTAACGCGTTCTACATTCCGCTGAGCGAGTTCCTGGAAGTGTTACCGATGGCATCGCAGAAGCCTCAAAAAAGGATGCGAACTCTACAAAGTGCGCAGCGAGTACAGAAGCGCGGGGTTGGTCCAAGTATCGGAACAATAGATTATGCCGGCTTCTATCCGGATGCGCGGAAGTTTTCATCAGGGTCAACAAAGGTGTGAAGAAAGATGCAAAGAGGACGTTCTATAATCTGTGAAGAGTGTAAGTTGCCGCGAAAAAGCAGACGGTGGTTCGACGTATGCGACCTGTGTGTACGCAAGCTTCCGAAAGTGCAATGCGGTGGGTGTCCAACAAAAGTCCGCAGGCTACAACCAGACTCTCCATTTTGTCTGCCGTGCTCTAAAAGACTGTCTAAGGTAAAGATTGCTTGTGAAAAGTGTGGGCTGGCTGATTATCCTCGTATCAGCTACCCCGGCCTTTGTGGCAAGTGTTACCTCAATGCGATCCATAGAAAAAATCTGAAGTTGCGCCTGCGGAAGTTCGTATGTTCCGCTTGTGGGCTCACGAAGACCTCTCTTCCGAACGCGGAAATGATCTGTAAATCGTGCTACGAGAAGCGTCGCACCAGCAAAGGAAGATGCACGGCCACCGGATGTAGAGGGTCCATCTACAACAAAAAATTGCAGCTCTGCAGATATCACAATGACGAACGCTTCGCCCCAAAACGACTGGATAAGTACATCAAGAGCTACGACTCGCCGTTTCCGCAGAACGTCCGCTATTTCTTGGCTCTAACCACGAAGTTAGGATTGGCTAACTGCAATGTCGACGAAAGGAGCGTGCTGGTCAGAGATCTACTTAAGTATCGCGCGGTCGGTGAATATCTCCAGAGTCACGAGCTTCCTGAAATGCTGACCTGGCAGGCAATTCACGAAGCTTTGCCGAAAGCCAGGAAACGCGGGCAACGAGGACGAGCCAAGGTCCACTTCATTCGCTCGGGCTTATTAGAGCTGGGTCACCATTTCCTGCCGGAGCAGCTGGTGCCGTACCAACGTGAACGCCGATTGGAAAAGTGGCTGAGGTCAGCGCCGGCGATGTTCGTTGAGCACGTAACTGCCTTCGAGAAGTGGCTATCGAAAGGGATGTTGAATCCGAAGCTCGACATAAACCTACATGAAGCGCAGCCTCTTACCAATACAAGTGAATACACACTCAAAACTATTGAAACTGTAATCAGGTTCCTTGAGTGGTGCGTCAAGTGCGACATCTGCTCATTCGCTAACATCAACGAGAGCACGGCAGCAAGTTACAAAGAGACTCTTTTCTGGCAACTGGAGTGCAGCGCGTGCGGAAAACGAATCCCGTTAGACGTCGCTAAGACAGATGAGATTTGTAGTAATCAGGAATGCCAGGCGAGCAATTCTTACGTAAGAATCAGAAGGTTGGCTCGTGCCTCAGTTAATCAATACACAGTGAATCTTCGTACGTTCTTTAACTGGGCGCAGCTACATGATGTAGTCGCGGAAAATCCGTTTCCTTATAACACCGAGAAGATCCGAAGAAGCTTCACGGTGATGAATAAACGTGGGCAGATGGTTGAGATCTCAGCTTCTATCAGGCGGTACGACGATAAAGTTGTCGAACGCTTCTTTAGTTATATGGCTTCGCCTGACGCTGACCCCGAAGAGGCGTTGATATTGTATTTGATCTTCTTTCACCTTCTTACTGTGACAGAGATGCGCAACGCAAAAATACCGTCGTTGGTGGCGGCGGAGAATCCAACAGGCGAATGCGACCGCGCAAGAGATTTCGAGTATTTGCTGCTACCCGTTCGCCAAATGACTCGGGGGCTACAGTCACCGAGACGTGAGGGACCAATAATGAAGTATGCGAAGAAGGCAGCGTGGTGGCTCCGTCCTCTGTTAGAGCGTTATTTCGAGAAGCGAAAACTTATCGGTGTCTCTGAATACCTATTTGTTGGGCGCTATCAGCTGACACAAAACAGGCCAGTATGCGACACACAAATCCTCGATCTGCTACAACGAGCTTCACAGCGTGTATTGAATGGAATGGTTAACCCGCGTGACCTACGTAACACTGCAGCCGCAATTCGGGCGGACAGATCCAAGCGCCGCGGCGCGATTCTCACAAGGCTTGGTTACACACGTGGATGGGCTACGCGGTTCAACTATCTCGAAACATTTCTACTGGAGCCTAA
>DASUYO010000334.1:0-13602 GCA_036377375.1 Pyrinomonadaceae bacterium
TCAGAGCGATCCTTTGCTCGCAGAGATGGAAGATTATGCAGCGGAGCACGGCGTGCCGATCGCCGATCGCGAGGTCGCTCGTTTTATCGAGATCACTGCTCGCGCCACTGGTGCTCGCAAGGCGTTGGAGATCGGAATGGCGATCGGATACTCGGTGGTCCATCTCGCGCGCGGCATGGGCGAGCATGGAGTGGTGGTGACGATTGAGCCGAGTGACGAGATGATTCAGGCCGCGACTGGTTATCTCAAGCGTGCTGGGTTGTTGGATCGTGTTGAGATCGAACGAGGCAAAGCTTTGGAAGTAATGCCGGCGCTTGAAGAGACGTTTGACCTGCTGTTCATCGATGCGGTGAAGCAGGAATATTCGCGGTATCTCGATCTAGGTTTGCAACGCTTGCGCAACGGCGGCGTGGTGATCGTCGACAATCTGCTTTGGGGTGGCAAAGTCGCGCGTAACGATATGGAGAGCTCGACTGTGGCGTTGCGAGAATTCAATAGCTACTTCATTAATCATCCGCAGTTGATTGCCGAGGTGCTGCCGGTTGGCGACGGCCTCGGCTACGCCGTTAAGGTGAGCTAAACAATCTTCACGCTGATCACTTCGCGTGTCACCGGATTCAAGTGGATGATCTTCTTCTGACTATCACGCGCGTATTGAACCACGTCTGCGGTGCCGCCAAGGCCCGCCGAGGGTAGACCATCCCAGACGGCAAGCAACACATCCGACAGATCGACGACGCGTTCGCCCGCCATTAAATAACCTTCTTCTTTCGTACCGAAGTTCTTGAGCACTTCCACGGTCGAGGCTGACGCCAGCAGTGAAAGATATGTTTCTCGGTCTTCACGTTGAGTAAACGCGTTCTCGTAACCTTCAAAAGGAATGATGGCTTCGAGAGTACCCCCGTTCTCCAACACAATCTCTGCAAACAACTGATCTGCGCCGGCAGCCAACGAACTAATCCCAATCAACGGAGGACCGAACGAGTCCAGGATCCGGCGCATCTCAATACTGACCCAATCCCAGTCGGATAACTGGTGCAGTCGTTGATGTCCGGTTATGCCGATCTTCATCAGATCCGATCATACTTCACGAGACGCCAGTATTCACGACCGCGAAGAGTCAGCTCTACTGAATGAGAACGCCTTGCTACCCAGTAGAACTGTTCACCCGGTATTGAAGCTTTCAGCAACCCGACATCCCGATAGTCCTTGAAGAGTCCGGCAATCCTCACCTTCTCCTTATTAACGGGCTTACGAACCTTCCCATTCTCATCTTCGGGTTCGTACTCCGGGTCCAGCTCATATTTATAATTCTGAGTCGGAAACAGACTGACAATCTCTTCGAGCTTGAGACGCTCGATCAGCGGTGCGCATCTTCTGACTTCTGCAAGTTCAGTAGCGCTGGTTTTATAGATTGGACGTTGCGACCATTCGTTAAAACGCCTCTCAACATAAGCATAGATTGCCGGTGCAGTAACCCAGCCCATGTGGTCAGCAGCTCCGCCGTCGAGTGCCTCAAGAACGGAACTGGTAAACAGTCCATGGCCGCCGGACTCCATTGCTGCCTGCGTATTCTTAGCGGCGGCGATTATTGTCATGTTTTCGCGCAGCGCGCTAATGGGAAGAGCTTGTCCCGGTTGGTTCAATAGTGACGGAGCACCCGCATCGCCGGCATGACAGCAATCCAACAGGATGAGGATATCCCTCGCCCGTGAGCGATTAGCTGTATCCAGTAGATCCTGCATTGGAACTCCCCAATCATTTGGTTCGGCATCGCAGGTAGCTAGATATCCGCCTGTGGCAGTAAGCGCACCATGACCAGAGAAATAAAAAAGAACATCGCCATCAAACTTGAAAAGCTCTTCCAACGCTCGCCTTAAAACGACGCGGGTGATTCGCATCTCCTGCTGGTCCTGACCGTACAACATCAACTTGCACCCATAATTCGGGCTGTAATCTTCATTCCGCCTCAGCTTTTCCTTCATGGCTGTCGCATCTGCAACACAGCCACTCAGCTTGGTAAACCTATCGTAGAGATCTATTCCGACTAGTAGGGCCGCCCTCTTTAACATTACGCACCTTCTCCTATTCAGAAATTTACGAAACGCTGTTGCATTCATTCATGACCGGAGAAGGAAAAACATTACGCTGCGATGTAATGGTTCGTGGCTGAAGATCATGAAAGATAAAGTACGCAAACTTCAAGCTCGAAAGGAAATTCTAAACATGATTGACGAAACCAGAGAAAATGAATCGACTGCCAGAGGTGGCGGTGACGCGTCAGGCAAAAGCATCACTGAGATTCCAAAAGGTGGTGGTGATGCGTCAGGTAAAGACCTCTCAACTAACCAGAAAACTCAGCCCTCCAACGAGCCCCAATCGAGAGAAATGCAACCCAAAAGCTAACTCCCCAGGCGACCTCGCCAAAACTCAGTTTCTCCGTAGTAGAAGGACGGCCCTCGCCGTCCTTCTATATTCATAACGCACAAAGCTCCGACACCATTCCAGACTGTTTCCACGCACTAGGTCATTCATTGCATTGATTTAAATGTTCCTCTACTCTATCCCCGTACAAGGACACGACCGAACCGTACAGATTCCGCTTTTCGCCCAAAGATCGTTCCAATCATCACCCGATATCCCCCATGGCCCAAAAACAATCTGTGGGAAGACATAGACCGAACTGTTTTCACAAGCAGGGAACTGCCGTCCAAACGATCTTCTTCATTTTCGTTGTAGTCAGCTTCAGCGACGTATTATTCACACCTTTAACTCGCACGAGAGTTATCGCTCAGAACCAGAGTGTTGCACTGCTCCAGCCGGAAGATCCGAAAACTCTCGAGATCTCGCCAGGCGAAGTGAAAGTTTTCAAGGTCAGCCTGAAACAAGGACAGTGTCTGCGTCTGTCGTTAGATAAGGAGGATCTACGCCTGTCGGTTGCTATTCAGAATCCGGACGGGCAAACAATCGGTACTTTTCCAGGGCGCCGTCATGGGTCGCTGAAGATCCTGCACGTAGCAAATCGAACGGGTGACTACGTTATCCAGATACAGTCTCTCGAGAAGAGCACTCCAAATCTTTCATTTCGCTTGACACTGCAACAACCGGCCGATGCTTCAGCGGCTGATCGTACAGAAGAAGCAGCATTGAGGCTCATAAACGATGCTGAACTCCTGCGTTCGCAGTGGGAAGAGCAGGCTTTACGACAGGCCATCACGAAGTACACCGAGGCAAGTCACATTTGGGAAACTCAGAAGCGATACGAGGAAGCAGCACAGGCGCTATCTAAGGTCGGCGACATCTATTCAGTTCTCAGCGACTACGAGATGTCTCTTCAAGCTTACGAGAAGGGACTAAAGCTCCAGCAGAAGGCAGGTGATAACGACGGCGAGATCGATTCGTTCAACGAAATCGGCTATGCCTACAGTTATCTGGGGAACAATGAACGCGCATTGGAGTTCTTGAATCGCGCGCTTCAATATTCCGACAGTCACGCCGGTGCTGACAAAAACCCTCGACGGCTGGCGCAAACTCTTAACAATATCGGCGAGGTCTACTATGCCAAAAGCGATCTGCCCGAATCCTTTAAACACTTCAATCGAGGACTTGACCTGTGGACGAAAACAGGAGATCGCGCGGGACAGGCTCTCGCATACCTGAACCTGGGATATAGCTACTACGATTCGGGTGAACTTCAACAAGCCGGCAGTAATTACCAAAAATCACTTTCACTTTCGCAAGCTATCGACGATCAACGCGGAGAAGCCCTGGCTCGTACTGCTCTGGGAGGTGTGTACTCGATCACCGGCGAAAAGCAATTGGCTTTGGATGCTCACACCGATGCAATGAAGACGCTTCGCAGATTGGGTGACCACCTGGGCGAAGCCGCGGCGCTGAATGGCGTTGGCGGAGCTTACGAAGAACTCAATCAGGATCGTCTTGCCCTCGACAATTACATCGACGCACGGGAGTTATACGGCAAGGCTGGAAAGACGGACTACGAAGCTATTTCCAATTATTACATCGGACGGGTCTATCGCTCGCTCGGAGACATCCCCGCAGCTCTGGAGGCGTACAACCATTGTATCGAGCTGAGTCTTAAGGCAGGTAACCACCGCTTCGAAACTGACGCACTCAAAGAGATAGCCATCGTTTATAACCTCAAGGGCGACAGAACCAAGGCTCTCGAGCTGTTCGAGAAAGTATTGCAGTTCTATCAAAGCGCCGTCGATAAAAGAGGAGAAGCATATGCCCTCGGCGGCATCGGCTATACCCGTCTTTTATTGAACCAGCCACTGGAAGCGAGCAAATTCTTTGAAAGCGCACTCTCGTTAAGCCGCGAGATTAAAGACCGCTCGGCGGAAGTGTCTTTTCTTTACTATGCTGCCATCGCGGCGCGAGATCAGAACAACGCTGATAAAGCATTGGAATATATTCGCCAGTCTATTCAACTCATTGAGTCGATGCGAACGAAGGTGATCAGTCGCGATCTGCGTGTTTCTTACTTCGCTTCAGTACATGATAATTACGAGTTTTATGTAGATTTGTTGATGCAACTCGACCAGCGCCAGCCAAATCAGGGTTATGCGGCCATGGCCTTCGAGATTAGTGAACAGGGAAAGGCACGATCTCTTCTGGATTCATTGACGGCAGCGAGAGTGGATTTTCCCGGTCAGTCAGATCCACAGTTGGTTTCGCGTCTGAAAGAACTCCGCGAGTCTTTAAATGCGAAAGCCGAATATCAGATGCGGTTGATGAACGGAGCTCATACTCCGGAAATGGCTGCACAAACGGATAAGGAGATTCGCGAGTTAAGAGCAGCCTATAATCAAACCGAGTCGCAGTTGCGTGCCCAGAGTCCGCGTTACGCCGATTTGGTTTCAGCCCAGTTCGTAAAGCTGAAAGATGTCCAGTCAGAGTTGCGAGACGAAAATACCCGGCTGGTGGAATTCTCGCTCGGTACTGAAAAGAGCTATGCATGGGTAGTCTCTTCGTCATCAATTAAAGGATATGAGCTCCCGAAACGTGCAGTTCTTGAAGAGACGATACTCCGCGTCAATGAGTTCTTAACAGCTCGTCAACCGGTGAATGGCGAATCGGTTTCGGAGTATCAACGCAGAGTAGAAGTTGCTGAAACTCAGTACTGGCCCGAAGCAGCGTCCTTAAGCCGGCAACTGCTTGGGCCGATGAAAGCTGAGCTCGAAGGGCATCGCTTATTGATCGTTCCGGACGGGGCGCTCGAATACGTACCTTTCGAAGCTCTTCCATTTCCACAAGATAATGCGATTTCAAATCAGACTGACGAATCAACGACACCGCTCGTCGTCCAGCAGGAAGTTGTAAAGCTACCTTCGGCGGCAGTTTTGACCGCGGTTCGACGCGAAGAGACAAGAGCGTCCAGAACGATTGTCATTCTGGCTGATCCGGTTTTTTCGACTGATGATGAACGAATGCCCGCACCAGTACGAACCGCGTCAAGACAGAACGCGCGGTATAATCCGCCAACTCAAAATAATTTGCTTAGGGACTCGGTGTACATCGGCCGCCTTGCTGCTACACAGCGCGAGGGCGAAGAGATAATGCGGTTGCTGCCCAAAACAGAAGCAAAGCTCGTTTCGGGATTTGACGCAAATCACACGTTCGTTTCGAGCCCGGAGTTGAGTCAATATCGCGTCATTCATCTGGCTACTCACGGAATCATTAACGCAGAGCATCCCGAACTTTCCGCAGTTATTCTGAGCCTGGTAGACCGAGACGGGAGATCTGAGGATGGGTTTCTGCGATTGCACGAGATCTACAACCTGTCACTGCATGCCGACCTGGTAGTTCTAAGCGCTTGTCAGACAGGGTTGGGGAAAGACTTTAAAGGTGAAGGGTTAGTAGGCTTGACGCGTGGCTTTATGTACGCCGGTTCGAAAAGCGTGGTAGCGACTTTGTGGAAAGTTGACGACGAAGCCACGACTGAGTTGATGAAACACTTCTACGAAGGTTTATTTCGTGAGCAAATGACTCCTGCCGCGGCACTGCGCCAGGCGAAGATTGCAATTTGGAAAGAAAGACGATGGCGATCACCCTTCTTTTGGGCTGCCTTTGAGCTGCATGGCGAATATGCAAAACCAATCAATGTAGACGGCAGTCGTTTCCAAAAGTATCTGGTGATTTTCTTTTTGATCTTACTGTGTTCTATCGCAATATATTACGGTTCGAAGTACTTTCGACGACTGCATGAATAAGCGCGACGTATCCCCCGAAGACTTCCAGCAGTTACTTAACTGGCTCGGTCCCGATCCTCAACAGGCAGGGGAGAAATACGAAGCCATTCGCCGTGGACTGACCACGCTTTTTGACAACTGGCATTGCGCCGAGCCAGATCTGCTCGCCGATGAGACTATCAATCGCGTTATTATTAAGGTGCGAAATATTTCGGCTAATTATTCCGGTGATCCGGCGAATTATTTCTACGGTACTGCCAAAAACGTACGCCATGAACATTTCAGACGTCCGCGCCCGGAACCCCTGGTGCGCAACATAAAGATGACGGCAACACAAGACGTTGACGAAAAAGAGCGATTGCATGCCTGCCTGGACAAATGCCTGGATTCCTTAGCGGCAGTCGATAAGGAACTGATACTGGAATACTACCGCGGTGAAAGGAAGGTCAAAATAGAGAGCCGGCGGCAATTGGGCGAGCGGGTTGGGATAAGTAGCAATGCCCTTCGGGTTCGCGTCTACCGACTGCGGGATACATTGGAAAAATGCATTTCCAACTGTCTCGATGCATCTGGAAGGGGTAATAAATTAGCAAAGACTGCATTATATACGGGGGGCTCTCACTGACTTTGAACGAAATCGAGGAACAAGCTGTAATCAGAAAATATCTCCTCGGGTATTCAGATGCTGATATTGCAGAGTCAATTGAACAGCGTTTGGTAGGTAATAGTGAGTATTTGCAGGAGTTTTTGATTGTTACTGATGAGTTGATTGAGGATTATCTGGACGGCAGCCTCTCAGAACCTGACGTAACACGGTTTGAAACGCACTTTTTGACGACTCCCCACCGGCATCGCAGGCTCGAAATGGCCAAAGCTTTATCTGAAAGGGCGATGTCCGATGTTAATTCCGATACAAAAACAACAGATCACAACAAAAATGTGGCCCGCATTACCCCTCTTCCGCTCCCCACACATCGTCGACAATACTGGCAACTGGCGGCGGCAGTTACTGTTGTTGTCTTTGCAGGATTAATAGCGTCGACCATACTCCGCAATCGATCTCCAGCAGGAGAGTTGCAGGCTGAACTCGGACGCTTAAATGGTCCCGGATCGGAAGGACCGGCTGGACCATTGGTCCAGCTCACAATCGCCCCAACCACGGTCCGAGGGTTAGGTGAAGATCGCCGTGTAGTTGTCGAACCTGATACTCAAACAGTCGTGGTCCGATTAGTACTGGCGGACAAGATGTACGACAGCTATCAAGCGGCGCTTCAAACTGTCGAAGGCAACGAGTTGGGAAAAACCCCTCCGCTCAAACCTATTAGCGGGGATGAAGGACGCTTCATCGAAGTTAGACTCCCGGCAAAGCGTCTTGAATCGCAGAACTACCAGATAAAGCTAAGTGGTTTAACTGCCCCCAATACCTACGAAGATGTGCGAGTTTATCCATTTCAAATTATTAAAAGATAGTTGCTGCAAGTAATCTTGATAAATACTTACTCTGCGTGCTAACTTCCACTCGTCTCTTCGCTTGCGAGTTTCCTCTTCACTCGCACTGAATTAAAGCAAAAGGCATTGAGCTCGGAGGTGCCTGATGAGTAGTGGCAAGTCAAGACAGATCGTTGGACTCATCCTGCTGGCAGCACTAGCCGGCTTTACTTATTCATGCACTGTTGCTTCAAGTAACGAAGAGTTTTTTGGCTCTACAACTCCTCCCGACCGAAACATCCTTCGCTACGTCACCGGCGACGAGCCTGAATCACTCGATCCAGCTATTAGTAATGGCCAACCCGAAGCACGAATTTACATGGCGCTCTACGAGGGTCTGGTTGAATATGATGCCAAAACCCTCGCGCCCGTACCTGCTCTCGCCGAACGCTGGCGCATCAACAACGACTCGTCGGAATTCACTTTCTACTTGCGCCACAACGGTCGCTGGTCTAACGGCGATCCAATCGACGCTAACGATTTTGTCTACAGTTTTCGCCGTGTGCTCGCCAAAGAAACTGCCTCTCGTAACGCTTATTTGGCGTACTATCTGAAATACGCTCAGGCCTACAACGAACAGGCAGTATTTGTCCGCGATCCAGCTACAGGTCAGTTTCTCCTGGCAAAAGATTTCGACGACAGTTTTCCTCCTGAGCCGCTCGGTAGCAGCCCGATCGATGGGGCCAAAGGTGAATACCCTTCAGGCGCGGAAGGACCAGCTCCCGAAACGCCCTTTCATCGCCAGATGCACGCGCCTACGCGACTCACATTGCCCGCCGACGAAAAGGCGCGCGCAAAGAACCTTAATGCGAATCCAAAATTAAAGGCAGCGGTTGCCGGCAAGCAGTTTGTACCGGTGGCTGCTGAGGATATCGGGGTTGAAGCGGTTGATAAATACACCGTGCGAGTTTATCTGGTCCAACCATCGCCGTTCTTCTTAGGACTGCTGGCACATCAGGCATTTCGAATTGTGCCTCAGAAGGTGGTGGAGAAGTATAAAGATTCATGGACACAACCGGAACACATTGTCACGTGTGGTGCATTCAAGGTGAAATCATGGCGACCTTACGACAAACTCGTAGTGGAACGCGATCCGATGTATTGGGACGCTGCGAACGTCAAGCTTGACGAAATTTACTTCTACCCGACGTCTGACAATCCGACAACCATGAACAGCTACAAAGTCGGAGAAGTTGATGCGGTCTTAAATCACACCGTGCCAAATGCCTGGCTGCTCGTGGTAAAAGAAAAGAAAGATTACATGAACGGAACTGAGGCAGCGAACGATTTTCTCTGCATCAACACCACCAAGCCGCCGATGACTGACGTTCGCGTCAGAAGGGCATTCAATCTCGCGATTGACAAGGATGCATGGGCCACCTGGCGCCGGATCGTGAAGCCGCTGACTGCGTTTACTCCGGAAGGAATATTCGCCGGATACCCACAACCAAAAGGCGAGCAATTCAATCCTGAACAGGCGCGGCGCTTGCTCGGCGAGGCTGGGTATCCGGTAGTGAAGAAAAGTGACGGCAGTTACTCGTGTCCGAAGTTTCCGGTGGACCAGGTCGAATACATCTACAATACGCAGGAATCAAACAAAGCTATGGCCGAGTGGATGCAGGCACAGTGGAAACAGAATCTCGGCATTACTGTGAGTTTGCGAAACATGGACTGGAAAACCTTCCTGAATGTGAGGGCTAAGCTCGACTACAAAGGTTTTGCTCGCAGCGCATGGTCCGCCGATTACATGGATCCGTTTACGTTCCTGAGCCTCTTTTACACCGGAGGCGAGAGTGGTACCGGCTGGCAGGATCCGAAATATGTGGCGATGCTTGACGAAGCCAACCGCACGCTCGACAACAAGAAACGATACGAGTTGTTGGCCCAGGCTGAAAAATACATGCTCGACGCCCAACCGGTTATTCCCATCGACACAGCTTCGGTCAACTGGACCAAGAAGCCGTATGTAAAAGGGATGTACCCGAATGCCGGTTCACTGTTTCCCTGGAAGTATGTTTACATCGAACGCGATCCGGCCAAGTGGGATTACGGCACTCCGAGTATGGCAGCCGATTAGGCGCGCGAAGAGAGCATGCTTCGTTTCATAATCAGACGTCTTCTAGTCACGATTCCAACGATTCTTGTCGTGATTACTATCACCTGGGGCCTGATCAAGCTGGCCCCCGGTAACTTCTACTCCGGCGAAAAGAAGTTGCCACCCGCGATCGAGAAGAGCATCCGCGAGAAGTACGGCCTCGACAAACCCTGGTATCAACAATACGGCAAAACAATGTGGGGCATTCTTCGTCACCTTGACTTCGGTACGTCTCTGAGGTTCGAAGGTCAATCGGTAAATACGATCATCCGTCGCTCGTTGCCGGTTTCAGCGGCTGTCGGACTGCTTGCTTATTTGCTGGCTCTGATCGTCGGCATTACTGCCGGATCCATTGCGGCACTCAAGCAGAACTCCAGGTGGGATTACGGATCGATGGCGCTCGCGATGCTTGGTATTTCGATACCAAACTTCGTGCTTGGTCCGATTCTCGTGCTGATCTTTTCTCTTGGTCTTTATTGGTTGCCACCTTCGCGTTGGGGCGGCTTTCCCAGTCGCAATCTCATTCTGCCAGTGCTGACGTTATCTGCTATCTATATGGCTTACATCGCGCGTCTCACGCGCGCAGGCATGTTGGAGGTGTTGCGTTCGGATTACATTCGCACAGCGAGGGCAAAAGGTTTGAGCGAGCGAGACGTCGTCATCCGGCATGCATTACGCGGCGGGTTGATGCCGGTAATCTCTTTCACTGGTCCAGCGTTGGCATTCCTGTTAACGGGAACTGTAGTGGTCGAAAGGATCTTCGCACTTCCCGGTTTGGGAAATTATTTTCTTCAAGCGTCACTTAATCGTGATGAACCGCTGATCATCGGCATCGTCGCGTTTATTGCGATAACGCTTTTGTTGATGAATCTGTTGGTTGATATCGCTTACGCGTTTCTCGATCCGCGGGTGAGGTATCACTGAAGTCATGTCGACAAAGAAAGACCCTAATCACGACGAATTGATTCATATTCCACCGGAGATGGCGGTCGCGGAAGCTGACGTGCGACCGGTGGAAGGCGACGAATTTGTTCGCGGCACCTCATTGTGGCGTGACGCGTGGCGACGTCTACTAAAGAATAAGCTGGCAGTCTTTGGGTTAATCGTTGTCGGCATCATAACTCTGGCGTCGATTATTGGACCGACCGTTATCAAGCGGACATTCGGATTTACACCTGATTACATTCCCACAAACGACACCACGCTGATCAGATCATTTCCGCCGTTTAGAGGTCCTGACGGTAAATTCTCGTGGACTCATCCCATGGGAACAGATAATGCCGGCCGCGATCAACTGGCACGTGTGCTTCAGGGCGGACAGATTTCATTATTTGTGGGAATCATCTCGACGTTGGTGTCATTACTGATTGGCGTGAGTTACGGGGCAATTGCCGGTTATGTCGGAGGCCGAGTCGATAATCTGATGATGCGCGTTGTCGATGTACTCTATTCGCTGCCATATATCATCATCGTCATTGTGCTGCTCTCAATGTTTCGCAGCCAAACGCCGCGAGGTCAGTTGATCTTACTTTTTGTCGCACTTGGTTCGATTTCATGGTTGACCATGGCGCGGATAGTTCGCGGGCAGGTGTTGTCGTTAAAGAATCAGGAATTTGTGCTTGCGGCAAGAGCGACCGGCGTTTCGAATACTCGAATTATCTTTAGACATTTGGTTCCGAACACGTTAGGTCCTGTGATCGTCTATGCAACTCTGACGATCCCGCAGATCATGTTGACCGAAGCCTTTCTTTCATTTCTCGGTGTTGGCGTTCAGGCGCCGCTGGCTTCGTGGGGCAGTCTGGCTGCAGACGGGATTCAGAACATTGCCATCTTTCCGTGGCAGTTGATCTTTCCCGGCGTGACGATGGCGCTGACGCTCTTCTCGCTGAATTTTCTGGGTGATGGGTTGAGAGATGCGCTCGATCCGCAGATGAGGACGGTATAGGTCCTATGACTTCTACCGACGGCAATCTTCTAGAAATCAAAAACCTCCGCACCTATTTCGAAACCGAAGACGGAACTGTCAAAGCCGTCGATGATATTTCCTTTCAGCTCAAGCGTGGAGAGACTCTCGGCATCGTCGGTGAGTCAGGCTCCGGCAAATCAGTCACAAACCTCTCGATCATCCGTCTCATTCCTGAACCTCCGGGAAAGATCGTATCCGGCGAGGTGATCTTCAATGGCACCGATCTGCTGCTGTTGCCAAACGAAGCGATTCGCAAGATCCGCGGGCGCCGCATCGCAATGATCTTTCAGGATCCGATGACCTCACTAAATCCGTTCATGAAGATCTCCAAACAACTGATGGAGATGACTCAACTACATCTCGGCCACACGAAAGCACAGGCACGCGAGCACGCGATTCGAATGCTGGAAACAGTCGGCATTCCCGATGCGCGCATGCGTGCCGACGATTACCCACACGAATTCTCCGGCGGCATGCGCCAACGCGTAATGATCGCGATGGCGCTTTCGTGTGAGCCCGAGCTGCTAATCGCCGATGAGCCGACTACCGCTCTCGACGTCACCATCCAGGCACAGATTCTCGAGCTCATCAAGAAACTCAAACATGGAACCGGTACCAGCGTGATCCTGATAACGCACGATCTCGGCGTCGTGGCCGGCATGACGGATCACGTGATCGTGATGTACGCAGGAAAGATCTTCGAACAAGCGCGAACGACTGAGTTGTTTTCTCTGCCGGGAAATCCGTACACCAAAGGTTTGCTGCGCTCTGTTCCGGATCCAACAGCCGAACAAGGCAAGCTGTACCAGATTCCGGGACTGCCGCCTGACGTCGCACACCTGAAGCCCGGTTGTCCTTTTGCGCCGCGTTGCGATCGCGCGGAAGAGATCTGCCGGCAGGAGTTTCCACCGTTCGTACAACTCAACGCTGATCACTGTTCACTGTGCCACTTCGCACGTGAAGTCTACAGCGAGTCGGGCGGTGTACCAGCATGAGCGCAAATGGACCAGCACTGCTTTCGATCAGAGATCTGAAAGTGTATTTCGATCTCGGCGGCGGTGGGCCAGTCGATAAATTATTCGGAATCAATCCGGTTAAGCGTGTTGTTAAAGCTGTTGACGGTGTCTCACTTGACATCAACGAACGAGAAACTCTTGGACTCGTCGGCGAATCAGGTTGCGGCAAGTCAACTCTGGGTCGCGCAATACTTCGCCTGACTGAACCGACCGAGGGGCAGGTGTTCTACCACGATCGTGATCTTGCACATTTGTCTCAAAGACAATTACGCGAGCAACGACGCCATCTCCAAATAATTTTCCAGGATCCTTACGCATCACTAAATCCACGCATGACCATCGGGCAGATCGTCGGTGAACCGCTCGAGACGTACCGGTTGGCGCGAGGCAGGGAAGTGGAGCAGCGCGTGCAGGAGCTGTTGGAGACAGTCGGGCTCAGCAAACGTTTTATCAAGCGATACCCGCACGAGTTTTCCGGGGGACAACGTCAGCGCATCGGGATTGCGCGAGCGCTCGCAGTCGATCCTGATTTCATCGTTGCGGATGAGCCGATTTCCGCTCTCGACGTTTCCATTCAAGCGCAAATCATGAACCTGCTGGAGCGACTACGTCGCGAGAAGAACCTCACGTACCTTTTTATCTCTCACGACCTGCGAGCGATCAGGCACGTCTCGGATCGAGTTGCGGTGATGTATCTCGGCAAGCTGGTGGAGATCGCCGACGCGAAGACGATCTATAACGAGCCGTTGATGCCGTACACCAAAGCTTTAATCTCCGCTGTGCCGGTTCCCGATCCTCAGGTTGAAGCCACGCGGCAGCGTATAA
>DASUYO010000335.1:0-15531 GCA_036377375.1 Pyrinomonadaceae bacterium
TTTTCCACAGATTACATAGATTATGGCGACCAAGGTAATCATGCCGAAGCTCTCCCCAACGATGGAGGAGGGACAGATCTCGCGTTGGTTGAAAAAAGAGGGAGACAAAGTCTCCATGGGCGAGCCGCTCGCCGAAATCGATACCGACAAGGCCACCATGGAGATGCAGGCGCTCGCTAACGGCGTCCTTCGCAAAATCCTGATTTCAGAAGGGCAATCGGCGCCGTTGGGACAGATGATCGCAGTCATCGCCGAGCCCGACGAAGACATCGCGTCTGTTTTGTCAGAAGCTCCGGCAGCTCAGCCGCCTCAGCAGGAGCAGAAAAAGCAGGAGCAGCCACAACCTCAGCCGCAGGTCAGAGCCGCTGCCGCTGCGAGCAGTAGTCAGACTGCGAGTCGCATAGACAATGGGCGCCAACCTCAAGCAGCTGCGTCGTCTGACTCAGGACGACTGATCGTCTCGCCACTCGCCGCACGCATGGCCGCAGAAGCAGGAATTGATCTGCGTTCACTGCAAGGCAGTGGACCAGGCGGCCGCATCATCAAGAAAGATATCGAAGCAGCGCTGACGCAGCCGAAAGCCGCTCCTGCTGCACCGGCCCGCATTATTGAATTCCCGCAAGCAGGAGCTTCAGCATACAGGGACGAGCCAGCGAGTCAGATTCGGCAGACAATTGCCAAACGGCTCGTTACCTCGCTTGGTCCAGTGCCACACTTCTTTCTCACCACGGAGATCGAGATGGATCGTGCGGCCGAAATGCGCCGCGGCATCAACGCACTCGATCCCGATCTCAAGATCAGTATCAACGACGTCATTATCAAGGTGGCCGCGTCAGCCCTGATACAACATCCCGAAGTCAACGCATCGTTCCAGGAAAAGTTTGTCCGTTACTATGAACAGGCGGACATCGGCGTCGCGGTAGCGATTGAAGATGGACTGATCACACCTGTCGTTCGCGCCGCCGATAAGAAGTCGCTCAGCCAGATTGCCGCAGAGGTGCGCGAGCTTGCGGAGCGGGCACGTTCGAGGAAGTTAAAGCCCGAAGAGTACACGGGCGCGACCTTTTCGATCAGCAACCTGGGCATGTTTGGAATCGACGAGTTCACAGCCGTGATCAATCCTCCCGAAGGCGCCATCCTTGCCGTGGGAGCCATGAGTCCCAAACCGGTCGTGCGTGACAACGAAATCGTGATCCGGCAGATGATGCGCGTGACGATGTCGTGCGATCACCGCGTCATCGATGGGGCGACCGGCGCGAAGTTTCTGCAAACCTTCAAGAAAATCCTCGAGAATCCGCTGTACCTCGTAGTCTGACCATAAGCCGCAAAATGGCACAAAAAGCACAAAAGCTCTTTTCAAGTCTTTTGTGCTTTTTGTGCCTTTTTGTGGCTAGTCTTCTTTGCGACCTTATGCGGCGCGGACGGTTTCCCGTCTAAAGCAGCTCTGGATCTCCTCGGCGTCGAGCGTGTCGCGTTCCATCAACATCTCGACTAGGCGTCCGATCGATTCGCGCTCCGCAGTCACAACTGCACACGCACGCTCCAGTTGCGAATTGATCAGCTCGTTCGTCGCTTCTTCCACTCTGTCGAGCAGGGTTTGGCTATGCGGCTGATCAGGCTGGCCGAGATGAATCGGTCCGAGGCGGCTCATGCCAAACTCACTGACCATGCGTCTCGCTATTTCAACCGCACGCTCGATGTCGTTTGAAGCGCCTGCAGTCATAGTCGACAACAGCACTTGCTCCGCAGCACGGCCACCAAGCAGCAGCGCGATCTGATCTTCGAGATACTCACGCTTCTTCATAAAGCGATCCCGCTCAGGCAATGACTGCGTAACACCCAGCGCACGGCCGCGCGGCAGAATCGATACCTTGTGAATTGGGTCGCCATTCTCGACAGCCAATCCAACCGCGACGTGACCAGCCTCATGAACGGCTGTCGCGTAACGCTCGTCTTCGTCCATCATGAAACCCTGCCGCTCGGCGCCCATCAATATCCGGTCACGCGCAAACTCGACGTGCTTACGAGCCACCGCCTGAGCGTTATCGCGCGTGGCGGCAATGGCAGCCTCGTTCATGAGATTCGCGAGCTCTGCGCCCGAGAAGCCGGGAGTTCCACGTGCGATCCATTTGAGATCCAAGCCCTCTTCGAGCTTCAGATTGCGTGAGTGAACCTTGAGAATCGCCTCACGGCCCGACACATCGGCGAGATTGACTGCGATCTCGCGGTCAAAGCGACCCGGTCGCGTGAGCGCTTTGTCGAGGATATCCGGCCGGTTGGTCGAAGCAATAACCACGATCGCGCTCGATTGATCGAAGCCGTCCATCTCGACGAGCAACTGGTTCAGCGTCTGATCCTGGTCGGCAGACGCCGAATCGCCGCCACGGCCACGCTGCCGTCCGAGGGCGTCGACCTCATCGATGAAGATGATGCAGGGGGAGAGTTTTCTTCCTTTTGCGAAGAGATGTCTTACACGCGCCGCTCCAAGACCGGCGAATTTTTCCTGAAAGCTCGAGCCTGAAGCAGCAAGAAACGCGACGCCGGCTTCTTTGGCAGCCGCTCTGGCCAGCAGGGTCTTGCCCGTTCCCGGAGGGCCGTAAAGCAGAATACCGCGCGGAACACGCCCACCGAGGCGGCTGAAGCGCTGCGGATTACGTAGAAATTCGATGGTTTCGGTTAACTCGGCACGGGCTTCATCAACGCCCGCAACGTCGTCAAAGCCCACGTCCTGCTTGCCGTTGTGATTCTCAAGCTCGAACGAGCCGCGGCCGCTCATGCTCGAGTAAATCCGCCAGCCGACAAACCCGACCAGGCCCAACATCAAAATCGGCAGGAGCCAGCTCATAAGGTTCGCCAGCATCCCAGGCTGTATAGGCCGAAATTCGACAGGCACATTCTTCTGGCGAAACAACTGAACCACTTCGTGCTGCGTGGCTTCTCCGGTAACGGTGGCTTCCACGAGCGATCCATCGGCCTTGGTGACGGTTAGAGTCTCGCCTTCGACCGAAAGGGCCGCCGCGCCGCCAGCCTCGGCTAAGCTATAAAGCTGTGAATAGTTAATCTTCTGAACCGGCGGCTGATGACGCTGATAAGTAACAATTGTCGCGGCTACGCAAAGCGAGAAAGTCATGATTGCCAAGCCTACGAGAGCGACTCTGCGCGTTCGAACAGAAACGCGTGGCGCGGGGGTGGGCATAAACAAACCTCCAAAAATTATTACAAGAATCGGGATTGGAAAAGCGACGGAACTTCAAAGGAAGGACCCGCTCGATGCGTGCGCAAGGCGCAACCATCGTCCACTTTACCAGCGGCAAAGTGTTAAGTCCAGAACAACTTCGTGAAAAATTTGTAATCTCCATATAGGGGAACGCGGATTTGAAACGGATTTCAGTCTATCCGCATACATCTGAGGTCCTTGATGGCATGTTTTCATACGCGGGTTGCCGCGCATTTCCTCAAAAACCCACAAAACCTCAAACGGCATGGTCGTTGCTGATCTTCACTGCGATTGCTTTTGTACCAACGAAACTTGGGCGTGGTTGACAAAAGGAGGAAGAACAAATGCTTTGGACGATTTTTGTGATTCTCTTGGTGCTGTGGTTACTCGGCGTGGTAACTAGCTACACGGTTGGTGGGTTCATTCATATTCTGTTGGTCTTAGCGCTTGTAGTGCTGCTTATCAACATAATCGGCGGACGCCGTACAGTCGTATAAGGCAAACTGCACACTGTTTGCCCTGCTCGACGCCCGACACCAGTGATGGCATCGTCGGGCGTCTATGGATCTAAACAAGTGGTAGATCAACCACACTGATGATTCGCCCTACTGGATAAAGATTCATTTGCGGATCCCAGTAGGGCGAACGTCTGTAAAAAAAGCGAAGTCGAGCCGAAGGACTGGCGGCGAACTCCGGATCCAGCGCGAGCAGTTGTTCAAACTCCTGCTGTAGCGCAGGATCATTCGCCAACATTTCCCGAGCGAGAGCTTCGAGCACGTAGTGCTCCGCGTACTCCTTCTCTTCGAAGATGGCGTTGAAGAAGCCCCAACGGGCGAGGGAGTCGGGCGCTTGCGGCTCGAGCAGGTTCAGAATGACTTTGGCGCCAAGCTGCGCCACCGGGACGACCACTGATCCGGGCGGAAAGATTCTCGTATAAATCACCTGGTCCACATCGAAGCTCGGCATGTGCCGGCCTTCGAATGGTCCTTGCGGCCAGCTCACATTCGTAAAGCGATAACTCTCAACTTCAACCGGCGCAAACTCGGCCAGCGTCTTCATTTCCACTCCGTGCGCTTTCAGCACACTGATCACTTCGGTCCACTCTCCCGGCACGATGTAAGCCAGCGGCGGAGCCACTGCTGTCTTGACTCGCAGCGTTCTGTACATAGGAATGGTTAAGTCGAGCGGCTCCCGACCATAGACCACACGCAGGTCGCCCGACACGTCGCTTTGCTCCGTCTCGTAATTGAACGCCTTCAGTTGAAACGGAGTCGCTTCGTCGGTCAGCTCGAAATCCAGTGGGTAAGTTGAATCGGGATCGTAGGTTTCGCCGAGCGCCAATGTTCGTGCGTCTGCTTCCCGTCCAATCTTTCGCAAGCGCTCCGGATCTCGATTAACTTCAGTCAGCGCCGCTCGCAAAAAATCGTATGTTCCGATCACTCGCGAGCGATAGTCCTTGAGCATGTGGGTTTCGATCAGGATCGCTGGCCGATTTCGGAGCGGTACGAAACCAGTTGAGAAACGAGGCGAGCCGTTGAAGTCTCTCGTGCCCAGTTCGAGATCGCGGTTATCGATAAACTCGAGATACCAGGAGATCACGTTTCCGGCAGCTTCCGTTGCATGCGCGACCTTGTCGTCAAACACATCGCGCTCCCATTCAAGCACTGCACTGTCGACCCCGGCGTGATGTTCGTGGTGATAGGTTATGTTGCAGCGATAGTCGGCGCCGTCCGTCACGTGACAATCGATAAACAGATCCGGCTGCCATCGGTGCCAGAGGTTGAGCCACGCGCGTGTTTCAGGCGTGTCGGCTTTCATGTAATCGCGATTGAGATTCTGGTAAGTGCTGGTTGAGCGCCAACCCATCTCGCTTGGACCATTCTGGTTGATGCGATTGTAAGGACTTGATCGCTCATGGCCGTCAGTGTTGTAAATCGGTATGAACAGCAGGACGACGTTGTTCAGTATTCCCGTTACGGTTTGTGTGATGGCGATGTCGCGAAGTAGTGCGAAGCCGGCGTCTTTCCCATCGGGCTCGCCCGAGTGAATGCAGGCTTGAATCAGTACGACGGCTTTTCCTTCTGATTTTGCGGCGTCGGGCGTAAATGTGCCTGTTTCAGAGGCGATAATTAAGGGCAATTCCCTGCCCTGTCCGCTGAAGCCGAAGCTCTCACACACGATCCATGGTGATGCGTGTGCGAGACGTCGTGCGAAGGCGACGGTGTCTGAATAATTGGGTGTCTCGCGATAGTCAGTGCTTTCGGCGTGCGTGCGCCACTCCGGGGGTATGTTTGTTGTCATTGGGCCTGTTTCAAATCAACTGTAAGAGCGGCCCTCCGTGGCCGCCCGTCATATTTGCCGAACGTGTGAGTCGAGAACGCGCGGCCACGGAGGGCCGCCCCTACAATAAATTCCCTACCGGCGTGATTAACGGAACCGGGTCTTACACGAGCGGCACTCCGAGCGCCGGCGCGCATTCAGAGTGCCGCATGCTGAACAACGAACGTACATCGTACGTGCAAACCAACTCGTGATAAACGCACTGATCCCGAGAATCAAGATCAGCACCGCGCCGTTCAGAAGAAAGTATTTAACCGTTAGCGAGTCTCCACATCCCTGTGACGATAAGCCTGCCCGCGTTCATACCCGGCCTGAAACGGCATGTCAAGCGTCGTGTTCGCATACGTGGTTCGCAATTCGTCCTCAACGTCGGAATAAGCTCTTCCTCTGCGTTTCGGATGCAGCGCCGCGGTGTAACCATGACGATAACTTGTTTCGTCCTCATCGAAGTTACCCGTGTAGTGCGTGCGCTCTTCATCTCGCAGCTCCCGCCACCAGTTTTCGCGCAACGTGTCGAGATCTTCCGCGCCCGCATTCTGCATGACTTTGGCGGCTCGGTCTGCCTGTTCGCCTTCATCGGCGTAAACGATCAGCACCGTATGTCCATGCCGCAACGAATCTTCATAAAGGTACACGTCCTCATGAGGTATGCCTTCACCGAGCTCCTCTTCAACTGTATCGCCGACTGCCGAACCCGCGGCTGCTCCAACAACACCCAGCAATGCAGCGCCGACCATTCCAAAAGCGAGCAATGGCCCAACGCCGGGAACGACGAGACTTGCAGCGGCCAAACCTGCTGTAGCACCACCTGCGGCTCCCATCGCTCCGCCGACCGCCGCACCCATCGCGCGGCCCATACCTGGATCTTCGGTGTCGCTCACCGGGACACCTGCTTCGAGTCGCTCCGGAGCGGTGCCTGGCCTAACTATTCCTATTCTCTTTTCAGGTATACCAAGACTTCTTAACGCATTGACTGCATTTTCCGCGTTGTCGTTTGATCTGAATACTCCGGTAACTGCTTTCATAGATTTCCTCCCGTGTTGGTATGTACGACTACCTTCTTTAATGCTAGTCGCATTCCTCATCAAGGCCGCAGCCAGCTAAGAAAGTCTTCGACACAGATCGTTGAGGATTTCCGCAAAGCTATGTTAGAGTCGAAGCACGTTCAACGACGAAAACATAAGGATTAATAGCGGATGTTCGACATCGTAGAAAAACACTGGCCTATGTCGGAGGGCGACGGAAAGGCGACTCGCAAGAAGCGCCCGCGCATCCTTGCGATCACCACCGACTGTTGCACCGGCTGCTCCGGGTCACCGGCGTGTATCGAGTATTGCCCGATCGAAGCATGCATGTTCTGGGTGCCAGATGAAGACCATCCACCGTTTGGACGAATCGAAGTAGATCCTTATCTGTGCATCGGCTGCCAGAAGTGCACCAGCAAAGGTCCTGACGGGGCGTTCCTCGATGGGTGTCCGTGGGACGCGATTGAGATGGTGCCGACGGACGACTGGGAGGGATTGCACGGGATCACACTTCCGGATGCTCCGCCCGCACCTCCGGCTTAAATCCGGCCACGGATTTACACGGATTTTTGACGGATTGCGTTTGCTGTCAGGCTTGCTTGTTCCTTCACGCGCGGTGAAGCATCGCTTGATTGAGCGTAGCTTTGAATTAGAGGCAGATCGTCCGTCGTACCGACAAACGCTAATCCACGCAGCGCCTCCCACACACTCTGCTCGTCTGAATTCAAAATCACCAGCTCCTCGTTACGCGTGACCTGCGCTCCGTTAGATTTCAGGACCTTGTCTATTCGTCCCGGCAACGGAGATCGCAGCTCAACCACCTTTCCGTCCGTTTGCTCAATCCGCGCCAGCAAAGTGCGACGAGTGACTGATGCACCCTCGTTCATACTGCTTGCCAGCATACCATCCGCAGGCGCTTTCAATACGTATGGCTTCAGTATCGACACTAGCTCTTCACGGCCGCTGCTATCGTTAAATCTAACCAATGCCAGCGCCGCATTCCGGCGCACAATCGGTTCCGGATCGCGCACCAGTTTCAATAGAGCGTCATGAAACTCCGGCGAGGTGTTGTCGAATCCCATTAACCAGGCGACCGTGAGTCGAAACTCGGTTTCCGGATTACCACTCAACGTAATCAACTGCGGATACCAGTTCTTCGCACCGGCGTCACCTCGCTCCATGCGCTTTTGGATCTGAAGCAGCGCGTGTTGCACGTGCCGCGGATTCTTTTCATCAGCCAGGTACTTCGCTATATCCGCATCGGAAAGTTCACGACCAAACCAGGAAAAGTACCAGGCGAGAAAAGTTGCGGCGACAAACAGCACCGCAACGAACAAAATGGGACGCGAAGCAGTCATCAGCTCAGGAAGGATAGATCTGGTAAAGCATAAGATAAACGATCACACCGGTGATCGACACGTAAAGCCAGAGCGGCAGAGTGATCCGCGCGATGCGGCGATGTCGCATGAAATCCTGGCGCAGCGCGCGATAAAACGTAAGCGCGACGAGTGGAACAATCGCGATCGCGAGGATGGTGTGGCTTATCAGGATCGTGAAGTAGATCGGACGCACGAGCCCGGTTCCCTGAAAACGTGTCGCGCCGTGGTTGTAGTGATAGACGATATAAGAAACGAGAAACAGTAACGAGACTACCAGCGCCGCAACCTGGCACGCTCGATGCGCGACGACATTTCGCGAGCGGATAAACGTGTATCCCGAAAACAGGAGCACCGCGCTCGTTCCATTCAGACAAGCATTGAGGTGTGGCAGGTAAGAAATGTAGTCAGACATGGGCCACAAAAACGCGCAAAAAGCACAAAACGTTAAGACAATTCTGTTTGTGTCTTTTGTGCTTCTTTGTGGCTGTCCATTCGCGCGACGATGGCGCGAACGTCTGGTGGCACGGCGCGGCCCTTCGCGTCGAGCAAAGGCGGGGCTTGCGATCGGATCTGGCCCCACTCGTCGCGAGCCGGCGGCGCCAGCTCTTTCTTTTTCGAAAACGGCGCGCGCAAACGGCCTTCGGATTTGAGATAAAGCAGCGGATTGATTGCAAACATCAATGCCATCACCATACTGACGGTGATGATGAATAGATTGTCTATGGTGAGAAAGTCGCCAGACGCGATCACGCTAATGAGCGCTAATACGAGAAAACCAAGTGCCACAAGCATGCAAATCAGATTGAGTAATCCCAGTTCTTTGCGCATCAGAGTTAGACTATGCGTAGTCAGTGCTTTGCCTTTCCAGCGGGCTTACGCCGCTCACCAATTTCTTCATACCCACATCTTTCGCACTGCCAGATTGGAAACGCCCCGGTAGGATCTGCGCCCGACTGGTACACCGCGCGATTTGAAGGAATAATCTTCCCACCACACTGCGGACAAACACGACCTCGCGTCGTCCGTTTCTCAACATCGAGCGCCAATGGATTATCGCTGCTCATTTGCTTCCAAAGCGCTTTAACACGACAAAGATCGTGCAGAAGATCGACACCGGCGGCAGCAAAAGCACCAGCACGCCGATATTGAAATTGCGAATGAACCGTGCGTTCGTGACGCTCGTCAGTGAGGCACGGCACATGGAACACTGCGCCTCAGCGTAGGTATGTGTCAACAGCACCACTGCCACTGCCAAAACGATAAAAATGAATGCTCGTCGCCAACTCAAATTCATTACGGCTCCTCAACTGGCTCCGGCGCGACCGGCGGTTGCTCCTTAAACTTGTAGCGCAGCCCCGCGGAGCGAAAACTATCCGGGAAGAACGCGAATAACAGCATAATACAAACGATAAGCATCGGTACAATCGTGAGAATCAGGCTCAGGCGTTCAAACTTCAGGTGCATGAAGTAAGCCACGATCAGCGCTGCCTTGATGATCGAGAGACCAAGCAGGATGATCAGCATCAGCTTGATCGGCATCGGCCTGTACGCGAGAAAGATCTCAACCAGAGTCAAGGCCAGCAGCCAGCCCCAGACCGAGATGAACAGTTTATTAGTGCCTGCGAAATGTTCCTCAACGTGTGCGTGTGCAGTCATTTGGTTCTCCTCTGCTTTTACAAACCGGCGTGATGGCCAACATCAACTGACATGATGTAAATCAGCGGGAAAACAAACATCCAGACGAGGTCGACGAAGTGCCAGTAAAGACCACTGATCTCGATGTCTTCGTGCCTCAACTTGTTCACACGAGCCGCAACGATCAAAAGGTAAACCGCGCCCGAAGCAACGTGAAACATGTGCAATCCGGTAATCGTGAAGAAGGTCGCGCCAAATAGTGGTGACGGAGGAATGCCGTCAGTGGTAGTGAATACCTGCACCCAGTGTTCCGGCAGGTAGAACGGGCGCATTCCTTCGTTAATCAGGTGTCGCCATTCGATCAAGTGCAGCACGATAAAAGACACGCCGAAGAAGATTGTTGCCAGGATCCATTTCCTCGCCTTTGCTTTGTCGCCTTTGCTGGATGCCGAGACGCCAAACACCATCGTCAAGCTGGACGAGAGCAGGCAGAACGTCATTACTGAAGAGAAGACGATGCTCGGATAGAAAGGAAATGGAGTCGGCCAGACGTTTGATGCCCGCAGATAGCTGTAGCCAATGAGCAGCGCCGAAAACGTCAGCGAGTCGGAAACGATAAACAGCCACATTCCCAACTTGCGATGGCCCACGCGATAAGGGAAGGTTCCGCCTTCCCAATCCACTGCCGGAAAATGTTCCGCACGAGCTTCAGTGCTCACCCTGTCACCTCCAAAGGAATAGGAGTAGGAATAAGTAGATCCAAAGAGCGTCCATGAAATGCCAGTAAATCGAAACCGCGTCAGCGGCCGCTTGCCGCCGAGATTTCAACCATAAGAAAGTTAGAGCCAGCAGGCCGCCCATCACATGCAGCCCGTGCACGCCGGTCAGCAGATAGAAAAATGAGCTATGGGGATTGCTCTGAATGTACACGCCCTGCTGTACGAGTTGCCGCCAGGCAAGCAACTGCGAGACGAGAAATCCCAAACCGAGAAATCCTGTCAGCAACAGGTACCGCGAGTAACTTTCAACAAGACCCTGCCTGAGTTTACGCTTTGCAATTTCAATCGAGACGCTGCTGAGCAGGATTAACGCCGTGCTCCCGAACATCACGCGCGGCACGGCAAGCGGGAACCAATCGTTTATCGTGCCCGAGCGAACGACGTACGCGCTGCTTAGCGAGGTAAACAACATCGCAATCGAAGCCAGCGTCACCCACATGCCGATTCGATACCGAGTTCCAAGATCTCTATTTGCTGCTACGTTCATTTCTTTAAGCCGCAGATGAACGCCGATAAACGCTGATCTGCGTCATTTGCGTTTATCTGCGGCTAAACTCCTATTTGAAGATCAGTAAAAGCAAAAATAACCAGATCCAAATTCCATCCATCATGTGCCAGTAAAGTCCGACGATTCCGGTCCACGTCGCATTCTTTTCGGTGTTCAGCGGCAACACGCGCCTCGCTCGTCTGACGATTAGAAATAGTACCAGAGCGATTCCTCCGATCAGGTGAGCGCCGTGTAATGCCGTGATCACGTAGAAGAACGTGCTGCGCGGATGCTCCTTGAAGTAGACACCCGCTCGGGTAAGTTCACGCCAACCCACGAGCTGCGACACGAGAAAACAACAACCCAGCGCTAACGTTGCCAGCAGCCACCTGAAATAGGCGCGTGGCTCTTCGAGCTTCAAAGATCTTTTAGCTCGCTGAAACGTCCCACTGCTTACAAGGATCAGCACCGTGCTGACGAAGAACATTGGCGGCATCGCGACTACCCGCCGCTGCTCCTCTGACGACATGACGTAAACACTGGAAAGAGCTGCAAACATCATCACGATGGCGGCCAGCAGAACCCACATCGTGATGCGATAGGCTGCCGGTGAAAACTTGCGCTTCGACCGGTCGCCGCCACCGTGCCATCCATTCCCGCCTGGCTTCTTACCGTTTGGTCCGGGAAACCCTCCGCCGGAACCGATTCCCCTCGTTGGTATTTTCTTAGTGCTTGTGACCATTGTGGCCGTCACCGCTTGGCACGTCGGCCCCGACATCAGTCTGCATTACAAAATCATTTGGTGCTCCCGGAACTGCAAACTCGTAGGGACCGTGATAAACCGTCGGCAAGACGCCCGCGAAATTGTCGTGTGGCGGCGGCGTCGCAGTGGTCCATTCGAGCGTCGTTGCCTCCCACGGATTGTCGCTTGCTCTCTTGCCTTTGAAGATGCTCCAGAAGAGATTGAAATAAAAGATGAGTTGGGCCGCGATCGTGATGACTGCCGCGACTGATACCAACAGCACCAGTGGATGCAGCGTCCTCAGAAACTCATACTCGCCAAAACTCGCATAGCGCCGCGGCATGCCTACGATTCCCATGATGTGCATGGGAACGAAGATCGTGTAGACGCCGACGAAAGTGAGCCAGAAGTGAATGCGGCCGAGAGTCTCGTCCATGAAACGCCCAAACATCTTTGGCAACCAGAAGTAGATTGCGGCAAACATGCCGAAGATCGAGGCGACGCCCATCACGAGGTGGAAGTGCGCTGTGACGATGTAGGTGTCGTGCATTGCCAGATCGAGTGAGCTCTGGCCGAGTATCAGACCGGTGATACCGCCGGCCACGAACAGCGATACAAAGCCGAGTGCGAACAGCATCGCCGACGTAAAGCGGATCCGCGCTCCCCACAATGTGCCGATCCAGTTAAATGTTTTCACCGCTGACGGCACACCAATCGACAATGTCAACACTGAAAACGCGATCGCAGAGTAAGGGCTCATGCCGCTGATGAACATGTGATGGCCCCACACGAAAAACCCGAGCAGGCCGATCGCGAAGATCGCAAACACCATCGCGCGATAACCAAAGACCGGCTTGCGTGCGAAGGTCGATAGGATGTGCGACGTCGCGCCCATGCCCGGCAGGATCGCGATGTAGACCTCAGGATGTCCGAAGAACCAGAACAAGTGCTGCCAAAGGATCGGCGAGCCGCCGGTGTGCAGCGGGAAGTTTGGATTGCTGCCGGAGAGAAGTCCGCTGACGTAGAGTCCGCTGGGAATGAAGAAGCTCGTTCCGGCAATGCGATCGAGGAGCAAAAGGATTCCGCCGCCGAGCAGAACCGGAAATGAAAGCAGCGCGAGGACGGCAGTGGTGAACCATGCCCAGCAAGTCAGCGGCATACGCATGAGCGACATGCCTTTGGTGCGCATGTTGAGCAGCGTCGTAATGAAGTTCAGCGCGCCGAGCAACGAGCCAACGCAGAAGATCGCGATGCTGATCACCCAAAGGTTCATGCCGGCGCCCTGCCCGGGACCCGCAATCTTGCCGAGCGCACTCAACGGCGCATAACCGGTCCAGCCGCCTATCGGTCCAACGGTGCCGCTACCGCCAGTGAATGATGGTCCAAGTGCGGAGAACCATTGTCCGATCGATTGATTACCTTCGACGAAGATCGCCAGCAGGATCACCATGAAGCCGACGAGCGTGACCCAGAACGACAACATGTTCAGCACCGGAAACGCCATGTCTTCAGCGCCGATTTGGATGGGGAGAAAGTAATTGCCGAAGCCGCCCTGTGGCGCTGTCGTGAGGACGAAGAACACCATGATCGTCCCGTGCATCGTGACCAGCGACAGATAAAACTCCGGATTCATTACGCCGCCAGGTGCGCCGGTGGGAAACAGTGTTCCCAGAATGGGCCAACTGGTGCCAGGCCAGGACAAGTTCAGTCGCATGAGAAGCGACATGACCATGCCAACTGCCACAGCGGCGAGCGCCAGCATGATGTACTGGATGCCAATGACCTTGTGATCAGTGCTAAAGATGTATTTGCGTATGAAGCTCGTCGGTGCCGGGTGCCGATGCACGCCCTCGTGAGTTTCAGCTGACATCTGTCGTCTCTCCTCGTTTTGCAAAACGAATAGGTCCTATAAATCTTTAATAATTGGGCAGCGGGTATTTGTTCAGCAGCTCGACCATCTTTGCCTGAAACTGCTCCTGCGGCAGAACCTGAAGCGCCTGGATCTCGTCCTCCGGAAGCACCAGCATATAGCTCTTCATCTTGTAGTGAAGCTGTCCGCACAACTCCGCGCACGCCAGCTCGTACTTCCCGACTTTGTTCGCCGTGAAGTGGACCTTGATCTCCATCCCTGGAACCAGATCCTGTTTGAAGCGGAGCTGCGGTACCCAGAAGTTGTGAATCACGTCCTTCGATCGCAAGCGCAACTCGACTGGACGATTGACAGGAATCGCCAGTGCGCTGGTCACGGCGTCGTCCGCCGCCGCCGCATCCGATGAATCAAGACCGACGAAGTTTAGTGAGCCGTCATCAATAAGCTTCGGATCGGTGCGGCCGAATTTTCCGTCCTTGCCGGCGTAGTGAAAATTCCACTGAAACTGTTGCGCAACTACTTCCACCGAATACGAACCTGCAGGCGCATCGTGCAATCGCAGTGACGCCCAAACGCTCTGGCCCATCACGCCGAGTGAAATGAACACGATGGCGGTGATGATCGTCCAAAGCACTTCCAGCCGGTTGCTGCCGTGCGTATAAATTGCGCGGTCGCTTCTGGAGCCCGTATCACGATATTTCCAAACCATCCAGCCGAGGCCGATCTGCGCGGCTGTAAAGGAAATACCGACAACCAGTATGGTTATCATGAACTGCCGATCGAGAGCCGGAGCGTGCTCGGAAATTGCCGCTGGAAACCACCACTTGCCGCTCACAAACAGCAGCACTGACAGCAGCGTGATAATCCAGATAATAACCGCAAGAGCTCGTCCCATCGGTTACATCTCCTTTGGTTTCTGATCTGTGTAATTCGTGTAATCCGTGGCTTAACTATTCAAAACCATCAAGATAAACAGAAGCGGCAAGTAGAGTACTGACGCCAGCAGCAAGCGCCGGGCTTGTTGCCGTGACATCGAAAATGCCGCACGTAGACTGCTGTAGAGAAACAGCAGTCCGAGCACGATCGCCCCGATGAAGTAAATCCGTCCTGACATTCCCATCGCTGTCGGCAGCAGGCTGACCGGCAAAAGCATCAGCGTGTAGGCAACGATCTGTTGCGCTGTCACGCGGCCGTCAGGCTCGACGACAGGCAGCATCAGGATGCCTGCGCGGCTGTAGTCTTCGCGATACATCCACGCGATTGCCAGAAAGTGCGGGAACTGCCAGAGAAAGAGAATTGCAAAGAGTATCCAGCCTTCAAGACTGATTGAGCCGCGCGCGGCGGTCCAGCCGATTAACGGCGGCACTGCACCAGGAAAAGCACCGACGAGTGTCGACAATGTTGTGCGAGTTTTGAGCGGCGTGTAAGCAAATATGTAACCCGCTATGACTGCGAGGCCCAGCAGTGCGCTCAAGGGATTGACGAGCACAAGCAGGTAGATCTCAGCGAGAATCGTGAGACCCGCACCGAATGCGAGCGCTTCCCATGGAGCGAGTTTGCCCGAAGGGAGTGGACGGTTTGCAGTGCGACGCATCAAGCCATCCAGATCGCGCTCGGCGTACTGGTTCAGCGTTGCGATTCCCGACGACAGGAGGCCGATGCCCAGCAGTGCTCGAAGCAGCGCGAGATAGTCGAGCGCGCCTCGAGAAGCGAGTGCGAACCCGGCTGCTGAAGTGAGCACGATCAGAAACGTGATGCGTGGCTTTGTCAGCTCAACGTAGGCTGCGACTCTTTCACGAAACGACAAACGCGTTCGCTCGACCACCGCGACCGCCGAACTGCGTAAATCGATTGCAAACTCTTCCATTCAGGAATCCTATAAATCGATGCGCCGACTTCTTTGCTCCGGAGGAGCAAAATGTTTATAGCTTCGGGAATCTCTTTCTTCTCCGCTCCGTTAGGAGCGGCATGTAACATCGCGCTCCGCTGGAGCGCAAAAATATTTTACGGACGCGGGGCTATAAACATGGTGCTCCTACGGAGCACTTCGCCTGTTG
>DASUYO010000336.1:0-2670 GCA_036377375.1 Pyrinomonadaceae bacterium
TCCGAACCGTTGTTTGAGTTTCACAACGCCTATCCACAACTCTCAACCAATCGCTACGAGTTAGATCAACTAAAGCTCGAACAGGCACTCAGCAACGCAGAGCTCGTTATTGTTCATGAGTGGAACGAGCCTGAGTTGATCGAGCGCATCGGTGAGTATCGTCGCGTCAAGGGAAACTTCGTCCTTCTCTTCCACGACACACACCATCGTATTGCCGGACATGAGACTCTTCCGTTCAGCTTAGGAAACTATGACGGTGTGCTTGCGTACGGACAGGTGCTTACCGACAAGTACCTGCGCAACCGTTGGGCCAAACGCGCCTGGACGTGGCACGAAGCGGCTGATGTGCGTGTGTTCCACCCGCTGCCACACATTCCGCGCACGCTCGATCTCGTCTGGATCGGAAACTGGGGCGACGATGAGCGCACTGCCGAGTTGCAGGAATTCCTTACTGAGCCAGTACGTGATTTGCAGTTGAACGCAGAAGTCTATGGCGTCAGGTATCCGGACGAGGCAATCGCTGCACTCGCGCGCGCAGGCATTCGTTATCGCGGCTGGTTGCCGAACTACAAAGTGCCTGAAGCATTCGCGGGAGCAAAAGTGACTCTACACATTCCGCGCCGGCCGTATGTGCGGGAACTTCCGGGCATTCCCACCATACGGCCGTTTGAAGCCCTGGCGTGCGGCATTCCTCTCATCTGCTCGCCGTGGCACGACACGGAGCGGCTGTTCACAGCCGGTAAAGACTTTCTCATCGCGCGAAACAGCGACGAGATGAAACAACTCATCAGCCGTGTGCTAAGCGAGTCTTCACTTGCTGAAGAGTTGGCGGTACACGGCCTCGCGACGATTAAGCAGAGACACACGTGCGCGCATCGTGTCGATGAATTGCTGGAGATCTATGCAGAGTCGATCACGGAGAGTCATGAGTTAACGGCAGCGATATGACGGCAGGAATGAACATTGCGTTTTTTGGATCGAGCCTGGTGTCGGCTTACTGGAATGGCGCCGCGACGTACTACCGCGGCATCATCCGAGCACTGCATAAGTTGGGCCATAAGATCACGTTCTACGAGCCCGATGCTTACGATAGGCAAAAGCATCGCGACATTCCGAATCCCGATTGGGCGCGCGTGGTGGTCTATCCAGTTGATGACGAACACGGCGTGCTGAACGCGCTGGAGCAGGCACGCGGCGCCGACATGCTGGTAAAGACGAGTGGTGTTGGTGCTTACGATCGACTTCTCGAAGCAGCAATTCTGAACATCAAAGATGCGCATACAATCACAGTCTTTTGGGACGTTGACGCACCGGCGACGCTCGATCGCGTAAAAGCTGATGCTTCAGACGCATTTCTGGATCTGATTCCACTTTACGATCTAATTCTCACGTATGGCGGCGGCGATCCGGTCGTCAGGAGCTATCGCGCACTTGGCGCGCGTGCATGCGTGCCGATCTACAACGCACTCGATATGGACACACATCATCCGGTGCCGGCGCAGGAGAGATTTAAGTGCGACCTTGCTCTACTCGCAAATCGACTACCGGATCGCGAAGCACGAATCGAGCAGTTCTTTTTTAAGGCCGCAGAGAAACTGCCGGAGTATCAATTCATGCTGGGCGGCAGTGGCTGGGCAGACAAAGCAATGCCTGCAAACGTGAACTATGTAGGTCACGTTTATACGCGTGATCACAACGCTTTCAATTGCTCGTCACGCGCTGTGCTGAACGTGAATCGCGACAGCATGGCGAGTTACGGGTTTTCACCGCCGACGCGCATCTTTGAAGCTGCTGGCGCAGCAGCTTGTTTGATCACGGATGCATGGGAAGGAATCGAGGATTTCTTAACGCCCAACCGCGAAGTGCTCGTCGCGCGTGATGCTGATGATGTCGTGCGACATTTGTTGGCGTTGGATAAAGGGAAGGCAAAGGCGATCGGACAGGCGGCGATGCGACGTGTACTTGCTGAGCACACGTATCAGCATCGCGCGTTACAGCTTCATGCAGTTCTATTTGAGGGCGCGGCAGCAGCCGTAGTTTAAGATGACCAACTCGCTGGACATAGTAATCTTTGGCCTCTCGATCACCTCTTCATGGGGCAACGGTCACGCCACGACGTTTCGCGCGCTCGTCCGCGCTCTCAGCGCGCGCAACCATAACGTCTGCTTTCTCGAGCGCGACATGCCGTGGTACGCCGAACACCGCGACATGCCCAATCCACCTTATGGTCTGACACAACTGTACAAGTCAGTCGCCGAGCTGAAGCGAAGATTCGCGCGCAAGGTAACAAACGCCGATCTGTGCATCGTTGGCTCGTACGTTCCTGACGGCATTGCCATCGGTGAATGGGTGATGCGCACGTGTCGTGGAGTGAAAGCGTTCTATGACATCGACACACCGGTGACGCTTGCCAAACTTGCCTCCGGCGACGCTGAGTACATCAATCGCCGTCTGGTCCATCGTTACGATCTCTATCTCTCATTCTCTGGTGGACCTGTTCTCAGAAGGATTGAAAAGGAGCTGGGCTCACCGAGAGTGCACGCGCTCTATTGTTCCGTTGATCCAAAAGTTTATCGTCCTGAAGATCGGCCGCTGAAGTGGGACCTCGGCTACATGGGCACGTACAGTATCGATCGCCAGCCTTCGCTCGATCTGTTACTCGTGGAACCG
>DASUYO010000337.1:0-4190 GCA_036377375.1 Pyrinomonadaceae bacterium
GACGATTTTGAAGGCGTGGTTTGACGAGTCGCAGGCTTATGCAAACTTTGCTCAACCTTATCAACCCTCGCGTGATGGACTGACACTTGTTCCCTACAACGGTACTGATGTGCCGCAGATGACGATCAAGACCGAGCTGAACAAGCTTGCCTCGAACATTGCCCTCGCGCGCAACATCGGCGGGGTGCACTGGCGCTCGGATTACACGGAGTCGGTGTTTCTCGGTGAGCAGGTCGCAATTCAGTTGTTACAGGATTACGGCTTCACGTACAACGAAGACTTCATCGGTTTTGGCTTAACAAACTTCAACAACACCCAGCAACTAGTCGGCGCCACGCGCTCCGTCTAACTTTGGCCGCAAAAAGGCACAAAAGAGATTCTTCTTTTTTGTGCCTTTTGTGCCTCATTGCGGCTGCTTTCCGGTGACAATGATCATCTGTGCCGGAAATTTCATCTGGTTGGCTGGAAAGAAATCTTTAACGGCTTGCTTTACTTCAGTCGCAATCTGCGTCTGTTCGTCTGTCGGAAGTTGGGCCAACTTCTCGCGCAACGTGTCGGAGGTTTGTGAGCGCATGGACCAGAACCCTTCGGGCGAGAGCGGCGCCTCGATATCGAAACTGAAGACACGCTCGTCGACATCAACAGCGCCGGCTTGCGCCAGGACATTTGCAAGTTTGCCTGCCTCAGCAAAACGAAAAGCATTAGGCGCATCCGGATCGGCGGCAGGTGATTTGACGTGCCGCTCAATCACGCCACTGACGAGATAACAAAACGGATTGACATCGCTTTTATGCCAGACTGCAAGCGCAAGCGTTGCGTTTGGCTTGAGAACGCGCAGCATCTCGCGCACGGCGGCAAGCGGATCCGGAAAGAACATCGCGCCGAGCCTGCTGACAACGGCGTCAAATGAATTCGCGGGAAATGGCAGCGAGTCAGCCGTGCACTGGCGAAACTCAATGTTCTTCAGGCCGCGCCGGTTCGCTTCGCTACGAGCCGCCTCGACCATTCCGAGCACAGCATCTGTGCACGTCACCGAGCCTGTAGGTCCGACTGTCTCCGCGATAGTAAGTGATGGCTCGCCCGCACCACCTGCAACGTCGAGCACCGAGTCTCCCTCATGAATGCCGGCGCGCTCGATCAATGCTCGCGTCAGTGGCGCAAACATCGTTCGAATCTTATCGCTGTGTTTAATCCAGTATTGAGCAGTTTGCTGCCACGTGTGCAGTATGTCGTCGGTCATATCCGTCGATCATGTAATCCTGTAAATCCTGCGAAACCACTTATCTCTTCTTTAATAAATTCCTTAACACCTTCACGCCCGCTTAATCGTAACCATACTGGTCCATTCTCTGCCTCAACCTCAATCTCGAAACGCAGAAACGGACAGCAGAGCTTCTCGAGCGATACGAAGTCGGCCAGCTTCTTTATCAAATCCGGCCGCTGCGCGAGACGAAACTCATACCCGTTCGCCAGCTCGCGCGTGTCCTGAATTTGCGAAAACAGCTCGCGACTTGCAGCCAAATGCCGTGGTCTTTCATCGTGCGGTATCGCCATCATATCGCACGCCAGCGGTGACTTGTTCGTGTTTCGCTCACTCATGTGAGTTTATCTGGTCACCTGAAACAGCGTCTTCTCCTGACTGGAATCAGTGCCACATTCGCAAGGCGACGTTTCCGCGAGATTGTCTTCGAGAACGACAAACACTTCCCACTCGTTGCCGTCCGGATCTTTCACCCACGCTTTGTCCTGCAAAGCGTAGCAACAGCTCGTTTGCATCTCGTCGCGTGTAATCAGTCCGGCACTCATCCATTTGTCGCGCATCGCCAATACATCTTCAGTCGATGCCACTTGAATTCCAAGGTGCGACAAGGCGCCACGCTCATTGAAATTGTACTCGTTCAAGGTCAGATTCAGCGGCGGATTCTGCACGTCGAATTTTGCATAGCCAGTTCGGACTTTACTCGGCTCGATTCCAAGCATTTTCCTGTAAAATTCGATACTTTGCTCAACCCTGTGTACATTCAGCGCCAGGTGAGCCTTTAACGCCTGTACTTGTTTTTCGTTAATCATCTCTTCACCTCCGAAGTTGTATATTCGCCTATGCGCATATGCGACGCCAGTATGTAACCGCTCCGCACATATGTCAAGCCATATATTGTCAGCCGTGCTAGAATCGTGGCCATGAACAGGAAATCAAAGGCGTTTGACAAGGAGTCGTTCTTTCGCGCACTGGCCGATCGCACACGCTTGCGGCTGCTAAACCTGCTGCAAGCGGACGAAGTCTGTGTCTGCTTCTTTGTCGAGATACTCAAAACGAACCAACCGAAGATTAGCCGCCACTTGGCCTACTTGCGGCGCGCGGGAATCGTAGGCGCACGAAGAGAGGGACAGTGGATGCACTACAGAATTGTTGAGCCTGAAGACGCCGACGCAGCTCGAGTCCTGAAAGGGGTAATGTCGTGGCTCGCTAATGATAAGGAGATGCAACGGGATCGGGAGCGACTATTAAAAGTCTGTTGCGCCGCCCAGCTTCCGGTGAATATTCAAGGCGCACCACGTCCAGCTGGTCTTGCAAGGACGGCATAAGATGTCGATGAATCAAACGAAGCGCGTTCTTCTGATCAGCAACTCTACCTTGTATGGCAGCGGCTATCTCGATCATGCAGAGGCTGAGATCCGCAGCTTCCTTGGCGATGCGAGACGAGTTTTGTTTGTGCCGTTCGCGTTGTTTGATCGAGACAAGTATGCGGCGACTGTGCAGCAGCGATTTCAAAAGATGGGATACCAATTGACGTCGGTCCATACTGCCCCGGACGCCGTTCAGGCAGTTAATGAAACGGATGCGGTGTTCATTGGCGGCGGAAATACATTTCGGCTTCTGAAGGCGCTCTACGATTTCGACTTACTTGATCCGATACGCGAAAGAGTCGAAGCCGGAATGCCGTACATCGGTTCGAGCGCCGGTTCGAACGTCGCCGGACCAACGATCAAGACGACAAACGACATGCCGATCGTCGAACCTCCTTCGTTCAACGCGCTCGGCTTAGTCTCTTTTCAGATCAACCCTCACTATCTCGATGCCGATCCAAACTCAAAGCACATGGGCGAGACGCGCGAAGAGCGGATCATTCAATTCCTCGAGGAGAACGACACTCCCGTGGTCGGCCTGCGGGAAGGTGCGATGCTGCGAATCGAGAACGGCAAGACGATGCTGCGCGGCTCCTCCGGCGCGCGCGTATTTCGGAAAGGATTGCAACCAATCGAAGTATCCTTAGGCGCCCAACTCGACGCGTTCCTCACAGAACCTGACGCAATGCACGGCGACTGAGCTCAGTCGTTGCTCCGTAGACAAGATGTGACGCGAGGGAATAAGCATGGGTTGAGAGCGGATATGCTGTTGGTCCTTTTGAAAGTCCAAGCAGTGGAACAGTAACTTCGTCGGCGACGAGCCAAAACACCGCGCCAAATGGAAGACCCGCAGCCGTCGTCACTTCCGGCGTCACCTCGGCAAGTGCGCCATACAAACCGCCGGTCGCAATTCCGAAAGCATAGTGCACAGCGGCGCCCGCGGTCTCCTTTTCACTTTCCTGCAATTTGTGGCCGAAGACGTTGCGGGAGATCAGTTTCGCAGTTTCGACTGTGGCATCGTCCTGCTCCTGAGCATCCTGCGATTGATCACCTGTGGAACCCCCGCTCGGCTGCAACGATTGTGCGCCATGCGACTTCTCGGTGCCTGCGGCGCGGCGACTCAACGCTGCCTGGAACTGGTTCATGGTCCATGCCGCAACCAGACCGGCAGCTAATCCGGCCACTATGCCTTTCAGGACGTTCCCATCATTATCGTGCATTGCACCACGCTCCTTATCTTTGCCTGTCGAGAAACACTTTCGAATGGCCGGAATTTGTCGCTAGTGCGCGCCATGCCGCGTATGCGGCGAAGCCTAGTCCAGCGAGAATCGAACCCGCGACCAGCGGATGCACCGATGCCTTTGTGTAAAGACTTGTTTCCGCGACGTGCGCCGGATAGTCACCACGCTCCTCCCCATCCGGCATAGGCGCGTACAAACTATCGGGCCGATCGTTTTTCCTCAGCCGGTTCGATTTCTGAAGATCAAACATTGCCGCTTCCATCAGCTTGTCAGTAAGTCGAGGTGCATGATGACCTGCTTCAGCAAGCATCTTGCCGCCAC
>DASUYO010000338.1:0-11156 GCA_036377375.1 Pyrinomonadaceae bacterium
GTTCCTAAACCGGTCCGCCCTACATGGGTCGAACGTGACGGGCGGCTGCCATGTACTCAAGCGTCGTCGCGGATTGACGGGCTCGTCTAAGTGACTTTGGGACTCGTGGTGCTAATCAGTCGCCAGAATTCGCTGTGGCAGATTTGTGGCAGGAATAAATGGAAAGTGACGGGTAACGGATGGGAACGAATGTAAAGGACTGCAAAAACCCTTGATTTTGCTCGTGGCTGCAACTCGATTCAAAATCAATTAGTTAATTTTCCCCTATCTCGCTTCATTCGGGACCGTGAGGTCGGAGGTTCGAATCCTCTCGCCCCGACCAATAACGATCCATCAACAATTTACGGTCATGACCGCTAACGCTCTTTTTTCATCGTGTGGCCAATTTGTCGACAAAATTTTTTCGATTCACGGAATTAACCGCTATCACCCCGTCACCATCTGCAAAAAACCGCCTGAAAATGATAAGAGTTGAAACCGGTGCTCGCACATGGTCCAATTCCCTACCCCCTCGGAACCGTGCGCTCTCTCACGATGTAAATCGTTACTTTGCTTAGGATAGCATTAGTTCGCTGGAAGACCGACCGTGTGGTCCGGCCGCTGAATTTCACCGAGAACACCGCAGGTGTCACAGTTCAGTTGTCGTCGCAGGCAGTGAATCCGATCGCGACCGTAATCGTGTTAGAAACGAAATAAGGCCCATCCACAGATTGCCTCACGGCCACGAAGTACGTGAGTTGATCGTTCGTGGCTTTTTGGCGGGTTCGATTGTGATGTTCTTGAAAGTAAGCGAGCCGACGTTCTGCAAGACTTCAGATGCATCCACTCCTCGAAACGTGCAATCGACGAATCTGATGTTGTCGATAACCGATCCAGGAAAACTCACCACCCACATCACGCGAGGACTCGCGGTGCTCTCAACTTTCTCTATCAGAAGATTCCGCACCACGGGCTTATACGGCCCCGCTGCTCCTGTCTCGTAGAGAAAGTCGATCGTCAGTACCGCTTCTGCGACGCGGCCGATTGTCACGTTACGGATAAAAACGTTCTCAACAATTCCTCCGCGGCGCGCATTTGATTTGAAACGGAAGGCGCGATCGAGGTTCGGACTGTCCATCCGACAGCTTTCAATGAACACGTTGCGACAATCACCCGAGATCTCACTACCGATGGTGACGCCACCGTGTCCGTCCTTCATCGTACAGTTCCGCACGACAATGTTTTCCGATGGCGTATGGAGACGACGCCCATCGTTGTCGCGGCCGGATTTGATCGCAATACAGTCATCCCCGGTGTCAAAGACGCAGCCGTCGATCAGAACATCACGACTCGATTCGGGGTTACATCCATCGTTGTTTGGGCCATGACTCGAAATCTTCACGCCGCGCACCGTCACGTTTGTGCTCAACACCGGATGAATTTCCCACATAGGCGAGTTGCGGATCGTAACTCCTTCAATCAACACATTGCGGCAGCCATAGGGTTGAATGAAGTTCGGACGAAGAAGATGACCCTCACCAAAGACGCGCTGCTCCACTGGCACACCGCGTTGGCCGAGGTCGAGTAGCCTTTTAATGTCCGGTTTGGCCGGTGAGTCGGCGTCATCGGAGCCGCGACGGGCCCACGCCCACCAGTTAGCGTTCGAAGCTGAACCATCCAGAACGCCTCCTCCCGTGATGGCGATATTCTGCTGTTTGTAAGCGTAAATGAATGGCGAAAAGTTCAGACATTCAGTGCCCTCAAAACGAGTGAAGACAGCAGGCAGATATTTCTCGGATTCCGTGTAGAACTTAATAGTTGATCCCGGCAACAAGTGAAGATTGACGTTGTTCTTGAGATGAATTGCACCGGTAAGAAACGTGCCTGAAGGAACAACAACTCGTCCGCCACCGGACTCGTTACACGCTGCTATGGCTTTTCGAAATGCGTCGGTGCAATCCGACGTCGAATCTCCCTTCGCTCCGTACGTCGTAAGGAGGAAGTCTCTGTTTGGAAACACCGGTGGTTTGATGCGCGCCAAAATGCCTGGCACTTGTCGCCAGGGATCAGTGTTGACTTGTTTCGAGGTTGGATAGCTTGCCCCGGCAACTTCAATGACTGCTCGAGGCCCGACCATCGTGGCGGCGCCGGCAGCCATCAATACCTTCATGAACTGACGACGATCGGTCATTGTGTTGCCGAGGGCACAAAGCGTGCTGCCCAGCCGCCACCATCCATCATGTGAATCTTCAATTTCGAGTTTCTGTCTAGGTTTTCTTGTACGATCTGTTAATGACTCTCTCGCGGCACAGCAGCTCCGCTTCCACCAACGAGAAAGTCGAGATCCGCGCCGCGATCTGCCTGTAGCACGTGGTCGTAGTACAGCTTGGAATACCCTCGTGTTGACGGAGGCTCGGGAGCCTTCCAGTCGGCGCGACGACTCTCAAGGTCAGACTCAGAAATTGCGAGGCGCAGTCGACGCGCAGCAACATCGAGCTCAATCAGATCTCCTTCGCGGACTAGTCCGAGTGGTCCGCCTGCTGCTGCTTCAGGGGCAACGTGCAAGACCACTGTTCCGTAGGCAGTTCCACTCATTCGCGCATCGGAAATTCGCACCATGTCCGTCACGCCTTGCTGCAAGAGTTTCCCCGGCAAGGGAAGGTTTCCGACTTCCGGCATTCCGGGATAGCCGCGTGGCCCACAGTTCCTTAAGACAAGAACGCTTGTAGCATTCACTTCGAGCGCGGGGTCGTCTACGCGGGCATGAAACTCCTCAATACTGTCGAAGACCACCGCGCGCCCGCGATGCTTCATGAGTGACGGAGTTGCAGCGGAAGGTTTGATCACTGCGCCGTTCGGACAGAGATTCCCGCGCAATATGGCGATGCCGGCTTCTTTAGCGAGAGGCTCAGAGATAGATCTGATTACTTCACGATTATAACAAGGTGCGTCAGCGACGTTTTCGCCGAGCGTCTTACCATTCACGGTCAGCGCGTCAAGGTGAATCCGATCACCGAGTTCGCGAATAACGGCGGGCAGGCCGCCGGCGTAATAGAAGTCCTCCATCAAATACTTTCCCGATGGCATCAGATCGACGAGACATGGAATGCCACGACTAATCTCGTCCCAATCACTCAGCTCGAGATCAATTCCCAGTCGACCGGCTATCGCGAGCAGATGAATCACAGCGTTAGTTGAGCCACCAATTGCTCCTACCACCCGAATCGCATTCTCCATCGCTTTACGAGTAATGATCCTCGACATCCGCAGATCTTCATGCGCCATCTCGACGATACGGCGCCCGGCCATATGGGCCAGTGCATATCTTCTGGAATCAGCGGCCGGAATTGCAGCATTCGTAGGTAAGCCGATGCCAAGTGCTTCAACGACACTTGCCATCGTCGATGCAGTGCCCATTGTCATGCAGTGTCCCACGGAACGATTCATGCAGCCTTCGGCTTCGAGAAATTCACAGTCAGTCATCGACCCACACCGCACTTCCTGACTGAAGCGCCAGACGTCCGTTCCGGAGCCAATGTCTTGCCCCCGAAATTTTCCATTGAGCATCGGGCCGCCGGAAACCATGATCGATGGCAGATCACAACTGGCGGCGCCCATCAACAAAGCGGGCGTTGTTTTATCGCAACCGGCGAGCAGGATGACAGCATCTATGGGATTGGCGCGAATGGATTCTTCAACGTCCATGCTGACGAGATTCCGAAAGAGCATCGTCGTCGGACGCATCAACGTTTCGCCGAGAGACATGACCGGAAACTCGAGCGGGAATCCTCCTGCTTCGTAGACACCGCGCTTTACGTACTCGGCAAGCTTACGAAAGTGCGCGTTGCAGGGCGTCAGTTCAGACCAGGTATTGCAGATACCGATCACTGGTCGTCCATCAAAAAGATGATCGGGAAAACCCTGGTTCTTCATCCAGCTACGATGAATGAAACCATCGCGGTCCTTTCTCCCAAACCACTCTGAACTTCGAAATCTCATATCTCTTTAAGTCACTATGTTGTGTCTCTTCAGGCTCAGAATCAGTAACGCCGCAATCAACGCAGACAACGATAGATATGCAATGCCGCCCACAAACGAATTGGTCACATTACTCAGATAGCCGACTGCGTATGGACCAGCAAAGCCGCCCAGGTTTCCCACGAGGTTGATTAATCCTATACACGCTGCCGCAGCAGTACCTGTAAGAAAGCTCGTCGGCAAGGCCCAGAAACCCGGAAGATAACCATAAATGCCAACGGCCGTGACGCAAAACATCGCCACGGCCAACCAAAGTTTGTCTTGCGATAAGACTGCGAGCAGCAGGCCAACGCTCGCAGCGATCATTGGCAACGCTGTGTGCCAGCGGCGTTCCTTCGTTCTGTCGGAAGACCAACCGACGACTAGTATCGTCACCAAACCCACGCAATATGGAATTGCCGATATGAGACTCACATGAAGATTCGACAGGCCGGATTGCTTTTTGATAATCGCGGGTAACCAAAAAGTGAAACCGTAAACGGTTGTCACAATACAGAAATAAGCGAGTGCGAGAAAGATCACCGAGCGATGCCGAATGGCCTGGAGTATGCCATAAGAGCGAACGCCATCCTTCGCCTGTTGCTCGCGCGTTAATTCGGAAGTAAGCCAATCGCGCTCCTCTTGAGATAACCATCTGGCCTGATGCGGTCGATCGGTCAAGTAAAAGATCGTAACAAAACCGAAAATTACTGCTGGAGCTCCTTCGATGATGAACAACCAGCGCCAGCCGGCGAGTCCGAACCAGTTAACGCCCAGCAACAAACCCGAGAGCGGAGATCCGAGCATGTTCGACAGTGGTTGGGCGGACATGAAGAGGGCTACTGCTTTCGCTCGGTCTTCGTATCGAAACCAGTGACTCAGGTAGACGATCATTCCAGGGAAGAAACCGGCCTCGGCGACGCCCAATAAGAACCGCATGACGTAAAACTGGTTCTTTGTGTGAACGGCGCCCATTAACATCGCGACGATGCCCCAGGAGATCATTATGCGGGCCATCCAACCTCTTGCACTCCATTTCTCCACCAGGATGCTGCCCGGAATCTCCAGCAGGATGTAGCCGATGAAGAAAATGCCGGCTCCGAAACCGAGTACGTCATCCGAGAAACGTAAATCGCCCTTCATCTGTAGGGCGGCATAACTAACGTTGACTCGATCGAGATACGCGATTCCATACAACAAGAACAGATACGGCATAAGCCGCCACATCACGCGCCGGCGCGCGCGGATTGGAATAGAGTCGGCCTGAAAGTCGATCGTCGCGCTGCTGGATGAAATTGAGCTCATGCCAAGGCGGAGTTGAAGGTTTCAGTTCGCACTGCGTTCACCACTTGCTGTAGTCCCTTCAGAAAGGCCCGCTCGCTCTGCTCAGTGTTTAGCATCGAAACAGGAATCGACTTCTGTTGCAGGGCACGCCCCCAAGATTCAGCGATTGCGCGGTGTCCACTTATGACGACTTGCTGATGACTGAACATTCCACGAGCCACCAGCGCATCGAGGTCAGAAGCAATGAATGCGCCGACAAGAAAAGCGAGTCGCTCTTCTGCGTTTACTTCTTTATTAAGTTCCAACAACCGGACGCGAAAGAGTGTTCGCGGCAAACCCGCGAAACGACTTTCACTCATACCAGCCTCGATCCACTTCCAACATAACTCCTCTGGAAATTTCTGAGGAAGAGAACTGGCAAGAACGGTTTGCCTCCGAGCCGCATCAATCAATTCGCCTGACAACGATGTGACGCTCGAACCGATGCGTGCATGCGAGTCAACTTCGATCGCTTTCCAATGTGAGCCAAGATTCAGTACGACGCCCGGTGGGTTTAGTAAGCCGGAACTGATCAAGCCGAGACATAGCGTCTCTTCACCGCGCATAACGTCCTGTATCGAATTCTTCGTTGCCACCGTGCTTACGCCGGGCACTAATAGAAATGGAAGATTACTAATGTCGCGGAAGTGATGGCACTCCGAGGCGCGCACGATCTCGTTGAGGCCTGCCGGCGCAGGAATGTGCGATATTTCTTTCAGACCCAGGTCGGAAGTGATCATGCCCGCAGCAGCAATGCACTCTGGCTGATGAGCCTCTGCTCCCTGGGCCAACACTTCCGCGACCATCTGCTTCAGGATCCGGCGAGTAGAGCCTTCCTTCGTTGCGACCTTCACACCTATTTTCTTCTGCGTACGGAGAACGATTTCATCTCCACACACGAGCCAGACACGTGTGTTCGTAGTCCCCATGTCGACACAAATCGCATGCTGTTTCGGGCAAGTGCTCATGCAATGTGGGCGCCCTGGGTCTCTACATAGACCGCATAGAGTGATTGACTCGCAGTGATGAACAGACGATTTCGCTTTACTCCTCCGAAGCACAAGTTGCTGACGGTTTCTGGTAAAACAATCTGCCCGATCCTTTGCCCGTCCGGCGCAAAGATATGAATGCCATCGAAACCGTCTCCGCCCCAGCCGGCGGTTGCCCAAATGTTTCCATCAAGGTCCGCGCGCAGACCGTCAGTTCCGCCATTAACTTCTTTGTCTTTCACTTTGAGACTCATTAAAGCGAACACCCGAGGGTTCTGCAATCGTCTCCCATCAATCACGTCCCAAACTGTAATGCTGCCCGGACGACCAGTATCAACAACGTAGAGTTTTTTGTAATCGGGTGAGAAGCAGAGACCATTCGGTTTCTTCAGTTCGTCGGCGACGAGCTCGAGCTTTGCCGTGTGGCTGTCAATTCGGTAAACCGCTTCCTTGATCAAGAGGTCACCTTTGTTTCCCTCGTAATTGCCGACGCTTCCATAACCCGGATCAGTAAACCAGATACCGCCATCGGGATGGACCACTATATCGTTTGGCGCGTTGAGCGGTTTACCTTGCCATTTATCCGCGAGCACCGTGACTGTACCGTTGTGCTCGTACCTGACTACTCGGCGCGTACCGTGTTCGCAAGAGAGTTGGCGTCCTTCCCAATCAAATGTATTTCCGTTGCTGTTGTTGGACGGGTTGCGAAATACACTCACGTGCCCATCCTCAGCCAGCCAGCGATGCTGGACGTTATTCGGAATGTCGCTCCACACAAGGAACTTACCCATCCCATGCCATGCCGGCCCTTCCGCCCAGAGCATGCCGGTGTACAAACGTTGGATTGGAGTATTGTTGAGTTTGTATTTTGCGAACCGCTTATCGAGAACAATGATGTCCTGATCCGGATAACGAACAGGCGGAGCATTTTGACTATAGTCTCGTGTCTGCCCTAATGCGGTGGTGGCCAGAGTCGTCGCCAATGTGCCACCGAGAAAAGACCGGCGGCCCATGCGTGTCTGGTTTGCGCCTTTTGTGCTTTTTCGCGGCTTCAGAGTTTTGGCTTTTTTAGAAGATTAACTTCAGTGCGACCTGGCCGATTCTCGGGTCCATGGCTGTTGTCAATCTGCCGAAGTTTCCGTTGCTCACAGTTGATGCATTGTTCACAGTACCTTCGTCACTAAGGAAGTTAACATGATTGAAGATGTTGAAGTACTCGCCTCTTAACTGAAGTTTGAACCGCTCAGTGATCGAAAAGGTTTTGCTGATTCCCATGTCCCAGCCGTAAAAGCCAGGATAGCGCAAACTTCCTTTACCGATCGTTCCGAAGGTATTAACAATGTGCGGGTTCGTAATTGTTTGACTTGGGTTGGAAGGATTCGGAACGTTTGTAGGCTCAAAGCCCGAAAGATTGAGATAAAACCGGCAGGGCGCACTTGGGCACGGTCCAGAAGCATATGGATTCGCGCCCGCAATGAGCGTTCCGCGATCGCGTCCAATACCAGTTCGCGAAATGTCAGAACCTTGCTCGACAGTGACCGGTCGACCAGTTTGTGCTTGCATCAATCCGCTGAGCTGCCAACCACCGAGCACTCCGCGCACGAAGCTGTTACGGCCTTTCAGGACGGGTAGCTCCCAGACGTAAGAGACAACGAAACGATGCTTGTGATCGAATTCGGATGGACCGTAATCAAATCGGTGTCTGTTTGGATCGTCCCACGGCAATGCCGAAGAATTGTCGAAACCGGTCACACCTGCACGTGGCGGTAAATCGTCCAGGCTCTTGGACCAGGTGTAGTTCGCAAGGATCATCAACCCACGGCTCATCCGCTTTTCAGCCGAAAGCTGCAAAGAATTGTAATTTGCGTTTATGTCCTGAAGGTCCTGCTGGACGGTACTGAACAGCGGACAGTTTGAAACAGTGCACCCGGGCAGACCGGTTACAACCCTTCCTGCGATCGCATTGAGCCGGTTTTGCGCGGAGCCTTGTCCGACTGGCCGTGGATTCAAGTTTAGAGTTTCAGTCAGGTGACTGCTGTGTGATCCAACGTATGCGACGCGAGCGAGAACGTTCTGTGGCAACTCGCGCTCGATTGCCAGGTTCCAGTTGTAGACTGTCGGCGGCTGATACTTGTTGACCGGATCCCAACTAAGAACGAATGTGCCAAACCCGAACTGGATATTCGGTTTTGGTGGGTAAGTGAACGGGAATGGATAGTTCGCTGACTGATTGGTGCAATTCTGCAAAGCTTGAGTCGCGGCTGAAGTGCAAAGCGGATCGGCGAACGTCCCCGGATTAACCACGTTGGTGTTGAGCACGAATTGCGGACTGAACGGAGTCAGATCTGCGAAGCGATTGTTGATGATGCCTGGAATGCGAGTGTCGTAGAAGATTCCAAACCCACCACGTACGCTCGTCTTCGCATTCCCAAACACGTCATAGGCAAACCCAACGCGAGGAGCGAAGCTCGCGTAGTTCGGACGCACGCCGTTTTTTGGAACGCCGTCGTCGCCAGGGAAGAAGGTCCCTGGAGGCGCATTCGGAAACTGCGTTGAGCGACGACCAGCCAGCAAGTCGGGCAAGCGAAACTGCTCCTGACGGCCTTTAATTTCGCGCCACGGAAGCGCCGGTTCCCAACGCAAACCAAGGTTTAATGTCAGGCGACGTGTCGCGCGATAGTTGTCCTGAATGTAAATACCAAGAAATGTGTTTCGGTTTTCTTTGATTTCTCCGGCACCCTGGCGGAATGCGAGATTGCCGCTGTAGTCACCGAGCCTTCCTGCCAGAAACGCTGTCATCGACGGAAAGCTGAACTCCGCAGGTTGAAAGAACTGATTCAACAAATCCACCTTACTGCGTTCTACTACACCGCCGAACCGTAGATCATGCTTGCCGGCGGACCAACTGACATCGTCGCTCCAGGTCATGTTATTGCGGATGAAACTCGCCTGCGGATTGTCGCCGAAACTGAAGCCGCCGTTTATGCGGATCTGTTGAATAGCTTTTTGTTCTGGTTGAAAAGGTATCTTAACGCCAAGGTCCTGCACGCTCAGCGCATCGTCTGCTGGCCCGCGGGTGGCGTTTTCAGGCGCGTAACTGAAGCGAAAGTCGTTGATTAGTGTTGTGCTGAACACGTGGGTTTGGTGGAAGAGGAAATTCTGTGACTTGATCGTGGACCCATCAGAGTAGGTCAGAAAGTTATTTGGATCGAAGACTGCGTTTCGTTTGAAGTGATCGTAGAAGTATCGAAACGTGAACTGGTCCTTTTGCGAGAACGAATGATCACCTCGAACCGTCAACTCTCGAAAGTCCTGCTGGTCTGGTCTCGTAAAACTCGCCCGATTGTTCGCATCACCAATGGGAATGTGCTTGAGCAACTCGATCACGGCCGGATCTGTTGCGCTCGCCCTTTGTGCTGCGGTTGGTACAGTTGCCGAGTTTCCGGCGAGCAGATTCCGTTGAATCGTTTGTTGATAACCGGTGAAGAAGAACGTGCGGTTCCGGATGATCGGACCCCCAAACGTTCCGCCGAACTGATTACGCTTTAGCTGATCCTTTCTGGGCGCGTGCCAGGGCCGGGCGTTGAAAACTGAGTTACGCAAAAACTCAAAGCCGTTTCCATGAAAGTCATTTGTTCCTGACTTGGTTATGACATTCACCACGCCGCCGGCGTTTTGGCCGTATTGCGCGGTGTAGTTACTCGTTTGCACGCTGAACTCCTGCAACGCATCGGGCATGGGAAAGGGTTGATTTACGTTGGTGTACTCGTCGACATTGTTGCCGCCGTCAAGTTGATAGCTGACCTGATTCTGGCGCGAGCCATTCGTTACTATCGCAACGGCGCCGGGGAATGTCTTAGTGGCGCCTTGCAGCGCTCCGCCTGCGAACGTTCCGGTGGGGTTTGCCGGATTCGTCGGATAACTGACGGTCCCCGCCACAAGCAAACTCAATTCAGCAGCATTCCGGCCATTGAGCGGCAACTCTTTCAGACTGCGTTCCCCGATCACCTGCTTCAGAGTCGATGTTGTTGTATCGATCTGTTCGGTGCCAGTGGTTATTGAGACGGATTCTGAGACGTTGCCAACCGCCATCGTCACATTCGCGGTCAATGTTTGATCGGCGAGTAGCGTCAGAGCCTTCTGGCTGTAGGTCTTGAAACCTGTAGCTTCTACAGTCATTTCATAGTCAGCAGGACGCAACGAATCAAGAGTGTAGTGTCCGTCGGAATCGGTATTAGCGGTGCGTGTGAATCCTTTGCCCACCTGCGTAACAGTCACCGTTGCGTTCATGATCACTGCGCCGGACGGATCGGTAACATTGCCTACAATCTTGCCAAAACCCTGTGCTTGCGCGCTGCGCGCCAAAAGCAAACAACAGAGAACAGACAGACCAAGCAGAAGGCTGAACTTCATTGTGGCTCTCCTTTGCTGAGCATGATCCAGCGCTAAGAGCTGGAGTTGTCATAGAACACTGCTCGAAAGACTATTTGCAAATTGGTAAGACCACTTTCAGAGGTGGGCCTGTTTTTATCACGTGCTCAAATCGGAGTCAAGGTTTTTGTCTCAGAAGTAAACAAATATTTTCGGTAGCCAAAAGCGTGAGTGTGCTTCTTCGAATGTAGTCTTGACACTTTTCGCGGGTAAATGATAAAGGTGAGCCCCCGAACATTTATTGCTAAACGAATCCAGATTGGTATGACCTCTATTAAGCTCGCAAAATTTCGCCCGGTACGTTCGGCAAGCACCGGATTAATGCGTGAACAGGTCGTGGATCAAGTGCGCGTCATGATTCAGGAAGGCAAGCTGCGGCCGGGAGATCGCATGCCTCCGGAGCGTGAATTAGCAAGG
>DASUYO010000339.1:0-5589 GCA_036377375.1 Pyrinomonadaceae bacterium
GATTGAAATTACTGGGTGAAGCAGTCGCCGCTTACCGGCAGTCGCTGCTGGTACGTACTCGCGAGCAAATGCCGCAAGCGTGGGCCATCACGCAAAACAACCTGGCGAATGCGCTGCAAGCACAAGGAACAAGGGCTGACAAACCAGAGTCTCTGCGACTGTTAGACGAGGCGCTTACCGCTTACCGGCAGTCTCTACTCGTTTTCACTCGCGAACAAACGCCGCGGCTGTGGGCCATGACTAAGCACAATGTGGGCAGTGCACTTCAGGAGCAAGGCACGAGGGCTAACGGGACCGAGGCGAAACGTTTGTTCGGCGAAGCGGTGGCAGCTTACCGGGAAGCGTTGTCGGTTTGGACCCGCCAGCAATTGCCGCAGCAGTGGGCCATGGCGCAGAACAATCTGGCGCGCGCTTACTTTAACTTGAAAGATTGGACTGAGGCCGCGGAGTGCTACCGGAGTATGTTGGCGGATGACAGCTTTGACGCAAGGTTCAAAGTGCCCATCGCGGCACTCGAAATCGCCACTCTGGTTGCGCTGAATAGATCAGCAGAAGTCGCATCGAAATTGACGAGTCTAATTGAGCTGCTGGAGAAGCAGCCCCCTGATTTTAGAGTTCGATGGAGCTTTGCAGACATTCAGGATGTCATCAGTCAGGATCCACAGTTTACAGCGAGGCGAGAGTGGCTTTTACAGCTATTTGGGGCAGTCAGCGGCGAAAATCGCGACGCGATCATCAAAGAGCTTCACTCGGCACCTTTCAAAAACTGAGAAAAATCGAACGAAACTGTGTAAAGCATGTGTAACGACTTTTGTCGGATTAGTCACAAAAAAGTCGTTGACTGAAACGGGGCTGGGTGTATAATTCGGGACGTTGCGGGTGGCGCTGATGCCCAAACGTCAGCTAAGTTGAAAAGACGGCCATCCAATTCAATATTGATAGTGCCCGCCAGTGCCAGCTCGGCCGCCGATCGCGCCCCCCGCAGTCGCTACCTTCGAGCTGGCACAGCCATTTTAAATCCGCATTTATCCGCGCAAATCCGCGGCCAATTTCTCCGCTTCCCTCTTTGCGCTTGCCAGGATTTCGGCCTCATCCAACTTTAAGAGCTTCCGCTCGCTCATCACCATTTGCCCATCGATAATCACCGTATCGACGTCGCCAGCTTCCGCCGAATAGACTAGCGCCGAGACAACGTCCGCCACCGGCGTCGCGTGCAGTCGTTCTAATTTCACGAGCGCCACGTCCGCACGTTTGCCAGTCTCAAGACTTCCGATTTCCGAATCCAATCCCATCGCTTTCGCGCCGTCGATTGTCGCCATGCGCAGCACTCGAATCGCGGGCAACACTTCCGGTCCATGCAGGGCCTTCTGAAGTAGTGCCGCGGTCCGCATCTCAGTGAACATATCGAGACGGTTGTTGCACGCAGCACCATCTGCGCCGAGCGACACTGAGACGCCTTCCTCAAGTAGCGAGACGATTGGCGCGATTCCCGAACCGAGTTTTAAATTCGAGGACGGGCAGTGGACCACGTTCGTGCGCGTTGTCTTCAGCGTCTTGATCTCATCGTTGCTCAGATGAACACAATGGGCCAGGGCAACATGAGGTCCGGTCAAGCCGAGACTGTCGAGATACGATACATTGCGCAGCCCAGTCTCCTGTTGGACCAACTCGCATTCCATTCTGTTCTCAGAAGCATGCGTGTGGACCATCACACCGCGTGCTCTCGCGAGGCCGGCAACTTTCTCCAGCAATTCACGTGTACAACTGATCGCAAATCGTGGCGCAAAACAGTAACGAATACGCCCATCCGCTTTTCCATGCCACTCCTCGAGCAGCGCAAGCGACTCATCAATGGAATTCGCGGTCTGCTCCTGCAAAGTCCGCGGGACTTCGTCGCCTTTGTCCATCATGCACTTGCCGACTGTCGCGCGAAATCCACTCTCCTCGACAACCTTGAAGACCTCGCCCGTGTGATTCACCGTCTCCATCGTGAGCGCGCAAGTCGTGCCGCCCTTGATGAGCTCTGCAATACCCAAACTTGCAGAAGCTTTAATCGATGAAGGCGAGTGCGCCGCCTCCATGGGCCAGACGCGCTGCTTCAACCAGTCGATCAGCGAGAGATCGTCAGCCGCGCCGCGAAAGATTGTTTGACAGAGATGAATGTGTGTTTGGACGAAGCCGGGAATCACTGCACAGCCATCAGCGTCGATCACTGTGTCGGCGGTTTGAGCACTGCCGCCAATCTCAGTGATGCGGCCATCGGTGATGAGAAGATCGCCGCGCACCATGGTGTTCGCAGAATCCATCGTCACCAATGTGCCATTCTTGATGAGGATCGTTGACATCCAGAACAGTTTACGCCACAAAAAGGCACAAGAAGCACAAATGATTCGATCTGTGCTTTTTGCGCCTTTTTGTGGCTTCTATGTTTTACTTCGTGGCCGTCTTCGCAGTGGCAGCTTCAGGCTCTTCACGAACCGGAAGGCCCAACTTCATCTTCACGTCTCTCTCGATCTTTCGCAGAACCTCCGGATTCTCCCTCAACGCCACCTTGGCGTTTTCACGGCCCTGGCCCAGCCGCTCGCCTTTGTAAGAAAACCAGGCGCCACTCTTTTCCACTGCGCGTTGAGCGACAGCGAGGTCGAGCAGGTCGCCTTCGCGCGAAATGCCTTCGCCATACATGATGTCGAATTCACACTCGCGGAACGGCGGCGCTACTTTGTTCTTGGCCACTTTAACTTTGGTGCGATTGCCAACCACACGATCGCCATCTTTGATCGCACCGATGCGCCGGATATCGAGTCGCAGTGAAGAATAAAACTTGAGCGCACGACCGCCGGTAGTGGTTTCCGGATTGCCGAACATGACGCCGATCTTCTCACGAATTTGATTGATGAAAATGAAACAGGTGTTTGAGTTTGACACGATGGCCGTGAGCTTGCGCAGTGCCTGTGACATCAGGCGCGCCTGCAATCCCGGCAGCGAGTCGCCCATCTCGCCATCGAGCTCTGCGCGTGGCACCAGCGCTGCTACAGAGTCGATGACAATCACGTCAATTCCATTCGAGCGCACGAGCGCTTCCGCAATCTCGAGTGCCTGTTCACCGGAATCCGGCTGTGAGATCAACAACTGGTCTATGTCGACTCCGAGTTTGCCGGCGTAGTCAGCGTCGAGCGCGTGTTCGGCGTCGATGTATGCGGCCACACCGCCAGCCCTCTGGGCTTCCGCAACGATGTGAAGAGCCAGGGTAGTCTTGCCGGAGCTTTCAGGTCCATAAATCTCGACGATGCGTCCGCGCGGAACTCCGCCCACACCGACCGCCGCATCGAGGCTGAGCGAGGTGGTGGAAATTGCCGGAATGTCTGACACTTCACGTTCGCCGAGTCGCATAATGGATCCCTTGCCAAACTTCTTCTCGATATTTGCCAAAGCGGCTTCAACTGCCCTGCCGCGGTCCGTACTGGTTCGGTCATCTGCCATCACATACATCTCTTTCTTCCGCTCCTCTTCTCCGAAGGTGAGCAGATAATAGCACACTGTTTCACGTGTGCAACAGTTCTTTTTTCTAACGAGGGTGAGGTATTTGGACCCTCGTGAGGTAACTACGCGATTTCAAAATGCACTTTAAGACAATCTCGTCAATCCTGTCAAAAAACTTTTCATCCGCTCAACGAGATCCGGCGCACCCGCGAGCCGCTCCATCTCCGCCACGATCGCCGACCCGACCACCACCGCATCAGCATAACGCTGTACATCCGCAACCTGCTCCGCATTCGAAATACCAAATCCAACCGCGATCGGAAGCGACGAAAACTGTCGCATACGATTCACAAGTTTCTCCGCCTCCGCACTCAGAGTTTCGCGAGCGCCAGTGACGCCTGCTCGCGACACAGCATAAATAAATCCAGTCGCATGCTCCGCAACCAGTTTCAGACGTTCGTCGGTAGAAGTCGGCGCAATCAGAAAAATCATGTCCAAGCCGCGCGCTCGCAGCTCCGCTTCAAACTCACCTGACTCTTCGGGCGTGAGATCGGTAACCAAAACGCCATCAAGACCTGCATCCTTTGCTGCCTGCGCCAGGCGTCTCAAGCCAAACTGAAGCAGTGGATTGTAGTAACTGAATAGAATGATAGGTGTATCGATGTGCTTGCGTGCACGCCCAGCCATATCCAAAATCCGCTGCAAATCCGGGTTGTGTTTAAGAGCTCTTTCTGAGGCGCGTTGAATCACGGGTCCATCAGCCATCGGATCGCTGAACGGCACACCGAGCTCAATCAACGTCGCACCAGTCTCTGCCATGGTGGTAAGGAATTCTTCGGTGGTAGCTAGATCCGGATCGCCGGCGGTGATGTAGGGAATGAATCCCTTCTTCCCCTCGCGCTTCAGAGTTGCGAAAGCCTCTTCGATGCGTCCCACGTTTTACGACTCCAACTGTTCGCGCACGGAGTTCACATCTTTATCGCCGCGTCCGGAAAGATTCACCAGGATGATTTGATTGGGTCGCATTTCCCGCGCCGTCTTGATTGCCTGTGCCACCGCGTGTGCCGATTCGAGTGCGGGAATGATGCCTTCCAGTTTTGAGAGAAGTTGAAACGCCTCGAGCGCATCGCTATCGGAGACAGACACGTATTCCACACGACCTGCATCGTGAAGATGCGCGTGTTCAGGACCGATGGAAGGATAGTCGAGACCAGCGGAGATTGAATGAGTCGCCGCAACCTGACCATTGTCATCTTGCAACACGTAACTCATCGTGCCCTGCAAGACGCCTGGACGACCGCCACCCGCGGTGTTGAAGCGAGCTGCATGTTGGCCGAGCTCATTACCTGAGCCACCTGCCTCGACACCGATCATACGGATCTCTGAATCAGATAAAAACGGATGGAATAAACCGATCGAGTTCGATCCGCCGCCGACGCATGCGATTAGGACCTGAGGCAATCGGCCTTCACGATCAAGAATTTGAGCGCGCGCTTCACGTCCGATTACACTTTGAAAGTCTCGAACCATGAGCGGATAGGGATGTGGTCCAAGCGCACTGCCGAGCAGGTAGTAAGTGTCGTGCACATTCGTGACCCAGTCGCGCAGTGCCTCGTTTATAGCATCTTTCAAAGTGCGCGAACCGGCATTTACTTCGCGAACCTCCGCGCCGAGTAGTTGCATGCGAAACACATTCAACGCCTGGCGACGCATATCTTCCGCGCCCATGTAGACCACGCAATCGAGTCCGAATAATGCGCAGACAGTCGCAGTCGCAACTCCGTGTTGTCCCGCACCTGTTTCGGCGACGATGCGCTGCTTGTTCATGCGTCGAGCGAGAAGAACCTGCCCGAGCGTGTTGTTGATTTTGTGTGCACCGGTGTGAAGGAGATCTTCGCGCTTGAGATAGATCGTCGCACCACCGCAGTAATCAGTCAGTCGCGCAGCGTGAAAAAGAGGTGTCGGCCTGCCAGCGTAGTTGTGCAGCAGCCCGTGGAGCTCTGATTGAAACGATTGATCATCACGGCTGGCGAGATAGGCCGCCGTCAACTCTTCGAGCGGCGCCATCAAGGTTTCGGGCACAAAGCGCCCGCCGTACTTTCCCCAGTG
>DASUYO010000340.1:0-4408 GCA_036377375.1 Pyrinomonadaceae bacterium
CGCGGCACGTATTCTGTATGCCAGTAAATGGTTTGGAGCTTAAAGTCCCTGTCCGAATCGTAGCGAAGTCCATTTATCCAAACGTGTTGCTGTATCAAAGCGCGATTTCGCAACCCCGCATCACGACCGAGTTCATAATCCATGCCGAACTGGACCCTGTTCGGTGACTTGGATACTTTCGGAGATTGCGTATCGACATCGGCTTCGAGCAGCGGACGAAACGCCATCCAAACCGGCTTGTCACCTTTTTCGCCGAACACGTTGTAGGTCAGCAATGGCAGAGTCGGCTTCCAATGAACACCGAAAATACCGACCTTGCTTCTCGCATGGCTCTTCGCGTTAACGGTGGATGTGAACGTAGTCTCCACGAAGAATTCTGTTTTGGCTCTATCGGTTTGGCCTGGCGGAGCCAGTTCCGCCACAGTCGTAGCTGTAAGAGATTCCGCGTCGGCGGGAATCGAAAAACCTGCACCCATAGTTCCCTGTAGCGGCGCGGCAGGAAAGATGATTTGGACCGTATATTTCTTGGCCCGGAGTGGTAGCTTCTCTTTGGGCTCAATTAGCAAGTCCGCTGTATTCTTAGGATCAATCTTGACACTGGCGGCAGATGTTTCGACATTGGGTGAGGGATCATCTCTACTGAATTTGTATAGGATTTTAACCTTACCTGGATCTCCTTGAAATTTGTCTTGAAAGACTTTCGGATCGATACCTTCGGGGTGAATATCGATTATTCGGCGGTTGAAGTACGGAAGGGTAGCTGTTCCGGCGTTGTTAATTTGTGTGACGGTCAGAATGGGCAATTTCTTCGTCGTCGAGTTGACGTCGACTGAGGTCTGGATCGGCCGGGCTTTAGGCTCTCGGGTCAACTTAACTCCCTTGAGGACGATGTTATAGGTACGGTTCGTTCCGGCAGGCACCTCCGTAACACCGCCGCCGCCCCGCGCAAGGTTAACGGGAACCGCTGCTGCATCTCGAAAACGATTGAGCGAAACGGAATTCAGGGAGTCCGGGACCCGAGAGGCCTCACAAAACACCTGCACTATCTTTCCCGTATCGTCCTCAAAGAACAGCAACGTGTTCGTTAAAGTGATCGCCTCAATGTTTTCACTAAACGTGACACGTATCTCGTTTAGACCTTGGCGATAGACCGTACTGGCTACTTGTGCACCGGCCTTTGACGAAAAAACTGAAATAAAAAATACGGCGGCAAAGAAGAGACAAATTGATCTCATGAGCAGCACCTTCCAGGCGGCTTAGTTTCCAAACGCAAAACAAAACGTATGCGGATCCTGCATTCTCCAGACAACCCTTTCCCAATCGGCCACTGTCGTTGTCGACGGCACAAGTATGGGAGGAGGATTCATTCTTGATGGAAAAGGGAAGAAAACGTTCTGCTCATTTGTAGCTTGTACCAGTCTGCCTTGATTCCCTTCATTCCACGGGACACCAGTCCCAACTGACAACTGGCCCAGGGTTATGTTGCCTGTGATGTTATTAAGTGGCTGGTTTGACCACACGGATAAGGCCGCACGGATACGCCCGTGTACGTCCCCATCTCTCCATAGAATGCACTCCTCACCATTAGTCGGTGGTGTTTGGAACTCTCCTACGATTTCGTCAAGGGCCACCACAGTCAGCGACACGTCGGGTGTCTCCTCCTCCTGGGGCAATGATTTCTTTTTAGAAGAAGATTTCTTCTTAGCTGTTGATCTTTTCTTTTTTGAGGAGGGTTTCTCTTTGGCCATACGCTCTCCTTGTTAATAGCCATTCTGCACAGCGCATCAATCGAGGTGTAAAGAACATGTCGGAACAAACGAACCAATACCTGTGAAACTTGAACGCCTGATTCAAATCCACTTAGAACTATGCTAACCAGTGTGAATGGCTTTCGCTCAACTTCCGGCTCGCTAACAATGATTATGTAGTTATCTGCCAAAACATTTCTTGTATATTGATTTGCAAATACAGGACACAGTTCAATCAAATCTTTTCATCGAAAGCACCTTGTGCGACTAGGAGGAGACTGGTTGTGGGAGAAGGAGTCGAACCTTCATCTTCGAGTTCAAAGCCCGACGCGTTGCCAGTTACACCATCCCACATCGAAACAAACTTCGGGGCACTGGGATTCGAACCCAGAACCTTGCGCTGATCTGGCGCTAACACCGCTTATAAGGCGGCTGCTCTACCTGTTGAGCTATGCCCCGTAGAAGTTGGTCGCGGTGGTGGGGAGTCGAACCCGACATCTCTCGATTATCAATCGAGTGCTCTAACTCGTTGAGCTACACCGCGATGGTTGACCCGACGGGGCTCAAACCCGCACCTGACGGCTTAAAAGGCCGCCGCTCTGTCACTCGAGCTCCGGGTCAAAAGAACTGGCTGTGGCGGAAGGATTCGAACCTTCGGTAGCCGGATTAACAATCCGGTGCCTTACCAACTTGGCTACGCCACAAAGATCTGGCTGCGGCGACGAGAGTCGAACTCGTACCATCTCGTTTACAAGACGAGCGCTCTGAATCCAATTGAGCTACGCCGCAATTTGGTGGCTGTGGGTGGAGTTGAACCACCAACCTCGCGCTTATGAGACGCTTGCTCTTTTCCACTTGAGCTACACAGCCGTGCAGTGATCCTGGAAGCCCGCGGAGGAGTTGAACCTCATGCCTTTCCGCCCAGCTCTCGAAGGTTCGGTTTAGAAGACCGATGCCGGGTACGCGGGCCACATGTGGTCGGGGCGTGAGGCCGATTGCGCCTCTGCCAACTCCACGGTCCCGACAGTCACCGTTCTGCCGGGATGAGTCACGCCCCGATAATCAGTAGTTGGTGCCCAACGAAGGACTCAAACCTTCAACCTCTGGTTTGTAGGACCAGCGCTCGATCAATTGAGCTACTCGGGCGAGAAAGTCAAAATAGAGCGCCAAAGGCGCGGAATATGAAAGCCAGGGGCAAGCGCGAAGCGCGTCGCCCCTGGTTAGCAAGGAATATTTTGAAGAGAGCACTGAAGGTGCGAAATATCAACCGCAATTATTCCACTCTTTCAGAGCTTCATCCTCATTTGCGCTATTACCAGGGGCGACGCGCTTCGCGCTTGCCCCTGGCTTTCATATTCCGCGCCGTTGGCGCTTTTGAGGCAAAGGCGGTCGGAGTTGGAATCGAACCAACCTTTCGGACTTTTCAGGCCCGCGCTAATCCATCTCAGCTATCCGACCATTAGAGGAGGGCTTCGCTCAAGCCCTCCGTTGTTCGCGATGTACCTTCTCCATGACGTCACGATCATCGTGCATATCCATGAACAGGTACTTGCGCCATTCAGCTCTCGCCTCTGCATAGTGACAGAGCACAACACGTTCGAGTTTTACGCGTAGCGCTGTCTGCGACGTTAACAAAGGCATTCGTGCTTCTTCCGGAGTGCGATTGCTCTTCCGGTTGTTGCACTTCAGACAAGCCGTGACGATATTCAGCGGCGAGTTATCACCGCCGCGTGAACGCGGCAGGATGTGATCGAGTGTTAACTCATCCACGCCCTTCTTCTCACCGCAGTACTGGCAACGGAACTTGTCGCGCATGTAAATTCGCAAACGTTTCATGCCCGACTGCTCGCGACGCCTGCGAACATTGATGTAAGTGCATCGACGAATTACCGACGGCACGCGAAACTCATCGTGTGCTGAATGCAGCACGCGATTGCCGTCCCATTCTTCGACGAAGACCGTGTGCTTTAAGGTCATGATGATGGCCCGCGCGACACTGACGGTGCCGAGCGGCTCGTAGGTTTGATTAAGCAGCAGAACTCTTCCATTGAGTGCCATTACTCGGCACCTCCTTTCTTTGATTAGTTCAGACTTGGACCGCGCGGTGAGACTCGAACTCACGATACCGGATTTGCAATCCGGCGCCTTAGCCGCTTGGCGACGCGCGGAAAACTGGAACGGAAGGAGAGATTCGAACTCTCGAGTCGAGTTTGGAAGACTCGCATGTTTCCAGCTACATCACTTCCGCAGGTAGCGCAGGCCGGGGAGGCCCGCGCCTGGTTGTGGGGTGAGAACTTGTTACTGAACTCTTGGAACTCCTGGCAGGATTCGAACCCGCAGCCTCGACGTTCGAAGCGTCGCACTCTTCCATTTGAGCTACAGGAGCGAAAGATTTGGTCGGGGAGGACAGAATCGAACTGTCACCACGAGTTCCCAGGACTCGGATGCTTGCGTTACACCACACCCCGAATGTTTAGTGATTAGAATAAAGGCGAGAGACTTGGTGAAGGACTATTCAGCCCTTCACACAAACCACTTGTTTGATCTCGGCAACGACTTGAACGAGGTCTTTCTGGTTCTTCATCACCGCTTCGATCGATTTGTAAGCGCCGGGAATTTCATCCAGCACGCCATTGTCTTTGCGACATTCGACACCTGCG
>DASUYO010000341.1:0-18240 GCA_036377375.1 Pyrinomonadaceae bacterium
TGCGACATCCTTCAGCCTCGTGCTGAAGAAGTGTTGATGCACGTCGCTGATGAGATCAAAGACGCGGGTTGGGAGCGACAACTCTCGAGTGGCGTCGTGTTGACTGGTGGCGGTGCGTTGCTGCACGGCATGACAGAGATCGGGGAACAGGTCTTCGATGCGCCGGTGCGAATCGGTTATCCCGAGCGCGATCGCTTCGGCGGGTTGGTTGAAGACATTCAGAGTCCCGCATGGACGGCTGCGGCAGGTCTGGCGCTACTCGCGTATCGCACTCAGGCTGCAGAGATCCGCACCGGAGTAAGCAGACGCGGATCAACGGGAAAACTGACGCATTTCGTGTCACGTTTTAAAAATAGATTTAGTATTTTCTGACAAGTTGTTGTATGCTTGCGCCCCGGTTGCACAAGATATTGTCCGCGAGATATCGATGCCGATGGCTCAAGAACCCCAACATAGAAGGAAGCGGCCTTGGAAGCCATCCCGTTTCGGGAGAGAGGAACTCACTATGACACCGGACACTCGTCAACCGGCAACAGGCATTAATATTTTCATTGATGATGATCCGCCACTCACCGGAGCGCGGATAAAAGTGATCGGCATCGGTGGCGGTGGCAGCAATGCCGTCAATCGCATGATCGAAGCCGGCATCGAAGGCATTGAATTTCTTGTCGCTAACACAGATCTCCAGGCGCTGAAACGTTCGCGCGCGCCCATCAAGATTCAGCTCGGCAGTCGTTTGACCAAGGGACTCGGCGCAGGCGCGGATCCCGGAGTCGGACGCGAAGCGGCACTTGAAGACACTGACAAAATCATCGAAGTGCTTGAGGGCGCTGATATGGTGTTTGTGACGACCGGTCTTGGCGGCGGTACTGGAACGGGCGCGGCGCCGATCGTCGCCTCGCTCGCCACTGAACTCGATGCGCTGACGGTCGCGGTAGTAACGAAGCCGTTTCACTTCGAAGGTCGCCGTCGCATGCAGCAGGCGGATCAGGGACTGCGTGAGTTACGCGAGTGTGTCGACACCGTCATCACGATTCCCAACGAACGACTCCTGCACACAGTCGACCGCGGTGTTTCACTTTCTGATTCATTCAAAGTTGCTGACGACGTACTTCGCCAGGCGGTGCAGGGCATCAGCGATCTGATCACTGTACCAGGGCTGATCAATCTCGACTTCGCCGACGTGAAGTCGATCATGCAGGGAATGGGAATGGCTTTGATGGGGGCCGGCAGGGCCACCGGCGAGAACCGCGCCATCGAAGCGACGCAACAGGCGATCTCTTCACCTCTACTCGAGGAAGCGACGATTCAAGGTGCAAAGGGAGTTTTAATCAACATCACAGGCGGACCCGATCTGACCTTATTTGAAGTCAATGCCGCATCGTCAATCATCCGCGAATCTGCCGATGATGATGCAAACATAATTTTTGGCGCAGTGATCGACGACGAGTTGCGAGACGAGATGAAGATCACTGTGATTGCTACGGGGTTTGATAGAGAAGCCGCATCAGTTGCGTCTGTCGCTGCGACAACGGCGATTCCCGCGCCGCCACCACGTTTCGTAGCCAGGCCGGCCGACGACCTCCCACGGCCGATGATGGGCACTCCGCGCGTTGACGATCTCGACGTCCCGACTTTCATTCGAAAGAAGGCTGACTGAGAGATCATTTTATCGCCCGCTGGAAGGGGAAGGTCTTCAAGGCCTTCCCCGATTTTTTATCCGTGGCCAGGTTTTTGTACTCGAATTCACGTCTGTTGGCGGTTTGATGGTTGCATCGTTTCTTGCATGTAAATCTCTGAAATCAGCACAGTTTTTCTCCTTTGCTTTTTCTTGTTTTGTTGTGTAGCATGTCCTTCATTCCTTGCAGGAAATTCCATTACGGGTAAACGAACGTTCCTCTCCTCGAATGGGCCGCAGCCTGCGAGAGCTTTGACACTGATCTGAACATCAAAAAGCCCTGTGTCCTATACATCGCTAGTTCTCGACCGGGTGAAACGCCCGTCATAGAATTTTTGGAGGTAATAATCAAGTGAATCGTAAACTCATCAGAACCACACTCGCGGAAGTCAAGGGCAAAGCCCGCGAAGTTCCGCAGCCCAGAGAGCGTTCCAATGGGACTTCCCGCGCCTCAAACGACGGTGGCAGAGAGCAACGCGCCGCACAACAACACGTTCCCGTCCAGGTAAAGAAAAGAGTTCCGCCTCCCAACGAAACCAATGCGGAGATCTTTTATTACAAGAAGCAGATCGACGCTCACACGCAGATGGTGATTGTTTTACTGGATGGCGAAGAGATTGAAGGCACGATCGAGTGGTACGATCGTGGCGCACTGAAGGTGAACCGGAAAGGTGCACCCAATCTCCTCGTGCTCAAGCGGAATATCAAATATATCTACAAGGCCGACGAGCGTGTTGAGACAGCCAGCGCGTAAGAATACAGGGAAGCGTAACAGCCTCGCCCTGAGTTCTCGCTGAAAAGTGCTTCGCCTCAACCAATGCGACACTCAGAACAAAGCTCAACGAATCCGGGACCTCGACCCCGGAGAGTTTTGCCGCGCATCGGCATCACGATGGGAGACCCGGCCGGGATTGGTCCGGAAGTGGTGCTCAAAGCCGTTGCTGAAGAAGAAATCAGAAGAGTTTGCGTGCCGGTAATCATCGGCGATGCTCAGTTGCTGGCTCACACGGCGCGCACTCTCGATCTGCAATCCGGCTATGACATCATTCGCAGGGACGAGCCTTTTCCCGACCCACTTTCCGAACCAGTCATCTATCACCTCGATAACATCAGCGGTTTTATCGAACCAGGCATCGAGTCGGGTGCGGCGGGGAAGGCAGCAGCCGGTTACATCGAAGCGGCAGTGGAGTTGTGCGCCGCGGGCAACATCGACGCGATCGCGACGGCGCCGATCAATAAACGTGCGCTGTTTCTCGGCGGCTACAGTTTTCCTGGTCACACGGAATTTCTCGCTCACCTGACGGGTGCCGAGGAGTATGCGATGGCGTTTGTGGCTGCAAACCTTCGCATCGTTTTGTTGTCGACGCACGTTCCGCTTTCCGAAGCGATTCGATTGGTGGAGCGTGATCGCATGATAAAAGTGATCAGCCTCACGCATCGCGAGCTTCAGCGCTGGGGTATTGAACGTCCTCGGCTGGCGGTTGCGGCGTTGAATCCACACGGAGCCGAGGGAGGGCTGTTCGGAGTTGAAGAGGCTTCGGAGATCATGCCCGCAATCGAATCGTCGCGGCGGATTGACGACATTAACGTGCAGGGACCATTCTCAGCAGACACGGTTTTTCTGCGCGCATCGCGTGGTGAGTTTGATGCCGTCGTTGCGTGCTATCACGATCAGGCGATGATTCCGGTAAAGTGTTTGTCGTTTGGCGAGGCTGTGAACGTGACGTTGGGCCTGCCGTTCATCAGGACTTCAGTGGATCACGGCACTGCTTTCGACATTGCCGGAAAGGGACTTGCCGAACATTCAAGTATGGTCGCTGCAATCAAACTGGCCGCACATCTTTCCACGCAGGCTGGCGAGAGCTGCCGTGCGGTGGAAATTTGAAACCAAGAGAAGAACACTCACATGAATAACAACATTAACCTTACGAACGGCACCGAGAACCGACGCATGCTGGTGGCGGACGACGATCCAGCCATCCTTCGCCTGATCGCTACGATTCTCGAAAAAGAAAACTTCACAGTGGTAACGGCGCGAGATGGGCGTGAGGCGTACAAGATACTTCAGACGGATCCGAACTTCACCGCCGCGATTCTTGACGTCGTCATGCCGCACATCTCCGGTCCTGAGCTTGTTCGTTACATGAAATCGGAGGAGCGTCTGCGGCGCATTCCGGTGATGATGATGACTGCCGAGCAGGATCCGAAGCTTTCGTCGGACAGCTTCTCGGCGGGTGCGATTGTGTTCCTGCCGAAGCCGTTCACGACTGCGCAACTTCAGATCATGTTGCAGATGTTGATCGGCAAGAAGAGCGCCGACTCCTAAACATGAGCCGCAAAAAGATTGGCCACAAAAAGGCACAAAAAGCACAAAATGTTTTAGGCAAGTCTTTTGTGCTTTTTGTGCTTTTTTGTAGCTTGGTTGTAAGTACGGTTCACGCTCGAGGCGATCTCAGTCAAAAACAAGCGCGCAAGGTTATACAGACGATCGCGGGTTGGTCTCTGCCGAATGATGCAGTCCGCATTCAGTCGATTAGATCGAGCAGCGCGGAGAGCGCTGAAGTCAGTGCAGAGATCGAGGTCGTGTTTCGTTTGCGGCTCCAGGGTGGTCACTGGCAGTTGCGAGAGATCCGAGTGGGACAGGATCGTTGGGAGCGATTGGATGTGATTGCACAGGCTGCGAAGGCTGAGTTGCCGGCGGGTGAGTGTGATGGACCATTGCAGCTTGCGACAGAGCTGACGAATAAACGTGCGCGTTGTTTGGTTGCGGCGCTGTTTGGAATCTCACTTCCGTCAGATGAAATAAGGATCAAAGAGATCTCGCCGTTTGGGTTGTCGATTGGCTCTGAGTCGTCGGCGCTCGTTGTTGCTCTTGTTCAGGCTGACTTCCGCCTGGCTCGAGATGCGCAAGGTTGGCGTGTGACGCAGTTCAAGAGTGGCAATCGTGCTTGGGTAAATATTGCCGAAATCTCTTTGAGCATCGACCAAATCAAACGCTCGGCAGCTTCTGAAGATCTCTCAACGATCGCCAAAGCGCTCGGCGATTTTCGCCGCGACCGGGGCTATTTCGTCGTTTCCGATAAGGAATCCGTCCTGATCGACCATCTCAGCCCTCATTACCTGACTCGCGTGATCCGTGTCGATCCCTGGCATCGTCCCTATAAATACGATGGCCAGCAGGACCATTACTCCCTCCGTTCCCTCGGTCCGGACGGCAAACCTGACACGCCTGATGACATCGTCGTCTCCGGTCCTTAGTCCCAAAGACGGCTAAAACAAACTCTTGACTGCCCGTTACCGTGGGTGTTAGGTTTTCTATCGGGCCTCATCCCGAGGCCCGCTTCGTGACGACTTGCCCGCGCCATCCGTGCATACGCACTAGGCCCCGCCCGATGGTGCAATTCAGCTAAAGGGAATAGCTTTGCTAGCTGGACGCAAACTCCTACTTGCCGACGATTCGGCCACCATTCAGAAAGTTATCGACCTTACGTTCGCTGACGAAGGTGTGCGAGTTGTGTCTGTCGGCACCGGCCAGGAAGCGATTGATCAACTGCTGGAGGTTGAACCCGATATAGTTCTCGTAGACGCTTACATGCCTGCTCCAAATGGCTACCAGGTCTGCGAATACGTCAAAACAAACGAGAAGCTCAAACACATACCAGTAATGCTGCTCGTGGGCTCTTTTGAGCCGTTCGACGAAGCGGAGGCGCGCAGAGTTGGCGCGGATGACATCTTGACCAAACCATTTCAATCAATTCGACGACTTATCGACCGGGTTGGGGCGCTCGTGAGCGGCCCGCCTGTCGTTGAGAAAGAGACTCCAACCGCCGAACTTCCGAAGATAGAAGAGCCGGAGGAAGAAGTGTTCATGGACACGCACGAGTTGGAAGTTACGACGGCGGATACGCTGCCGCTCGAACAGGCATTCATAGATCACGAGCAGAAGGTGGAACAGCCGGTACCCGCAACGGAATCGTTACCACGTGAGGAGACCATGGGAACTGAAACACGAAGCGATTCACAGAGCGATTCGGACGTGCTGTTGGACCTTGGCGAATATGAGCCGGCGCATGCTGCGGCGGATGATGAGTTTGTTTTGGAGTTGGATGATGACGTTGCTCCTGCTTACGAAGCTGCACCGGTGCGTGCGTTTGTTGAGCCTGAGGTGAAGGAAGCTGTCGCGGCTGCCGTGGCTTATGAACCGACTTATCAGCCTGAGGTTCATCCGTCGTTTGCAGAGACGCAGGAGGTTCCTTATGCGTCTGAGGTGGAGGAGGTGGCGGTAGTCGAGCCTGAGCCTGAGCCGGTGGTTGCCGAGCCCGCTGCTTCTTTTAAATCCGATCAACTCACACCCGAAATGATCGACGCGATCGCGCGACGTGTTGTTGAGATGATGTCAGACAAGGTGGTCCGCGAGATTGCGTGGGAGGTTGTGCCGGATCTGGCGGAGCTGCTGATCAAGCAGCAGCTGGAAGAGAAGGCGAAGTAAAGATCGATTACGTTGTTGCTGGGCTGAGCAGGTGACTTGTCCGAGTCACCTGCTTTTGTTTGAGGTCGCAAATTGCGACCTCAAGTTCCGAAATGGATGCGAGATCGGCCTTGCCTCAACGGTTGACTCATGGGGTAGTAGACACAGCCACAAAAGGCGCAAAGAGCACAAAATCTCAGGAAATCATTTGTGCATCTTGTGCATTTTTGTGGCGAAAATACCTTTGAGGCAAAGCCTGTGAGATCACAAATTGTGATCTCAAACTGGACCGGTCCTTTCACATCTTATTGTTGCCCTTTATTTCAAGTAGATGGCAGTTTTGAACTTTCCGCGTGGTCTGGCGTAGACTGTGGCTTTTCGTTTTGAAGTCGAAGAAGAGCACAGAGTTACGCATGGAGATCCCCAAACAGTACGACCCCACAGAAGCTGAAAAACACCATTACGAACGGTGGGAGAAGAATGGGTATTTTGCGCCGGAGATAAATAAAGATCCGAGTGCGCCGGTCTACAGCATCGTCATTCCGCCGCCAAACGTTACTGGCTCACTTCACATGGGCCATGCGCTGCAACACACGCTCATGGACGTGATGACGCGGCACAAGCGCATGTGCGGCTATCGCACACTGTGGCTGCCAGGAACGGACCACGCCAGTATCTCCACGCAGCTGATGGTCGTGCGGGCGCTGAAGAAGGAAGGGAAGTCCCGGCACGATTTGGGCCGCGAGAAGTTTGTCGAACGAGCGTGGAAATGGAAAAACGAATCCGCTGGTCAGATCACTGTGCAGATGCGTCGTGAAGGCGCATCGGTCGACTGGTCGCGCGAGAAGTTTACGATGGACGAGGAGCTTTCCAGCGTCGTCCGCGAAGTGTTCGTGCGTTTGTATGACGAAGGCTGGATCTATCGCGGCAATCGCATTGTGAACTGGTGTCCGCAGGACCAGACGGTGCTCTCGGATCTCGAAGTCGAGAGACTGCCGCAAGCCGGTAAGCTCTACTACCTCCAATATCCAATCAAGAACAGCGACAGGCGCGTTACAGTCGCAACTACGCGACCCGAAACGATGCTCGGCGATACTGCCGTCGCGGTAAATCCGAGTGACGATCGATATCGCGAACTGGTGGGCCAAACGATCCTGTTGCCACTGACCAACCGCGAGATTCCGATCATTGCTGACGAGTACGTAGATCCGGAATTCGGCACCGGCGCGGTAAAGATCACGCCTGCTCACGATCCAAACGACTACGAGATGGGTCTCCGTCACAACCTGCCGCAAGTCGTCGTGATCGATCCACACGCGAAGATGACTGCCGATGCGGGCGCAGAGTTTCTCGGGCTTGACCGCTATAAAGCACGTGAAAAAGTCGTTTCCGACTTTGAAGCGCTGGGACTTCTGGAGAAAGTAGTTGACTACGAGTTCTCCATCTCGAAGTGTGAGCGGTGCAAGACTGTCATCGAGCCACTTATCTCGACGCAGTGGTTCATGAAGATGGACCAGCTGCGCGACCTGGCTCTCGATCTAATGGCGCGCGAGAAGAAGCCGAAATTTTTTCCTGAGACGCCGTACACAAAGATCTATACCGATTGGCTGGAGAACCTGCGCGACTGGACCATCTCGAGACAACTGTGGTGGGGCCACCAGATTCCCGCGTGGTACACACCCGACGGAGACGTCATCGTCGCCAGATCCCAAGAAGAAGCGCGCGCAAAGGCGGGCACGTCGGAACTCACACAGGACCAGGACGTGCTTGATACCTGGTTCTCTTCCGCGCTGTGGCCCTTCTCGACACTCGGCTGGCCCAACGAAACCGACGATCTGAAAACTTTTTACCCGACATCGGTCCTGGTGACCGCGCGCGACATCATCTTCCTCTGGGTGTCACGCATGGTGATGATGGGGATGAAGTTTGTCGGCAAGAAACCTTTTGACGATGTCTTCATCACGGGAACAATTCTCGACGCGCACGGTCAGCGCATGTCGAAAACGAAAATGAACGGTGTAGACCCGATCGAGGTATTTGACAAGTACGGCGTCGATGCAACGCGCCTGACACTGGCGCAGGTCGGCAGCACCGACATTCGTTGGAACGAAAAGCAGGTCGAGTCGTATCGCAACTTCGCAAACAAGATCTGGAATGCGGCGCGCTTCTGTCTGCTCAATTCAGAAGGCGCGGAAGTAAGACCCGAAATCCTTGAACAGAGCACTGCGCTTCACGACCGCTGGATCGTTTCACGGCTCAATAAGACTGCGCGCGATCTCAACGCCTCGATCAACGCCTACGAGTTTCATGCAGCGGTGCAGACTTTGTATCACTTCTTCTGGGATGATTTTTGCGACTGGTACATCGAGCTCGCAAAAGCAGATGTCACTGCTGAGCAGGAGAGCGCGGCACGCACAGAAGCTCGAACACGACTGCTGACAGTGCTCGAACAAGCGCTGCGTCTATTGCACCCGTTCATGCCTTATATAACGGAGGAGTTGTGGCAACGTTTGCCTGGCGAGAAGCAATTGCACCCGGCATATGACGGCGCAGGATCGACGGTGATGCTGACCGCGTTTCCTGAAGGCAAGGCAAATCTGATCGATGAAGCTGCGGAGTCGGAGATGCAGGCAATCATCGAGCTGATCTCGCGCGTCAGAAACATTCGTTCTGAGATGAACATCAAACCGTCGGAACGAATTCCGGTGGTTGTCGGCTCGCGTGACGAGAATCTGCGTCGCGTGTTCTCATCGGCACGAGAACAGATCTCGCGACTGGTTCGTGCGTCTGAAGTCTTTATTGCCGAGCGTCTTGAGGCTCCGAAAGCTTCAGCGCGCGCTGTGCTGACGGGTGGCGCTGAGCTCGCCGTGCCGCTCGAGGGTTTGATCGATTTCGAGCAGGAGCGTCGTCGTTTGGAGCGCGAACAGCAGAAACTCCAGGCAGAAGCCGCGAAGCTCGAAGCGCAGCTCAACAATCCCAACTTCGTGTCGCGCGCTCCGGCTGAGCGCGTGAACGAAGTGCGCGAACGCATCGCAGCTATCGCTCAACAGTCATCGCAACTTCAGCAGACAGTCGAGAACCTCCAATGAACTGGATTGACGAAGGCGCGCTCTACTCGCAAATCAGCCTCTTTCTGCGCGAGGATCTCGGTCGCGGCGATATCACCACACAGTCGATCATCGTCCGCAACACGCGCGCTCGTGCTCGTTTCGTGGCCGGCGAAAACATGATCGTCGCAGGTTTGGAAGCTGCGGAGGAAGTTTTTCTATCACTCGATTCGCAGCAACAGCTCGAAGCCTTTGTTTCCGATGGTGAACCGGTCGAGGCGGGCAAGGTGATCGCGCGCATGGTTGGTTTTGCTGATGTGCTGATCTCTGCTGAACGAGTCGCGTTGAATCTATTACAGAGACTTTCCGGAATAGCAACACTCACGAACGCGTACGTGAAAGCAATCGAAGGTACCGGTGCGCAGATCGCCGACACGCGCGCGACAACTCCCGGACTGCGGCCACTCGAAAGATTTGCTGTGGAGCTCGGTGGTGGATACAACAGCAGGTTCGGCCTGGATGATGGCGTGGTAGTGACGTCAAATCACATTTCGATTCTTGGCGGCGTGACGGTTGCCGTGAAGACAGCGAAAGACAAGTTGGGTTACCTGCATAAAGTTGCGGTGGAAGTAGGAACTGAAAGTGAACTAAGAGAAGCGATTGGCGCGGGTGCTGATGCGATCGTGATCGAGAACCTCAGTTCAACTGAGTTTGCGCGGCTCGCACAGATCGCGAGAGAGTTGGCGAGCTCAGTTACAATCGAATGTGCGGGGAAGATCACGCCTGCAAACGTTCGTGAGTATGCCGAAGCAGGGGCGCAACTGATCCGGGTTGAGGCGCTGACGAGTGCCGCACCAGCGATGGATATCAGCTTCAGGGTCCAGCCGTTCTAAGCCGCAAGAAAGCAGAAAAGGCTTAAAATCCCGGGAACAACCGGCCGAGCGCGGCGTGCAAGCCAAGCATCCTGTCCGGAGCTTGATGGCATCTCCGATAGCGAGGTATCTTGGAGTTGGAAAAGGAGCCGTGACGATGCCTATTCGCTTAAACAGCTACACTAAAATCCTTGTTAGTGTTTGCCTTATTCTCACCTTCTGCGTGGTCGAAGGGACAGCGCAGACCAGGAAGAAGAGGAGAACGCATCGCACCTCCAGGCCCGCGGCGGCCAAGCCCGTCATTACCAACCCGCCCATTGCGCCGCCGGCCACGGCCGATAAAACGTCAACTGGCGATGTAAAAATTATCAGCACCGCAGATTCCGCCAACAAGGAGTCGTCGTCTGAACCGCTGCAAGGCTGGAAGCCGAAAGTCACACCTCCTGAGCCTACGGAAGAGGAAAAAACCCAGGAGAATATCAACACGCTCACGAATCAGGTGAAAAGGCTTAACGACAAGCTGACACAGATGCAGGAAGACGATCGCTACCAGCTCGATATGGAGCGGTTGACTCGTGCTGAACAGCGCGCGGAGCAATTGCGTGCGCAGTTAATGGATATCCAGACTAAGATTGCTGATTACGAAGCGAAGCTCGAGCAGATTGAGTTTGCTTTGCGGCCCGAGAATATCGAAGCCGCCACCGCGGGTTATGGAAGCACGAGACCCGAAGCAACGCGTGAAGCCCGTAGGAAACAGCTTGAGGGTGAAAAGTCGAGAGTTCAGGTTCAGTTGAAACTGGCAGAGACGAGCCGATCGCGTTTGGAAGTTGCGGTTGCGAATGCTGATTCTGAAGTGGATCTGTTGCGCGCGAAACTGAATCAACGCCGCGAGCAGATGGATGCGCAGCCAGTCGAGGCGCCCACACCACGGCCACGCAAGCCGTAACTAGCCGCAAGAAGGCACAAAACACACAAAATTAGTTGGGTCGAGTAAAGTTTAGAGTTCAAGCTTTAGCTTGCCAGCCGTGATGACGAGCGAGCAGCCTAAAGGCTGAACTCTGAACTATCCCGCTGTTCATCTTAGGCACTCGTGTGTAGCGAGACGGCTCGCCAGACGCCGAGCTGGTTGATGAAGATTAGCGTGTACGATTCGCCACGAACGATTGCTGTGTCGCCGTAGACTGAAATACTCACCTTAGCCGGATCCGGCTTCCCATACTTTACTTTTCGCGCGCGCAAGTCATCGAGCAACTGTTGACGTGTTGTTTGTGCTGAGCCGTGTGTCCAGATGAATGTTGGATCGGTCAGCGCCATGAGTTTGTCCGCGTCTGCCGACAATATGGCTTGATGAAACGCAGCGTCGGCGATTGTGACTTCGGCTTTGCTTTCCGCTTCAGTGCGCGGCATCCGCGTCGACTGCCAGTTCACCACCTGCCACTTGCCGTCGCGCTTAACAAAGGTGCCGCTATTGAGCAGATTGGCGACGTGCTTAGTGCCACCGCTGTCTGTAGTCGCGACGAGACGGAAAGCGACGACGGCGGTATCGCCGTACTGTTGAATGCGAATGTCCTCGGCAGTGTAGACCGTTTTCGGATCCGTTGGTTTGGGTGCCGGAGTAGAGCGCACATCCTGCATCACTTCGGTTTTGTTCACGCGACGCCCAGCGGACCGTGTGTAGATCAGATCGTCGGCCCAGAAGCGCTCGTGCACGGCGGGGTCGTTGCGTGACGCACCGGCGAGGAAGTCATTCAAGAGTTTAGTCAGCTCGGCGGCGTCGGGTGCCGTTTGTGCAAACGCAGTGCACGTCGTCAGCAGCAGCAAAACTCCAGAGTAGACAAATCGTTTCATTATTTCACCAGCGATACGAGAGCTGCGGCAAAGTTAATCCACGTTTGAGTCCCGGCGAGCAGCAGTCGCAGCGGCTGCATTGCAATCAGGAAGATCGAGCCCCATAAGAAGACTGGATGCAGGCGACGATGTTTGTAAGTATCGAATGCCACTGCGACAAGCAGACATAGATCGGTCAGCGCAAAGAACGCGAGTGGTCCACCGTTGATAATGAAGCTCAGCGGAATGCGTGCGATGGCCGGAGTCAATATGTTAATTGCAGCCAGCAGCATGAGACGTTTGTGAACGCGCAGCTTGCGGCGGTAGTAGAGTGCCAGGCCGATCAGGATCGAGAAGATCAGCATATCGCCCAGCGGGATGATCAGAAACGATAGTGCGGGTGGGCCAGGGCTGGCGCCGCGAGCGGCAGCGTAGAGGCCCGTCAGGGTGCCGACTACGACTACCAGTGCAGCGAGTACGCCGCCGAGGATTCCGAGACGTTGATGGATTCGGGTTCGACGTTTTGCGACCAGCGATACCTGAACTACAAAGAGCACGACCCACGCGGTCATCACGATCCCGTGTAACTGAACGATGCGGCCCGCGAGATCGGGCGTGTGGAAGAAAGGCTTGAGATAGTAAGTGCGTGCGAAACCTGCGAGTACGATCAGGGGAGTCAGGATTGCTGCGAGTATGTATAGCCGGCGATCATTTACGCGGCCCGGCACTTGGGGGGTGGCTGCCATTCGGGTCCTCCAAATTTGGGTTTAGCGACGCCGATATTAGCAGAACTAAAGATAGCCACAAAAAGGCAGAAAAAGCGTAAACATAAGAAGCTCATTGTGTGAAAACGGCGCGACTTACTGGCGTTACGAGTCGATAGCGGACAGCGAGTGTGCTCGCCGCATTATTCAATGAAACATCTTGTGGCGCCAGAATTCGGGTGACTTCGTCGTTGGCCCAGAGCCTTGCCAGCTGATTGGACGTTTGCACTGTCCCAGACAGATCAAGTTTCGAATCCAGTTTCTTGCTTGACCGCACGAATTCCAGCGTCTTCGTGCGACCTGTAAGGCGCGCAAAAAGGTTTTCCAGATCTGTTTGCAGACCGTTGACGCGTGCGACTGACTTGACTTCGTTGATCCCGTCGAGTTTTTTCTCGATTTCATCCGCGCCGATCGTGGTCTGGACAGAATAGAGAGTTGGTCCATAAGAGCGCTCCCAACGTCCTCTAAGGTCATCGGCAGAACCAAAAAGCAGCCGTTGCGGGCTGTGGATCCAGACGATCGCATTGTTACCGGGTGCTTCTGCGGCGAGATCCCACGCTTTGCGTAATGCAGGTTCGTTATCGGCGCCGCCCTCAAATGCTCCCTCAGGTACGAACCATGGGGTTCCCGGCCATCGTACTGCGGTGCTCATGACGTCCGACGAAGCGAAAAGAATTTTGACGTCGAAATCTGGCGGTAGCGAACGGATTGCATCGACTATCGCCGGGACCCACGGACGCATAGTGCCAGACGTATCGATCACGATAACTATTCGTCGCAGGTGAGCTGGAGTACGGTCTTCAATGGATTGGCGCACTACGAATGCCGGGTTAAATGGATCCCTGCTCCACGTTTCTTTCAAATCTAATTTTTCCAACCTTACGGACGATTCAGGCTGCGAGATCGCTGCGTCCGCGAGCTCGCCGCGCAGCGAAAAGGTCCCGGTAACACATCGGTCCATCTTCAAGGAGTAATCCCACGTCACTATAGGAGTTGACGATTCAATCCAAACCGAATGATTCACATTATCCGGAATTCGAAAATTTCTATCTACAAAGTGCGGCAACAGCAACCGCACGTGTTCCACATCTTCCAGAACCAATGGCACCGTAATGCCAACGCGAATCTTCGTCTCACCGTATGGCTGAACCGGAAAATATTCGACCAGAACACGATCACCGCCGGAAGTCGTGACTGAAACAGGATAGCGTTGCTGTGGGATGCCACCTGGCTGGTAAGCTTCCCCTATCTGACTGCGGCCGAGAAATGCAGCTTCACGCTCTTCGCCGTTGTCCCAGAGCGTAAGACGCGACACGATACCTCCAGGCGGCAGTTGGACCTCAGCACGGGCCTCTCTTTGCACAACAGCGTCGTTTTGAAATGCGAGTGTCCACTGCATGTAGCCGACTCCTCCATTGGCATCGACTGAGCCCTGTAGTTCGGAACTTGCGAGCGATAAGCCATTCAGTTTGCCATCCAGTTTTAGGTCCTCATGATAGTCATACAATTCGAGCTGATAGCGTTGTTCCAAGTGATGACGCATTCGTGCTGGAGGAACTGCAGAATCAAACGTCTGGCCCGTCACGAGATAATAGATTTGCTGAGCTTCCTGAGGCGTCACGGACTTTGACAAAGCGAAGCCAATAAGATCCGTGGCAACATCCGGCGGGTTGTAGCAACTGCGAAGCAGAACGTCTTTGTTACCGTACTTGCGCAGGAATCGAATTCCCTGCTCCCTTGCTCCGGGTAAAGCGGCAGTCGCTTTCTGTAACCCGATTCCCGTCAATGTTGCCGGAAGTTCTATTATTGCAATCACGACGAAAGTAAAAACCAGACCGGCAAGTAATGCTCTTGTCGTGAGTGCGGAATTCTTTTGTGAAGCGGTAGCAGCGATGCGCCGCAGGTGGCGCCGAACCAGGAGAGCCGCAATCAGCGAAAACATCGGGGCGAGCGGCAAGAAGCCGAAAACGATAAAAACCATCAATGCAGCCAAGGGCATAACCGGCAGGAAAACGATCGTGTAGAAGAAAGTTATGCCGATGACAACTGCGTTCGTAAGGCTTGCCAGCATCAGACGATCAGGAGCGCCCCTCCGGATCGCAAACCACGCTTGCAGTTGAGCGAGCGGCACGAAGAGGACGAGTAATAAGTGCCAGACAGTCGGGATCGGATCGACGAACTCTTCCGCGCATGCATAGGTGAGTGCCTCGACGGTGATCGATACGATGGGAAGAATGACACCGGCGTAAAGAATGAATTTATAACGGCGTGGCAGTTCATAAAGATCGTACGGCTGTTCGTGCATCGTGACCTCCGGTGGCATAACCTTGCGCGACTTTACACTACAAAGTAATTTGCGACAAGTAAAAGTTTGGCTCGCACTTTAAATGGGTATAGTAAAGTTCAGAGTTCAAGCTTTAGCTTGCTGGCGTGACTCCCACGCATGCAAGCTAAAGCTTGAACTCTGAACTTTTACGCAATCCATCTGAATCTTTGTACTTTTGTGTCTTTTGACGCCTCGAGCCGCTTGGGACTGCTATCCATGTGCCGTAGACTTGGCACATCGTTAGACAAGAGCCAAAATACAAAGTTCCGGGCACTGCAAACACGATTCAGAAGACACAAAGTTTCGGTATGTCGACTATTCCGCAAGGTGATCTCTATCGCATGATTAATGAAGCCGCTGAGCGCGGCGAACGCGTCGTTGTCGCCACCGTCGCCCATACGCGCGGTTCGACGCCGCAGCAGCGCGGTGCGAAAATGCTCTTCTTTCAAAACGGCGAAGTTGCGGGAACTGTGGGCGGCGGCTGCATCGAGGCCGAGGTCTGGGCAGAGGCGAAACAAGCCCTGCGCTCAGGGAAATCACAGTTGCACCATTTCTCGCTCACCGCTGACGAGGCAAGTGAAGAAGGGATGGTTTGCGGCGGCACGATGGATATATTTGTTGAGGTGATCGATTGACGGATTTCGTCTCAAACTACAAAGCCAAGCACCAGCATCCGCTGAACCGACTGACGCACAGTATCGGCATACCGCTGATTGTCGTCTCTCTGCCCCTGTTTTTCTTCAACTGGCGTTGGGCGCTGGCGTTGTTCATTGTCGGCTGGATTCTTCAGTTTGTTGGTCATGCGATTGAAGGAAATCAACCCGCCTTCTTCAGGAATCCCATTTATCTTTTAGTTGGACCATTTTGGCTCTTGCGCCGTGCAGCCTCCTCGGTCGGTTTCGCTAAACCGAAAGTGTCGAAGTAAATATCCCATTAAAGCGAATGACTGAAACGAGCAACCAGACATCTTCCGTGCTGAAGATGATTGAGCAGGTGTTGGAACGCGGCGACATAGCGGTGGTCATCACGAAGGTGCGCGGTCCGGAAAACGTCGGTGCAAAGTTTCTTGTCCAAGAGAATGGCGAGAATGGCGAATCGTTCGGAACTCTCGGCGATCCTGAATTGGACTCGATTGTTTTGAATCATGCGGCGCGTTTTGTTGCTTCACGTGAAGAGACGCGAATGTTCAATGTCAGTGAGCTCGCCCCAAACTATCCTTCCGCGCGTGAAACTGCTGTGTTGTTTGAGCGACTGCAACCCGCGCCACGACTCGTTGTTTGCGGAGCCGGCCACGTCGGAGCCGCGTTAGCGCGACTCGCTGCCTTCACCGGTTATCACACCACTTTGATTGACGATCGTGCTGAGTTTCTAAAACGCGAACGGTTTCCCCAAGAACAGATGGAGCTGATGGTCGCGAACGACTGGAACTCGGCAGTGCGCGAGGCTGTCGGCAACGGCCGCGGCGTGTCAGTAGCAGTTGTTACACGGGGGCACAACGAAGATGAGCAGTGCATGCAAGCGGTCGTTCGCACCAATCCGGATTACGTTGGTTTAATCGGGAGCAAGCGACGCACGTCGATCGTCATCGACCGGTTACGCGACGCAGGAATTCCTGACGAGCAACTCAAAAACATTCACGCGCCCATCGGTCTGGACATCGGTGCAGTCAGTCCGGAAGAGGTCGCACTCGCAATCCTCGCCGAGATCATCGCCGCACGCCGCGGCGGCAGCGGCACCTCCCTCTCCTCGTGGCGTCGCAAAGTCTAGTCAAAAATTAAAGCCGCAAAAACACAAACAACCGTTGAATCATTTGTGCGTTTGTGCTTTTTTGTGGCAATGCCCATTGAGATTGCGCCGGTAGCTACTCCAAAGACGCCCACCACCCGAGGCAGGATGTTCCGCGCACTGTCGCATCGCAATTACCGTGTCTTCTGGATCGGGGCGTTTCTCTCGAATGTCGGCACGTGGATGCAGGTGGTCGCGCAGGGTTGGCTTGTGTTGCAGTTGACCAATTCAGCCTTCTGGTTAGGACTCGATGGATTCATGGCCACGGCGCCGGGGTTTGTTCTCACACTCGTTGGTGGTGTCTTTGCCGATCGGATCGATCGACGCCGGCTGTTGCTCTACACGCAAGTGGTAGCTGGTCTTGCAGCTCTCGGGCTTGCTGCGGTGGTGGCAACAGCAGTTGTGAATCGCTGGATGGTGTTGGGCTTCTCGTTTGTAACTGGAAGTTGCATGGCGCTGGCGAGTCCTTCGTATTTAGCTCTGACATACGATCTGGTTGGCCGTGAAGATCTCGCGAATGCGATCGCGCTTAACTCAACGCAGTTTCAACTGTCACGAGTAGTTGGACCAACGCTCGCAGGTATCGCATTTAGAGTCTTTGGACTTGCGGGATGCTTTTTTGCGAACGGTATTTCCTACGTTGCCGTGGTGACTGCGCTTTGGATGGTGCGAACGGAACAACCGAATGCACCTGAGCGTGTGGTGAAGGAGCGGCCGGCGTTCTGGCGCGATATCGTCGAGGGCCTGCATTATGCTCGAAACCGCCCGCGAGTCTCGTCGCTGTTGCTGCTGGCCGCAATCAACAGTTTCTTTGGTGCTCCATATTTCACTCTCGTCCCGATATACGCGCGGGATATCTTTCGTCTTGGGGAAACGGGTCTGGCGCTGATGATGGGCACGTCCGGATGTGGAGCATTCGTGGGAGCGCTGCTGGTTGCTTATCTCGGGGACTTCAGGAAGAAAGGCTGGTTTGTTCTCGGCGGCGCAATGATGTTTGGCTTGTGCATCATGGGATTTGCGCTGTCATCACGATTGATGCTGTCGTTGCTCTTCCTCTTTGGTGTAGGTTTCGCGCTGGTGGTTTCAATCGCGCTCACTAACACACTCCTTCAGAAGCTCGTTACGGATCAAATGCGCGGCCGCGTAATGAGCATGTTTATGCTTTCGTTCCTCGGCACGGTACCAATCGGAAACATTCTCGCGGGCACTGGGTCGAATCACTTTGGCCCGCAGCCTACGCTGGCCGTGGGAGGGTTTGTCGTGACGATGGCTGCTTTAGGCGTGTCGATTTTCAATAAGAAATTGCGGGAACTGCATTAGTTTTAGCCGCAGATGAACGCAAATAAACGCAGATCTGATCTGCGTTTATTTGCGTTCATCTGCGGCTAAACTAATGCAGTTCCCGCAATTTCTTATTGAAGATCGACACGCCTAAAGCAGCCATCGTCACGACAAACCCTCCCACGGCCAGCG